>JAAUOP010000141.1 GCA_012034805.1 Synechococcales cyanobacterium CRU_2_2 | reverse complement strand
TTGCCAAGGTCGAAGCCTTTGAACGCTTCGTCAATCTCAGTGCCATCGCACTGGGTATACTCCAAGTCCTCTCCCTTGAAATGAGCCAGACCGGTTGGCGGCATTTCCCGGTCTGGTTTCGCACCCTACCCAGCCATGGCTATCCTACTGAGCAGGTCGTCCGCATCTCGCTACAGCATCTACAACTAACGGTTTTAGCCAACAGTAGACAGGGCCTACTTCTCCATCAACTACTGGCCCAGAAGAATCCGCGCAGTCGAGCGCCCTCTAAACCACCGCATCTACTTGGAAATCTCAATCCTTGATGTGTCAGCAAGTTTTGACTGTCCAGTTGAGAATGGGAATCACTTGAATCAGGAGGTGAAGAGATGGTTTAGCGGGTATAATCAGTTGAGATTGCATCAGTCGCTGGATTACAAAACACCGGATGAGATTTACTTTGACGGTGCAGCTGAGAGCGGTCGCTAAATAGAGATCCAATCCGGGGAGAATTCAGAGCTTAGTCTCCTGTTAAATCTGTTCAGTCGATGGGGGCCACCTAAAAGGGAGGTAGAAGAGATTGCAGAAGAGGTTGCAGAAGAACAAGCGATCGAAGTTTCCAGCACAAATTTCTCTCAACCGATCCGGACGAGAATGTCGTGCACCTGAAGAGAAGCTGTGGAAGTGCCCGAACGAGCTTGAGAGTCTGTAGTACTTTCTACAAACCTTGTCATGTAGACGTTAAGAGCGTCTTAAGTCCGGTTTAAAAGGAATCGCTTTAGTAGAAAGAATTTTATTCAACTCGCCTTTGCGACGGAGGGTCTCCCTAGGACTCGGCAGCCGCTCAGTTCGAGCTGGGCATCTCAGGGGGCATCGAACAGCATTTGGGTCATGTACCGATCGGCCCAGGCTACACCAAAAGCTTTTTCGAGAATCCGACGGGTTTTATCGTTTTCTTGCTGTTTGGCACAATAGTAACGCTGAGCTTCCCGCAGGGCCATTTCCTCCGCTGCGGTTTGCACCGGCTCGGTGCGCACAGCATTTTGACAATGAATCGTCAAAAACGACTCCACCCGCACTAAAAAGTCCAGCTCTTCATCTTCATCAGCGGGGCGCACAAAAACGCAGTAGGGTGAGAAGATATCTCCCCAGCCAGGTAGGTCTCGGTGTTGGGAAAACTGGTCTGTGGGCAGGGCTGCGAGTTGGCGATCGTACAGATCAGAGAGTTTACGTTCTGGGTTAATCGGCGATAAATCGACAATGGCAGCGCTGATGCCCGCGCGGCTGCCCACCAAATCGTTGCCAAACATCGGTAGCGGATAATTCGTGCGCGGAAACATCACACAGTGCAAGATATCTAGCCCCGGCCCGACCTTGGCCAATTCCAGGTGTAGTTTGCGAAACTGCGGCGTTTGGTAGCAATGGTTTTCGATCGCCACCTTCTCTCCCTCAAGTCGCCCCTCCACATAGCCCAAATCCTCGGGCATGTCATAGGCAGACAAATCCAAATACTGCGCCCAAATCTTCTCAATGCGATCCGCCAGCCGACAAACCAGGGAATGCTGCCGTATGCGCAGGGATGGGGTCGTTGTAGACGGCAGGGGGTGATTCATAACTCCGATGGAGAGGTCGATGGAGAGGGCTAGAGCCCTTACTCTTGCATTTTTACGCTAGCTGCTTTCGCGATGCGGATCTTCACTTTAGCGGATTGACGGAAACAGCCTCTGTTCGCTCCCAACTGCTCTACGAATTGTTACATTTGAGTTGTGATTAAGTTTTGATCTCGAATGTGATGTTGACGTGACGTTCGAGGAGATGCATTGGGTGTGTGCTGGGGTGCGAGCCCTCGTTAATCCCACCACTGCGCAAGCTCATGCTCCCAAATCCGATTATCCTAAACGTAGAGGCATCATCATCGATGGCGGAAAAACGACATTCTTGGAAAGGTAGCCCCAACGCAGGCAAGGTTCTGCTCATCGGAACGGGTCTTTTGGGTCTTCTCGTTATCCTGTCTGGTTTTGCGGGTCAATAGACTTGGAGGATTGCGCATGAATATTGGTTGGGTGGAAGTGGTGCTCGTCGTTGGGGTGGCAGTACTTGTGTTTGGCCCCAAGCGTATCCCTCAGCTTGGCAGTGCCTTCGGCAAGACCTTACGCGGGTTTAAGGAGGAGCTTCGGGGGGGTGCAGAGCTGCCTCCAGCAGACTCGTCTAAGGCAAAGATGTCTAAGGCAGAGGTCGCCTCGGAGCGCCAGATTATCGATCGCTAGGGTTCAGAGCGAGATCGCGTTCGCTATCGTTTGTCACAAAAGGATATGGAATCTGTGTCAATTTTCGAGGGCCTGAGTACCGACTGGCTGATGCTAGCGGGGTTGGTTTTCTGCTGCCGAAAATCTTGTTTGGAAGCTTGGCAGTGTTGGTGATCAATGCGGAAAAGGTACCGTTTTTGGATCGATTGTTGGGCGATCGCGTCAAAAACCTGAAAAACAATCTGCGCGTCAATCCGTTTCTGCTGCTCCGGCGGGACACAACTGCCACTCAGGCCGGGGACACTCTCCCTGGGAATGACCTGGGCAATGACCACGAAAACAGTGACCCTGGGCTTCACCCAGTTCCCAAGGATCGTTAACGTCTGAGCCTGCGCTGATGTCAATCTCACCTTCTTCTGCGCCAACGGTTTTCGAGCGTTCTTCTGCCAAACTTGCGGCGGACTTAGTCGCAATCCGCGATCGCCTTCGCAGCGGCCAGCAGCACCTGGCCGACTGGCAGGGGGGCGAGCTGGCCGTATCGGCGGTGCCCGGTGCTGGCAAGTCTACTGGGATGGCGGGGGCCGCTGCGATCGCCATTGCCAAACATCGTCTCAATCTGCGCTGTCAGCTGGTGCTGGTCACGTTTACCCGCTCGGCGGCGGCCAATCTTAAAACCCGGATTCGTCAGCTGCTACGGGAGCTGAAGTTACCCGCCAACGGATTTTCAGTACACACGCTCCACGGACTCGCGCTGGCGATTGCCCATCGCCATCCAGAGTTGTCTGGCCTCAATTTTGAGGACAGCGCTCTGATCACACCGGCCCGCAACCATCGGTTGATGCGCGACTGCGTGGATCAATGGATTGCAGATTTTCCCAAACCCTATGAAGCCCTAATCCAAGGGCGGGGCTTTGATGGGGAAGAGACCGAGCGGCTGCGGCGGCGGGCGGTGTTGCGGACGGAGGTGCTGCCGGATTTGGCCAATACGGTGATCCATGAGGCTAAGAGTTCAGGGATTTTGCCGGAGGCGTTGCGATCGCTCGCCGCCACCGCCTGCTTGGCCAACCCTTCAGATGCCAGCGATTCAGACCTCGGCTATAACGTCCTTGAGATCGCAGCGGGCCTGTATGAGCGCTACCAAACGCTGCTGAGCCAGCGCGGGCTGATGGACTATGACGACATGATTTTGGCGGCACTGCGCGTCTTGGCGGAGCCGGCAACCCGTGCCCTTTGGCAACGACAAACCTTTGCTGTATTTGAGGACGAGGCCCAAGACTCTACCCCCCTCCAAACCCGGCTCCTAGAAATTTTGGGCCAGGATCCAGACCACCCCGAAGCGCCGCCCAACCTCGTCCGTGTCGGTGACCCCAACCAGGCGATTAATTCGACCTTTACGCCAGCGGATCCGATTTTCTTTCGGCAATTTTGCGATCGCTGCCAAGCCCAAAACCGCCTGATCACCCTCGATCGCGCCGGACGCAGCAGTCCGGTGATTCTCGATGCCGCCAACTTTGTCTTGGATTGGGTCAATCGCAATGCCTATCTTCAGGGTCGCCGCGCCCCCTTTCGTTCCCAGCACATCCAGCCCGTCCCCCAGGGCGACCCACAACCCAATGCCAATCCTTCTCCCCTGGGCGCGGGACTAGAGCTGTGTTTCCCAGAGACGACATTTGCAACGGTGGAGTGCATTCGAGCCAAGGCGATCGCCCTGTTTGCCCAAGACCCCCAGACCCAAGCGGCCATTTTGGTGCGAGAAAACAAGCAAGGACGGTTTTTGGCGCAACGCTTAGAAGACCTCGAAACGGAGCATGGGATTGTTGTCTACGAGGTGGGTGGGCGCGATCGCCGCTCCAACGTCCCCAACGAAATCCTCACCCTACTCCAATTCATCCAGCGCCCCCACTCTCCTGACAACCTCAAGGCCGCCCTGACCACACTTCTGCGGCGGCAACTGATTCCCTCCCAAGATCTCAACGCCCTCGCCCCGGCCCCCGAGCAATTCCTCTACCCTGGCCCCCTCGACCCGGCCCAATCCCGACCAGTGCGGGAGGCTCGCCGCTATTGCAACGGGCTACTCCAGGCTCGGTTGGCCCTGCCACCGCTGCAACTCTTGTCTTTTTTGGCGCTAACGCTCAACTATGACCCAGCGGAACTCGCCTCTGCGGATAAACTGGCGGAACAGGCTGCCCGCCGAGCCGGTGGCGAGATTTCGCTACAGACGATTATTGCGGCTCTGAGCGAAATCGTCAGCTCGGAAAAATTTGAGGGGATCGATCTCGAAAACGCCGAATCCCGTTACACCCAACCGGGCCAGATCACCATCATCACCATGCACAAAGCCAAGGGGCTGGACTGGGACGTGGTTTTTTTGCCGTTTCTCCAAGCCCAAACCATCCCCGGCCACACCTGGGTGCCGCCTCAGAGCAAATTCCTGGGCGAGTTCACCCTCTCGGAAGTGGCCCGCGCCCAAATTCGAACCCATCTGCACCAAGGCCCAGACACCATTCCAGACCTAAATCAGGCTTGGGCGGAAGCGGGCGCACTGAAACAAGCGGAAGAGTTTCGACTGCTTTATGTCGCGATGACCCGCGCCAAGCGGTTGCTCTGGATGGCGGCGGCCCGACAAGCACCGTTTAGCTGGAACAAACCTGAAGGCATTGACCCAAAACTGCCTTGTCCTGCCTTCACGGCCCTAGCCCAGCGTTTTCCCCAAGCCGTCATCAACACGCTCGGGGAGAGTACGACGACGGGTCTCGAACTAAATATCCGTGATGCCGTAGCCGCGCCAAACGCCGACGAGGACACCCTGGATTTCTAATTCTTCTGCCGGAACGACAATCGGTTCATAACTGGCGTTTGCAGGCTTCAAGATTGCCCGATCGCCATCCCGGTGAAAGGCCTTGAGGGTTGTCTGGCTCTCATAGCGGGCCGCAACAATCGTGCCATTTTTGACTCGAGAGGGCTCCTTGACCTGTTGCATGATCACAATATCACCCTCGGCAATATGGGCGTCGATCATGCTGTCGCCTCGGACGCGTAGCGCGTAGCACTGGGGATTTTGAAACACGTCGGACAAGTCTAAGCGCTCAACGCTGTCCGGAAAGACGTCGATCAGACTACCGGCGCGATCGCCCCTTGCAGCGGAATCCCTTTCTCGGTCAACACCCGAATTGTGCGAGCCCGACCTTCGCTCCAATCGATATAGCCCTTCTTTTGCAGGTGCTTGAGACGGCTTTGGACAGGAGCGGGCGATCGCAGTTCCATTGCTCGCATCATTTGCCGAATCGACGGTGGATGCTGGTTTTCACGAATGTACAGCACCAACCAATCAAAGAGTTCTTGTTGGGCTTCGGTAAGCTTTTCCATAACCTCTGGGGCTGCCCTCGGCAGCTGAAAAAACAACTTCTCTTGGCTGCAAAAAATGCCTCTCGCCAAACTGACATGGGCGATTCGATTGCAGACGACAAGAACAGATAGACTTACGAACATTTGTATCCTAGTACGGAGTAAATGTCCATACCTCTGTACTACTTTCTGCCGCCGAGTCGCCCTGGGTGCTGGGGAAATGGCAATTGGGGAAATGGCAATTGGGGAAATGGCAATCAGACGAGACCCAGAAGACTGACCAGAAGGGCTTTTTGAGCATGAAGGCGGTTTTCGGCTTGGTCCCAGATGCGAGATTGTGACCCTTCCATGACGGCTTCGCTAATTTCTTCACCTCGGTGGGCGGGGAGGCAGTGGAGGGCGATCGCCTCGGGATCGGCCAAATCCATCAGGGCCTCATTCACCTGGTAGGGCTGGAACACAGGCAGCCGAGAATCGGCTTCGGACTCTTGTCCCATACTGGCCCAAACATCTGTGTAAACCACATGGGCTCCCTGAACTGCTGCTTGCACATCGGACGTGACGAGGACTTCGCTCGCTCCTGGAGACGCCGCTACCTGAGCAATCTTTTGGGCCTGGGTAACAATTTCTGGCAAGGGCTGGTAGCCCTCGGGCGCGGCAATCCGCACATGCATTCCACTGAGAGCACAGCCCAGCATCAGGGAATGGGCCATATTATTCCCATCGCCGCAGTAGGCCAGTGTCAGCCCTGCTAGGCTGCCAAACTCTGCTTGAATCGTCTGCAAATCCGCCAGAATCTGACAGGGGTGGTATGAGTCCGTCAGGGCATTAATCACGGGAATATCGGCGTATTGGGCGTATTCGGCCAAATCCGCCTGCTTAAAGGTTCGAATCGCCAGGACGTCCAAGTAGCGGCTAAGCACTCGGGCGGTGTCGGCGATCGGTTCGCCCCGGCCCACCTGGGTGACATTGGGGTTGAGATCGAGGACATTGCCCCCCAATTGATACATCGCCGCCGAAAAGCTAACGCGGGTGCGGGTGGAGGCTTTGGAGAAAATCAGACCCAGGGTTTTGTTCGTCTGGGGTTTGAGTTTGCCGGTTTTCAGATCTGCGGCCAGATCAAGTAGGTCACGCAGTTGCTCGGCGGTGAGGTCGGTGAGTGTGAGTAGGTCCTTGCCCTGGAGAGCCCCCATGATGATGTCTTGCTCCGATTGGTAGATGATGCCGAAATTTGGAAAGTCTCATCCTAACCCTGAGGCCACCGACGACGTGCAACTTTCATCCGGCTGGCACTCCTGCGATCGAGAGACCCATCCCAGGCCTGACTGATCCTAAAACGCGACTCAAGAATCCTAGACGCGGCTCAAATAAAACGTCCCCTGGAAGCGACCCACACACCCCCCGAGTTCGTGCAAAGACTGAGCGAGCTTTGCCTTAGATCCGCCCATCGAATACCGTAACCAGCAAAAAGCGGATAGAGCTGAGTATTTTAGCGTCCAGTAGTTGAGCTTGAGCAGGGCGATCGCCGAATTTCTGCCTTGATAGCGCCGCTGCAATTCAGCCGTTTCGATACACCAAAGCCGCACGCGATTGTAGATTTTGGGCAATTTTGTCGGGAGTCGATACTGAATCGCCATTTCGGGGACGAACACCATGGCAATGCCCAAGTCTTGAGCTTTCCAGCAGAATTCCATATCCCAAACATAGCGAATCGACTCGTCAATCGGGCCGAGTTTGTCGTAAACAGAACGACGAAAGGCCAGATTGCAGCCCGAGGCATAAACATACTTTTCAATCAAATAAAACCGAGGCAACTGCTCCATCTGGGAACCTGCACCAAAGGCCTCGATTTGCCAAGCTTCATTCAGTTGATCGTGGCACAACGAGCCTGCAATCAATTCGTGCTGCTGAAGCGCGCTCCCCACGGCCTGTACCCAGTGATCGCAGACCTCATCATCGGCTTCGCAAAAGGCAAAGGCATCGCCTTGGGCCGCTTGAAGACCGACGTTGTAGGAATGGGTCACGCCCAGCAAGGGTGTTCCCGGTTGATGAGCCTCGGCAATGGTGAGGCGGGGGAGGCGATCGCGATACCCCTCGGCAATTTCGACGGAGCGATCGGTGGAACCATTATTGACCACAATGACTTCCCACTCGCCCTGCCAAGCGCCTTCACTCGCTTTGTCAAACTGCTGTCGAGCCAGAGCCTCAAGCTGTTGGGCCAGGGTCGCGGCTCCGTTGTGGCAGGGGATAATTACGCTGAGTCTTGGGGGCTTAAGCGGCATCTTTAAATCGCCTTTATTGGCATTAAAAAATACAAGAATGCAAACCTGAAGCTGAAAAAACGAGTAAGAATAAACGAAATGGGGTGAATCCCGAGTCCCTATGGGATCGTTTCATCTCGTTTCACCCCAATTTCACCTCATTTCCCATAAAAGTTTTATGCGGAGACCTTATCTGAGGTCAAGGCGATCGCACAAAGTTATGGAAATCGTAAAGAATACGTAAAATTGCTGACGCAGCAAAAGACCGAGCAGAAACTGTGCGTCCACACAACAAAGCTGCGACCTCGAAGGGAGATCGCAGCTTTGTCGGAATGATGCCCATCTGGGCAGCGTCAACGCCGCTGAAAGGGTGTCAAGCGCAGTGCTAGAGCGCGCAGGTGACCCCGGTGCCGCCGAGGCCACAATAACCATTGGGATTTTTAGCCAGATACTGCTGGTGATATTCCTCTGCGTAGTAAAACTCTGGCGCAGTCAAAATTTCAGTTGTAATCTCGCCATAGCCTGAGGTTTTCAAATCCGCCGCATAGGCCAGCTTAGAGGCTTCGGCAGCAGCCCTTTGCTCTGGCGAAAATGTATAGATCCCCGAGCGGTATTGGGTGCCGGCGTCATTGCCCTGGCGCATCCCCTGGGTGGGGTTGTGGGCTTCCCAGAACACCTTGAGCAACGTTGCGTAGGAGATCTGCTTAGGGTCATAGACCACCAAAACTACCTCGTTGTGGCCCGTCCGACCGCTACAGACTTCTTGGTAGTTCGGATTGGGTGTAACCCCGGCGGCGTAGCCCACCGCCGTGGTATAAACACCGGCTTGCTGCCAAAACTTGCGCTCAGCCCCCCAAAAGCAGCCCAGACCAAACACCGCCATTTCCAAACCGTCGGGGAATGGCCCTTGTATGGGGTTACCGTTGACAAAGTGCTGGGCGGGAACCGGCATTTTGGTGGAGCGTCCGGGGAGCGCTTCTGCTGGAGTTGGGAGCTCTAGTTTTTGCCGCCAAATAGTGCAGATAAAATCATGATTGCCTCCTGGGGAGCGTTTGGTGTGGGCCGTGAGGCGCTCTGAATGGTCTAGGGAGTCTGGTGTGGATCTCTAGTGCGCGGCCTTAGGGGTAATCCTAACGAAACCGAGGCGATCGCGCAGGTCGGATGCCCGCCCCAACCCCCAGCCGAACGAACAACCGTTTTGACCGGCGTTGCTGATTTACGGGAGGTTTACCGTAGGGACGAACCGCTGTTCGTCCAGCTTTTGCAAAGCCTTTGTCAAAGCCTTTGTCAAAGCCTTTGTCACCGGGTTCGTCTCGAAATTCAGCAACGCCTGGTTACTCGATGCGGGTTACTCGATGCGGGTTACTCGATGCGGGTTACTCGATGCGGGTTACTCGATGCTGGCGCTCTAAGCGAACACCTCGTTGCTAAGCTTCGATTTTGAGCGAAATAATTTTGTCGCCCTGGCGAATGGCATTGACCACATCCATATCTTCGGTTTTACCGAAGGTGGTATGAACTCCGTCGAGGTGAGACTGGGGGCTATGGCAGATGAAAAACTGACTGCCGCCCGTATCCCGGCCCGCATGGGCCATCGACAGGGTGCCTGCTTGGTGTTTGTTGGCGTTGATTTCGCATTTGATTTTGTAGCCGGGGCCGCCGGTGCCAGTGCCCTGGGGGCAACCGCCCTGAACCATAAAGTTGGGAATGACACGGTGAAATTGAAGACCGTCGTAGAAGCCTTTTTCGGCCAACTCGACGAAATTCTTCACCGTGTTGGGAGCGTCTGCATCAAACAGCTCCAGATTGATGGTTCCTTTATCGGTTTCCATGATGGCGCGGGTCATGCGGTTCTCCTTGAGATAGGCTGTATCCGAGCAGCAGACAGATGAATGACCTGTCTTCCACCGGGCCGTCGCCTATTGTCTCATTCCCGATGCCCCGGTAGATAATTCACTCCCCACCGTACGAGAGTCCGTTCTTCCCCATGGCCATCTTCGACGCAGACCAGCGCAACTATTTATACGTTCTTGAGGCAGCGCGGGTCGGAATTCACAAGTCAATTTTGGCGGCGCTCTACGCGGTTCATAACTCAGCCATCCAGAACCCAGCCTGTAGCGATGCCCTCGGTGATGCTGATGCTCAGGACAGCAGCCGAACCGCGCCCCAGCCCCACGATGCCTTGCCAGAGGAGGAAGTGGCGTTGCAGCGAGCAGCAGCCCAGAGGGAGGCCGCAGATCGAGATCAGAGTAGCTTGGGGCTGGTGGTCTATGGCCGGGTGAGTGCGAACCAGATCGACAGCCTAGAGGGACAGGTGCAAGTGGCGGCAACCACGATCCGCAGCCTTACCGATCAGCTGATTAACAAAAAACTTCGCCCCTGGAGCTGTGGGATGGGGAAGCGGGGGGCTATGGGGATGGGCTGCTGAGGGCGATCGCGGCTGGCTATCGCCCCGACGCCCCAGAGCCCGGCGTCGCCCAGCTCCAACCCTGTAATTTTGTCTTGCTGAAACGAGCCTATTTTGCCGATGCCCAAGCCGACCTCACCGCCGATCAGGCCCCGCACAACTTGGCCTATTTGGACGCGGCACTGCTGGGTCTGGTAGAACGCCTCCCGGCCTACTACCGAGGCTTGGCCAATCAGCGAGATGCTCTGCTCGAGGCCGGACGCATCTGGCGTAACTTGCCGGATCATCGATCCCTGATTGAGTCTCTGGGACTAACCGAAACCGCGTCCCCGGAATTGCTCAACAAAAATTTGGTGCAGTTGCTGCGGCGCATTTCCGGGGGGTATGCAGGCTATCCCCACCAGCGAGAAGCACTGTTGCGGCTGACCCAGCTGTGGCGACAGCTCAACTCACGGGAGGAGGCGATCGCCTCTCTTCAGCAAGACACTTCCCCCCGCCCCCCGCTCGATACCCTCGATCCGGCCCTACTCTCCTTTGTGCAGCGAATTCCGCAATACTACGAAGGCAAAGGCAACCAGCGCAACGCCCTCACAGAAGCCTTTCGGCTCTGGCGTCAGCTCGACTCACGCACCACGGCGCTGATGGCCCTGGGAATCCAGTCCGATATTTTCAGCGGCGTTCAGTTGGATGCGGCCACAGTGCAACAGGCCGCGACCCAGCTCGATCGTGAACTGGTCAATTTTATTCGCCGCATTCCAGCCAACTACGACCAATCGGATCACCAGCGCCAAGCCCTCGTGCGGCTCGTGCAGCTCTGGCGCGAAACCCCGACCCAAACCCAGGTGATTAATTCCCTGGTCGAAGAAGTCAAAGCCATGGCCGCCGCCCGTGCCGTTGACCGCGCCTCCGATTACCTTGCTGCCTGGTGACTTTTCCACTGGGATTGGCTCCCCAGAAACCATCGACTCTTCGAGCGAGCTCGTGCCTTCGGTGACGACGCCCATCGACCGGCACTTTCTCGCCGGGCCTAACCCGCAACAGATCGCCCACGGCGATGTGGTCGCCAAACTTCGGGCCGCCCGCGAGTTGATAGGGGGCGCAGGTCCAGGTGGGTTTGCAGCCGAGCTGCGCATACAACCTCATAAGCTCATGGGCGCCTCTGACTATTTCAGGATCGGACTGTTCGGGCCTGAGTCCGCCATCATCGGGACTTGCAACGCTGTTATTTGTCCAAGTTGGCACGGCCAGTTCTGCGCCGTGTTCCAGAAGTAACCTCACGAAATCGACGTGGGACTGGCCCGTGTAAAAACAGGCATCGATATGGGCAAAACTGATGGGAACGAGACGGGGGGCGCCCTCATGATGCGGGCGGCCTGCTCCACCAGCTGCACCGCCGCGGTACCGCCGGCCGGGGCTGTTCATGGAGATCCCGCTCGACGATGCGGGAGCCCGCGGCCTCCTCTGCGTCAACCACGAGTACGCAAACCCGGAACTCATGTTTGCGGGTGTCGGAGTTCGTCCCGACCGCAATGACTTCGCGCGGATCACCGCGGCACACGTGGACGCGGAGATGGCCGCGCACGGCGTAAGCGTGGTGGAGGTCGCGCTCGAGAGCGGCAAATGCAGGGGCTTCGGACACGCATGAATGTCCCGGCTATTTCCAACTGGGCCGCGCCACGTTCCGCTGCTGGCAACACAGCGGGCACGGCGTCCTCACGATGCGCCAGTCGCTGGAGCGCTCCTGCCGTCGCTCCGAGCGCGAGCCGAATGCCGAGTTCCTTCGAACGCTGAGCGACGGTGTACGACATGAA
>JAAUOP010000312.1 GCA_012034805.1 Synechococcales cyanobacterium CRU_2_2 | reverse complement strand
TGGTCGATCGGCTAGCTAAGGATTGAAGGCAGCCTTCCCTGACCTTACGGGTTTCTCGGCTCGAAACATGCGCTACATGAAGGCTCTAGCTGAGGCTTACCCCGACGAGGCAATGTTGCAACGCAGCGTTGCAATATTGCCCTGGCGACACAACATTGTCCTGCTCGAAAAGCTGAAAGACCAAGAACAGCGGCTTTGGTATGCCGCTCAAGCCAGTGGTAATGGCTGGAGTCGGGACATTCTCGCCATGCAAATCGACAGCGATCTATTCCGTCGCCAAGGTGGTGCTGTCACCAACTTCGATCGCACCCTCCCCAGCCCCCAATCCGACCTGGCCCAACAACTCCTCAAAGACCCCTACAATTTTTCGTTTCTCAGCTTGGAAAAGGATGCCCAGGAGCGCGACCTCGAACGAGCCTTGGTAACCCATATTCGCGACTTCTTGCTGGAACTAGGGGTCGGCTTCTCGTTTGTCGGTAGCCAATACCCCCTCGAAGTTGATGGGCAGGAATTCAAGCTGAACTTGCTGTTTTACCATTCAAACTGCGCTGCTTCGTCGTGATCGACCTGAAGATGGGCGATTTCCAAGCCGAGTTCTCCGGCAAGATGAACTTCTACGTATCAGCAGTTGATGAGATTTTGCGCCATCCTGACGACCAACCTACGATCGGCCTCATCCTCTGCCGTTCCAAAAGTCGGACGATCGCCGAATTCTCCCTACGCGGCATGAGCCAACCGCTCGGGGTCGCGACTCACCTGATCGGCAAGGAGTTGCCCGACAATTTGAAGGATGTGTTACCAACTATCGAGCAACTGGAAACCGAGCTGAATAACGCCGCGAGCACGATCGAAGCACAATCCGAAGAGTAGGAAGCCAATAGCCACAGAGCTTACAATTTTTCTGGATTATGGATTCCATTTTCCAGAATATGGAGTTTTTCGCGCATCTGCTCGATCGACTGCACCTCCGACCAATCCACAGGCATCACCTTGAACAACTCCAGCGCCGCCTGTAACCAAATTTCCTTGGGCACCTTTTGACCATGTTTGCGCTTGCCCTGCTTCAGCAAATCATCGAGCCAGTCATTCAGTTCGATCGGGATTCGCACCGTCACCTTATCAAGCTTCTGATCCTCCGCCAAAAATCCAGGCTCTGGTTTCTTCTTTCTGGAACCTGTTTTCTGCTTTCCGGCTGGGGCGATCGTAGCCTCAGGACTTTGCTGTTTTCCATTTTCTGGAATCGGGTTTCCGCCTTCTGGATTTTCTGCTGTCTTTTCAAAGATGCCCTTGGTTGCGGGGGCGAGGGGATTGTTGCCGAGTCCTGATTTCTTCTTGCTGGTTGTCTTCTGTGTCGTCATAGTGCGATTACCTCGTTGACCAAAGATTGATAAGCCTTCGCCCCAGTCCCGCTGGGTTCATATTCAAAAATCGATTGCCCGTGACTGGGAGCTTCGCGCAACTTGACAGTCTCGGGAATCTGCGTGGCAAACATCCGATCGCCAAAATGCTCCTTCAACGATGCCAACACTTCCTTACTCAGGTTGTTGCGTCCGTCGTAGCGAGTGGCCAAGGCTCCGGCTACTTCGATCGGGTGGTCAAGATAGTCACGCACCAAACTCAAGGCCCGTTCAATCCCCTGAATTCCCAGTAAGCCCAGGTAACTCATATCCACAGGGATAATCACCTTCTCAGCCGCCATCAACGCATTCACGGCAAACACCCCAACGTTTGGGGGGCAGTCGATCAAGATGTAGTCGTATTGGTCATCGACGGCGGCGATCGCTTTCCGGAGCAGCAGTTCTCTCCCTGGTAGGCCAGAGATGGGAATCTCTTCTTCGGCTAACAGAATATTGGAGGGGACAACATCGACGCCGGAAGGGGTGGAGACGATCGCATTTTGCATCGAGGCTTGGCGCTGAAGTACATCTTTGAGTTGGGTTTCCAGTTGCCAGATTTGGATGCCGAGGGATGCGGCGGAGTTGCCCTGGGGATCAATATCGACGATGAGCACTCGCTGCCGATGGAACTTGACCAGACCAGCGGCGAGGTTATAGGCAGTTGTAGATTTGCCGACACCGCCTTTCATATTGAAGACGGCGAGTTTGTGAGCCATGGGGAACGCTCGTAAGTTGTGAGTCCACTATACGGAAAATGGAAACCAGAATCAAGACTCCATTTTCTGTTTTCCAGAGAAACTCAACCTCAAGTACAATGGGCGGGCGTCAAATTCCTGTATGTCTATGGAAACCGATTCCCTGTTCTATCGCCTGTTCCAAGAAAAACCCAAGCTGATCTTTGAGCTACTGGGCGAGAAGGTGCCCCGCACCATCTACACCTTCGGCAGCTACGAAATCAAGCAAACCAGTCTCCGCGCCGATGGGGTGTTACAGCCGAATCGCCGAATAGCCCGATCGTCTTCGTTGAGGCCCAGGGCTACTCGACCCTCAAGAACAAGTTCTACCCCAGCTTCTTCGCCAAGATCTGCATGTTTCTGCACGACTATGAACCACCAAACGACTGGCGGGCAGTCATTTTATTCACCAAACGCAAGTACGATACCGGGGTGCCCCATCACTACCGCGAGTTCGACACCAGCGATCGGCTTCAACGGATCTATCTAGATGAAATGCCTGTAGAGATTGCCGACTGCTCCTTGGAAGTTGGCCTGATTCAGCTATTTGGGTTGAACAAACAATCTGCTTTCGATCGGGCCAGCGAGATACTGCACCAGACCCAACAACGAACCTCGGATGCCATTGAACAGCAACGGGTTCTAGAATGGATCGTAACGGTCTTCGTCCACAAGTTCCCCAAACTCAGCCGCGAGGAGATTAAAACCATGTTGGGTACCAAAGTCGAACTAAGAAAAACCCGCTTCTATCAAGAGATTGAGGAAGAGACCTATAGTAAGGTCATTCCGATATTGCTTGAATCAGGGATGTCGATTAGTGATATCGCCAAACGGCTAGATATTTCCGTCAAACGGGCCAGGGCGATCGCATCCAGCGGCATCGAGGTTTAAACCAACCTGCGCCCCAGGTCATCGCACTGCGACAGGCCGCAATCGTCGTTCATAGCGAGGCCGAGGGGGTTCATACTGCGGCGCATAACCCGATTCTTCCAGCACCATCTCTTCCAAGATCGCCATCCGTTCTTCGATCGCAGATAACCGAGGTTCCATCGGTGAGGCGATGGGCTGCT
>JAAUOP010000311.1 GCA_012034805.1 Synechococcales cyanobacterium CRU_2_2 | reverse complement strand
GGGCGGCGAACTTGTAGTCCATTCCAAGTTAGATGCGTTCCAAGGATTGTCGCTGGCTTTTGGCCCGGACATCCAACTCCAAATCATGTTGATGAAGAACGGAATCACAGACAGTCCCAACAGAATCGAACCGTAGGTACAAATCTTGTTGAGAGACTCGAATTGCGGATCGTACATCGCAATCCGGCGGGGCATTCCTTGAAAGCCCAATTCGTGCATCGGCAAGAAGGTCAAATTGGTGCCGATAAATGTCATAACAAAGTGAATTTTGCCCAAGGTTTCGTTATACATCCGCCCGGTGATTTTGGGGAACCAGTGATACATACCGGCATACAAGCCAAATACTGACCCGCCAAATAAAACGTAGTGGAAGTGGGCGACAACGTAGTAGCTGTCGTGTACGTGAGCGTCAAAGGCTGCTGTTCCCAAAGTAACGCCGCTGAGTCCGCCCAAAACAAACATTGCCAGCAAGCCGATCGCAAATAGCATGGCACTGGTAAAGCGGATTTTGCCACCCCACAGAGTAGCTACCCAACCGAAAATCTTGACGCCCGTAGGCACGGCAACGATCAGGGTGGAGACAGTGAAGAACAGGCGCATCCAGGGAGGAGTGCCGCTGGTGAACATATGGTGCACCCAAACAAACAATCCGACAAAGCAGATTGCCAAACTAGAATAGGCGATCGCTTTGTATCCGAAAATTGGTTTGCGGGCGTGAACTGGAATCACTTCGGACATGATGCCGAAGATGGGCAGAATCATCAGATAAACTGCCGGGTGAGAATAAAACCAGAATAAGTGTTGGTAGATAATGACATTACCGCCAGCATCTGGCTTGAAGAAGGAAGTGCCGAAGTTGATGTCAAACAGCAGCAAAACCAATCCTGCGGCTAACACGGGGGTTGACAAAAGTGCCAGCACCGATGTTGCCATAATTGCCCAGCAGAACAAAGGCACTTGATCCCATTTCATGCTGGGGATTTTCATCTTGAGGATGGTGACAACAAAGTTCACCGAACCCAAAATTGAAGAAGTTCCCACAAGTACGATCGCGCCGATCCACATCGATTGGGCGATCGGAGCGGTTATGATGCTCAGGGGCGGGTAGGAAGTCCAGCCGGCTTGAGCTCCTCCGAAATAGAAACTGCCCAAAATTAACAGTCCGGCGGGAGGGTTCACCCAAAAGGCAGCCGCGTTGAGTTTGGGAAATGCCATATCTCTAGCACCTACCATCAGCGGCACCAAAAAGTTGCCGAAACCCCCGATCGCGGCGGGTACGATCCACAGGAAGATCATGGAATCGTCCCTGTGATTCGTCAGGAAAGCGTTGTACAAGTTGGGATCGAGAACGTCGGGATCGGGAGTGTACAACTCTGCCCGCATCGCCATCGCCATCAAACCGCCGATTAAGTAGAAGATAAAAGCTAATACCAGGTATTGGATGCCGATTACCTTGTGATCGACGTTGAAAGTAAAGTAGTCATACCATTTCCACGCCGTCGGGTGCGGGGAGTGAGGGGGAGTACCTTGACTTTGAGGTTGGGTAAGTGGAATTTGTGCTTGTGCCATAAATATTGCGAAGACGATTGCGTAGAAGGAAATTAGCCAACGAGCAATGTACGGGATGATTTAAGGATGCGGGATGCGATCGTGCGATGCTCGATCGCATCCTGTCAATATTTAGAACCTGCTTTTCACCTATTGGCCTGTTGCCTTGAACTAGGGCTATTTAATGGCTCGGTTGGAGTTGAGCGACGGTTTCTGCGTTAACCCCCATCCTGTCGGCGTAGGGAGCCAGAAACTCCGATGCCGGCAACTCGGCGGGATTAATTGCTACAGCTTCGTTTAAACCTTGCTGTTGAGCCACCATATTTTCTTGCAGCCAGCTATCGTAATCTTCCTGGGTGTGGACGATTACCCGAGTTCTCATCGAGCCGTGGTAGCCGCCGCACAATTCAGCACAAAATACCGGGTAATCCCCCGGCTTGGTAGCGACAAACCGCAATTCTGTCGGGATTCCCGGAATTGCATCTTGTTTGAGGCGGAACTGAGGCATCCAGAATGAGTGAATTACATCTTGGGCTGAGAGATTGAGCTGCACGTCTTTGCCTACCGGTACGTGCAATTCGCCAGAGCTAACGCCGCTTGCGGGATAGGTAAAGATCCAGGCATATTGCAGGCCCAGCACATTCACCGTGACATCGGCATCGCCAGACCCTGGCGTAGCCCCGACCCCCGCCGCATACTTCTTGTACTCGGGGTTGGGCGTCCCATCGGCCAGGAGCATCGGCCCGCCGAAGGATTCACTGGCCATGGCCAGTTGCGCCTTGGGAGCCATGCCGTGGCCCCCGTGGTTCATCGGATCTAGTCCGCCCATTTGGTTATAGATCTGAAAGCTATAGATCGAAATTCCCATGACGACCACCGCCGGGATCGCCGTCCAGAGAATCTCCAGGGGGATATTGCCGTGGATGGGCGGGCCATCGCCCTCATCGCCGGGCTGGCGACGAAACTTAATCGCCGAGAGGATAATCAAGCCCTGAACCAACAAAAACAGCCCAATGGAGATCGTCAACATGACGTTGAACAGGGCATCCACATCGGTGGCATTGTCGGTCGCTGCCAGGGGCAGCAGATTGTTGTTGAGGCCGAACCACAGGCTAATCAGCGTGATGGCGATGCCAGCGAGCAGGGTTAGGATTGTGACTGGAATGTCCACAGGGTAAACCAAAGGTGAGGGTGTTCAGGGCGGGGAGAATCTAGTGGATGGGGCTTGTGCCCTTGCTAGGAGCATGACCATCATGACAAATGGACATGCTATGGAAATTTGGTGGTCCATCTTGTTCAGCGGGCTATGTTTAGGGCCTCATTCGTCAATCAAACAAAGTGTTGAGCGTTGATGGTGTTATTCGCGCATGAAGCGTTGCTCATCAATTGTTTAGGCTGTCACTGGTTAATGGGCTGTCACTGGTTAATGGGCTGTCACTCGCCAACTTAGCTGTGTTACCTAGGCGGGGGGAGTCGAACGCTTGATGATATGGATGGCCCCAATGGCTTCTGATTCAAACAGCTTCTGATTCAAACAGCTTCTGGCCGCACGACTCTTTGGCCCGAATAGCCTCGCTTCCATGACCGCCGCGAGCTTTCACGATTAAGCAGAGGCTATCCGATGGTAAATTTCCACTGCCATGGTTCGACGGACTTATTTTTGGC
>JAAUOP010000023.1 GCA_012034805.1 Synechococcales cyanobacterium CRU_2_2 | reverse complement strand
GCGATCGGGCCAAGCGATCGACTCCCGCATCGTCACGGCCTACTGGCTGGCCAAGCCCTTTTTATAAGGTTTATAAAGCTTTATAAGGTTTTCTCCATGGCACTGACTCGCGAGACGCTGGTTTCAGAACAGTTGCAACAGATGGTTCGGCAAGCCCCGGAACTGTTGCCCTACCTACTCAGCACCGCCGAACTGCAGGCTTCGATCGCCCAGACCCTAAGCCAGAAGCCCAACCAGGGCGACGTTTGGATTTTTGCCTATGGTTCGCTGATTTGGAACCCGATTTTGCACTATGGCGATCGCCGCCCCAGCAAAATTTATGGTTGGCACCGCCGGTTCTGTATGCGCACGCCCATCGGACGCGGGACTCCCGAACAGCAAGGCTTGGTCTTGGCTCTAGAGCGGGGCGGCAGCTGTCGCGGTGTTGCCTACCGGGTGGCCGCAGAGCATGTCTCGACGGAGTTACTGTTGCTCTGGAAACGGGAAATGCTGGTGGGATCCTATATCCCCCGTTGGGTAAAGCTGTTGACGGAGATGACCGAATCGGAGCCTAAATCGGAGACTGAATCAAAGCCTGAAGCCATGACCGCGATCGCCTTCACGATCAATCCTCGCCATCCGCTGTATGCGCCTAGACTGTCGGTAACAGAGGTGGCAGCGACGATCGCGATCGCCCGTGGCTCTCTGGGCTCTTGCGCGGACTATCTCCATGCGACGATCACCGGTTTGGCAGAATGTGGCATTATCGATCGACATTTGCTGAGCGTGCGCGATCGGCTAGAGCGGTTTTAGCCTAAGGCCTTTCAATCTCCTGGTTGACCTTACGGATTCAGGAGCAATACGTTACTTTTATTTCGGAGAAAAATCTCTCTAACTCCCGCCAATGCACCCGGCCAATCCGATAACTTTATGGCGCACCCCCTGCTGTAATTTTACGTCACCCAAGACATCCCGCGCCCAACACAGAATTCCTGACGCGTTCCATACCCTGCCCAATGCAGATTTTGTGGTGCGCCTCATACCCCTAAGAGTCGGGAATACCGACCCCTACAAAATTAGACTGAGATGGGCTCCTGGCCCGAAACAACAGGGGCGATCGCCTTCAATTTCAACTCCTTATGATCAGCCAACAGCTGATTCACATTCCACTCATTCTTGAACAATAACACGGGTCTCCCCCAGCTATCTCTAACCGTCAAAACATTGAACAATCGGCCCAATTTTTCCAGACTTTCCCAACCGCCATCGATCCAGCGTGCCACTTTGTAGGGCAAAGGATCGAGGCGGGTTTCTACGCCATACTCATGTTCTAGACGGTATTGCACAACCTCGAGCTGCAACTGACCCACCGCAGCCAAAATCGGCTCTCGCTTCGATTCATCAGTCGAGTACATAATTTGTACCGCACCTTCTTCGCGCAGTTCTGAAACACCCTTATTAAAACCCTTAAATCTTGAAGGATTCGGATTGCGCAAAATCGAAAAAATCTCAGGTGAAAAACAGGGAATTCCTTCATATTCCAGCTTTTTTCCAGTATAAATCGTGTCGCCAATAGCAAAAGCCCCTGGATTATTCAAACCAATTACATCCCCTGGGTAAGCTTCTTCCATCGACTCACGGCCCTGGGCAAACAGCTTTTGGGGACGGGAGAGGCGAACGGTTTTGCCGGTGCGGGCGTGCTGGACAGTCATGTCCTTTTCGAAGCGACCCGAGCAAACGCGGATGAAGGCGATGCGATCGCGATGCTTCGGATCCATGTTCGCCTGCAACTTAAAGACAAATCCCGTAAACTCTGGGTACGTCGGCTCAATTTCGCCCCGATTGCTCGTATGCTCTCCTGGCTTGAGACCATATTCCAAAAATGATTTGAGAAAGAGTTCCACACCGAAATTGGTCATGGCACTGCCGAAAAAAACCGGCGTCAGAATCCCCGCATGGACTTTCTCTAGATCAAACTCAGCCCCGGCTGCATCAAGTAATTCGACTTCTTCTTTGAGTTGTGCATACAGATCTGGAGCAATCAAAGACACGAGACGCGGGTCACCCAGCTTGAACACAGTTTCTTCGGCTTGCTTTTTGCCATGGGTACTGCGCTCAAATAGGTGGACATCTTGGCTGCGGCGATCGTAAACCCCTTGGAAGCGATCGCCCCCCCCGATCGGCCAGTTCACCGGATAGGTCTTGAGACCCAATTCCTGCTCGATTTCATCCAAAAGTTCCAAAGGCTCGCGCCCAGGCCGATCCATTTTATTAAAAAATGTAAAAATCGGAATCTTGCGCATCTGACACACCTCAAACAGCTTGCGCGTTTGCGGCTCCAACCCCTTGGCGGCGTCCTCTAGCATCACCGCATTGTCAGCGGCGGCAAGGGTGCGGTAGGTGTCTTCACTAAAGTCTTGGTGACCGGGGGTATCGAGCAGGTTGATTTGGAAGCTATCGTAGTCGAACTGGAGCACGGTGGAGGTGATGGAAATGCCACGCTGCTTTTCCATTTCCATCCAGTCGGAGGTTGCTTGGCGCTGCGATCGCCGCGCCTTCACGGCCCCCGCTTCCTGAATGGCCCCGCCGTACAGCAGCAGTTTCTCGGTCAGCGTCGTCTTCCCAGCATCTGGGTGAGAAATGATCGCGAAGTTTCGGCGGCGATCGATTTCGTCTTTGAGGTCGGCAAGGTTCAGATCCGGCTGGGTGCTCATAGGTCGCGAGGCAGAAAATCGTACAAGGATCGGGTGTCGATCCATTCTAAGGGCTTAAACGCCGACTATTGAGCCAAGCTGGCTAGAACCTGACCCCCAATTGCCCAAAACCCAGCCAGAACACCTCGGTTGCCTCCTGAGTTGTCTAATTATGCGACTCATCTTGCAGGGTAAACTAAACAGTGACCAATAAAAGGTTTCTATATTCAGATGGCCATAAAATTACGTCACAAGCTCGGCGGTTGCTGGGTCGAGGGTGGTTCAGAGAGAAGCAGTTTTGGCTTGGGTGGGGGTTCCAAGAAAACAACTGCTACTGCAGTAATTCAAAACCATAGCGAGTCCAAATATGAATTAACGCATTACCGACCCCCTCATACATTCGATCTCCGACGCTGCTGAGCAATCATCTCTAATTGCCTCTCTAGTTCCGCTTTGAGCCCCTCACATTGCTTCAGCTTATCAATGTAAATTGTTTTCTGCTCTGGGCTTTCAATATTGGGGTAGAGCTGATTTAGAATAGAAATCGTAGCCTCCAATTGTTTTACCCCCAGCTGCGCCTCTTGCTGAATACCGTCTAGAGTATAGCCTGAAACTGTGAACTCCGAGCCTAAAGCATCCCAGCTGATTTGGACACTCTGAACTAGCCACCCAGCTATGCGAAAAGACCAATCAAAAAATGCTAATGCCTTCGAAGTATCGCCGAAAGCAAAATAAATTTTGCCATGATTGTTGAGAATATCTACTGGATCAAAATCAAGTGGATGCGGCGGCAGCAACTGTCTTAGCTTTAAGGCTTGCTCGAAGTAGATGAGGGCTTTTTCAAGCTCATTTTTATCTGCATAGATCTCACCGATAGAATTGAGTGTTCTCGCCTCTCTGAGACAATTGCCCATCCACCGATCGCGACGTCGAATCAGCACTAATGCTTTATTGTAAATCTCCAGGGCCTGCTGATTTTTCCCCAGCGCACGGTAGGCTTTTCCTATTTTTCCCAGGACATCAACCTTCTGCTCCTCGTAGTTATCGTCATCCAGATACAACAAGGGCAGGATCTGTTTGTAAGCCGTGGTGGCCCCTTGGGGGTCATCGAGGGCAAATGCCGTTTCTCCCATCTCAGACCAAGCTCTTTGCTGCAATCGGCGCTCTCCTGCGGTCTGGGTGATTTGGATGACTTGCTCGAATTTACTTTTTGCCTGCTGCAACGATTCTTGGGTGCCGATTTTCTGAAGCTTGGTACCTTCTTCCATCAATTGCTGGACTAATTCAAACGTCTCCTCGTTTAGCAATCGCCAAGGTTTACGAGCTTCTAATATCACATGAAAGACGCAGGACTTTAAGGTGTCCTCTGGTGCTGGCTCGGTCGTAGATTGGGTGACAGGCTCGATGGCAGATGTCGCAGGGAGGCCAAAACCTCCCACGCAGAGAACACTTAGGGCGGCAGCCCAACAGCGTTTTGGCCTGGAATACTCGACGACCAAAGCTTTAATCACTGTCAAATTCATCCCACTTTGCACCTATATTTTGTGACGCTATCAGACCATCCATTCAAGCCTTGGCTGATTATTCAAATTCTAAGTCAATGAATAAAAATTGAAACCACGATGGATAGACTGAAGAGTAAGCAAGGCTAGATATGCGTTGGATTCATCCATTTCGATCAAGACAACGAAGACTGACATACATTCCGTCAGAGTGCAGAGAACGAATTCCGCTGTATTTGAGGAAATGGGCAGAATTGACTGGCCCGAAAGATACGATAGATCAAGAGCGTATGGAGGTCGCTATCGTCCTCCTCTACCACAAACTGGGCTTGCGATCTCCCCAACTCCACAACAATCGACTCAGCGCTCGCTTTGGCAGCGAGAACAGTCCGTTCCATAGCTTGGAGGAAACGCTTTACAAACAAATACTGAAGCTTCGACAGGGAGACAATGTCAAGGAGTACCCGTATGTTGCTCTAGGCCTCTTGTGTTTTGCTGGGATGATTGCTACCTTTTGGCCCCTCAGCTTAATTTTTCTATTTTACTTAGTCATGCTTACTCCGATGCTGGCCTCATCAGGTCTAGGGGTATTCGCAGCCGTAGTCATGATTTTCTTAAGCTATGTCTGGTTTCCCTTCGAATACCTTTGTTCGCTTTTGGGCGATTTTCATTTGCTGAAGGCGTTGTTCTACGCAAGTCTGTACGTCCTTGGGATTTGGCTCTTGGCCAACGAGAAGCTGGTCTCGGATCAGGCTCAGAGCTGGTTACAACGATGGCAAAATCGTCGTTTTCTGGGCGATCGCTGGCAAAGAAAGCTAGAGCGAAAGGTTAATGCCAGTCTGGTTCTTGCGATCAGACAATCCATCAATCATGATTTTAACACGGTAACGATTGACTTCCCATTCCAGGATTATGCGAATGCCATCAACACCTCATTCCCCCCAGAACAGATAGCACTGAATCAATGGGCATGGTGGATGGGGAAAATGGATTTTTGCATTAGTGAATTGAACTGTGATCACGATCCTGAACTATGGGATTCTCTGCAAATTTTGGTGCGGGAATGTGACTGGGTATTGCCACTGAAACGAGTATGCTGGTTAAGTGTTGAAGATCATCCTCTGTAGCTCAAATTTCCACATTGAGATTTGGATGTAAAATTCAGATGATCAGCATCGATTCCCAATCGATTAGAAGCGATCAAAGTCAAGGTTTCTGCATTTGCTTTTGCCACATTTTTCTGGAGAAAAGCTAGCCCATGGATTCTATTCTCGATCGCGCCATCACCGCCGCCCTGCAAGCCGCCAATCCAGAACTTGCCCTCAACCGCCATCTACACCGGCAGCAACACACCCTCACGATCGCCCAACACCCATACGACTTGCGCGATCGCGACATCCGTCTCATCGTCGTGGGTAAGGGAGCCATCCCCATGGCCCGAGCCTTCGCTACCATCTTGGGGGATGTGATTGACTCAGCTGTCGTGATTACCAAATATGACCACACCGGCAATACCCAATTGCCAGCGCACTGGCAACTCATCGAAGCTGCTCACCCCGTGCCCGATCAAAACAGTCAATTTGCAGGCGATCGCGTCTGCCAACTGCTAGAAAACTGTACCGAAAAAACCTTGATTTTTGCAGGCATTTCTGGCGGTGCTTCAGCCTTGATGGTTGCGCCCCAGGCGAGAATTTCTCTATCAATGATCCAGGTGATCAACGAAGCGCTGCTGCGCAGCGGTGCAGATATTGGGGAAATGAATGCGGTGCGATCGCACCTCGATCGCCTCAAGGGCGGCGGTTTCGTCGAACTAGCTCAGCCCGCTCAGGTCGTGGGGTTAATCCTCTCCGATGTGGTGGGTGATCCGCTGGATGTGATCGCTTCGGGCCTGACGAACCACCCCTCAGCGCAGAACAGTTTGATTGGCAACAATCGCCAAGCCTGCGAAGCAGTGGCCCAGGTGTTTTCAAAGGCGGGCTATGCGGTGGAAATTGTGACGACGGAGCTGACGGGAGAAGCCCAAATTCGGGGTCGGGAAATCGCCACACAAATTGGCCAGCGACCAGCGGGTACGGTGCTGATCTATGGCGGCGAGACAACGGTAACAATGACCGCAGAGACTCGGAGCAAGGGCGGACGCAACCAAGAACTGGCGCTGGCAGCGGCGATCGCCCTCCACCAACGTCAAATTCCCGCAACCATCCTCACCTTGGCCACCGACGGCACCGATGGGCCAACGGATGCGGCGGGAGCTTGGGTTGATTCGTCAACTGTTACACAGGCGATCGCCCAAGGGCTCGATGCCCAACTGGCCCTGGAGCAGCACGACAGCTATCCTTTTTTTGCCCAGCTCAATCATCTGGTGATTCCAGGGCCGACGGGAACCAATGTGGCAGATGTCACGATCGCCCTCAAGCCGCTGACCTAAACCTGTTGAGGGTGATGGGATCAGTTTCCTAGGCGCTGCGATCGGCAAGTTTGGGCATAGGCTTCCTGGAGTAGAAGTGGTAGGCACAACTGCTGCCCCAGCCAAAGTGGCAGCGTGGGTAGAGCCTCGCCAACCCCAAAGCACTCGTACCAAATTTGTAGCGATCCTGCGGCACTGGGTTGCGATCGCTCGGCTGAGCTGCAATCAATCACACTGCGGTAACCCCCTACATATGAGCCATCGAGCCGAAAACCGGGAGGCTGGTCAGCGTGAGGCTGCTCAGAGCCTTGACTAGAGGGTGCGATCCGTTGGAGGTTGGCGGAGCCAACCGCCGAGCCTCCCGCGAAACGCTCCAGCAGTTCCTGATGCAAATTTGCCTGTCGTGTGGTCACGACATCCACAATCACCAACCCAATCCCCTCGCGCAAGTAAGTCTCACATTTTGAAACAAAGGCGTTGCGCTGTTGGAGACGATCTTTGTTGGCTGGACTAGCGAGTTCGATCGCCGCTCTCAAGTTTGGCCCACCCTCGCTCCCGAGAATGCTGACCTCGACGATCGCATCGCTGGATTCAAAGGCGATCGTCTGGGTCGGAGTCGGCGGCTGCCAGCCTGGGACAGATGCATCTGGTGAGGCGAGTGAAGGTGTCAACGTTAACGCTTCGCTATTTTCCTCGAAGGCTGCCACATCAATCTCAATGCCGAACTGGACCTCAGTGCCGAACTGGACATTGGGTTCTGCAAAGAAACCTTCCGGCAATCGCTGGTTGAGATCGCTGGCCAAATAGGTCGCCCAGGCATTATGGAAGGAATGCCAGTGGCGACGGGTGCTCAGGGGCGGACGAAAGTGATCGAGGAGCAGCATGGGCGGCATCCAGAACGTTCTCCCAGTTTAGCTCGGCGTCCGCTTGGGCAAACTGGATTAGAGGCGGATTGTCCGCTTGTGCCACCGGAGCTGCACTGGCCCATGTCAACGCGAATCTGGAAATTTTTAACCACGGATATCAAGGGGCTGATCGCAGGTGAGGCGGTGCCCTTGGGGATGGATGCTGCGGAGACAGTGCTGAGGCTGGCCGCCACACTCCAAGACGAAGGCCCGCAGTCCCAGGCCTTGGGGCCGATGGTGGGCCAAATCACCTCGCTGCTCGATATTTTTAATTTGCCGTTGAGCAAATTTATGGCGCTCACCATTCCCTTTGAGCGGGTGGCTGGGGATTTGCTCCAGTTTTACCGAGACAAGACCCAACAGGAACCCAGCCTGGGCCAGTGCGTTTGTTTGGTCAGCCAGGCGGCCTATCTTGAAAGCATCAAAACGATTTTGTCGAGTCCCAAGCTGTGGCCTTGGCTCAAGCAAGTGGGGCAAGACCCGGTGTCACCTCGGGTCGCAGAAGGGCTGCAGGATTTGGGCCAGCTGGTCTTAGCCGACGAAGATGTTCGCTTGGCGCTGATTGATTTTCCTTCGAGTCAACTTGCCAAGGCCTTTAACCCTCTTTTTGCGACCCGACTGACCCAGTTGGGCCTGAAAGAAGGAGCCGCCCAGGCGATCGCCCACCGCACCGCCCAGCTCACCGAACAGCGGATGCGCGCCCCATTAAATAACTCAGGCGAACGCGTCCAGCGGCTGATCGAGTGGTACCGCATCGGCGGACGTGCGGCTCTGCGCAAGTACCTCAGCATCGACACCTATCTCGATGAAGTGATTCAGTGTGAGCAGGGTGAAGGCCTCTTTGCCGACGCCTTCACCCTGCAAGATCTCTACGTCCCCCCCCAATCTCGAGCCCTCGGCCCTGATAGCAAACCCCGACCCGGATACCCCATTTTGCCGCTGCATCAGTGTGTCCATAGCTGGCTAGACGACGAACGGAACCCAGAGCAAATCCTGTTTATCGAAGGGGAGGCCGGACGGGGTAAAAGTACCTTTTGTCGGATGTTTGCCGACTGGGCGAGGATTCACCTCCATCCCGGTTGGACCCCGGTGTTGGTACAGTTGCGGGATGTGTCGCCACCGGGTGATGTCAGCCATCGATCGCGCGGTAATGGCTCGCGCGGTAATGGCTCGCGCAGTAACGGCTTTGAAACGTGGCTGGGGGAAGCGATCGATCGGGACTTCACCCAAGATGATCCCAACTGGCTTGCCGCTGCCAACGTCCGCTTTCTGTTTATCATCGACGGCGTGGATACTCTTGGCCTCAGCCAGTCTCCGGGTGCGACCCTCGAACAATTTCTCGAGCAGGTGAGCCAATTCCAGCGTGGTTGCATCGGCTATCTAGAGCGAGAGCACCGCATTTTGCTGACGGGGCGAACCCTGTCCCTGTTGGATCGGCAGCTGAAAGTCCCTGACAACATCACCCGTCTAGAAATCTTGCCAATGGACGATGCCCTGCGGCAAAGCTGGGTGCAGCAGTTGGCCAAACGCACGGGCTATCGCCCAGAGGCATTCAAGGAGTTCTTAAACCATCCCTATTTGCCAGAGAGCATCCGAGATCTGAGCCAGGAGCCTCTGTTTTTGGGCCTTTTAGCAGCCATGTTCTACAAGGGAGAACTGCCCGCCAATGCCTTCGAAGTCACCAGCGAAGCCGGGGCCAAGGTGAAGTTTTTCACACGGCTGATGGACTGGGTGATTGAGGAGTCGGAGCTAGTGACCTTGGGACTCAAGCCCGAACAGCTGCGAGTGATGTTGCGAGAAGCAGGCTTGTGTAGTGTTCAGCTGGGAACCGAAACCGTGCCGCTGTCGGCGATCGAGCAACGCCTCACCCACCCTTCCCTGCTGGGTCGCAAGTCCCTGAATGGAGGGGAGGAGGATGCCGATCTCGCGGCACCGTTCCCAGGCACCCTGGTGATTCAGCCATCGCTGATGCCTTTGCCGATCGCGACGATCCAATCCCCCCGCTCCAGTCAGCACATGGCGGTGCTGACGCTCAGCCACCGCCATTTCAGTCAGTTTCTGTTCGCAGAACAACTGCGCGTCGGCCTAGAAGAATGGGCCAAACTCCGTCCATCAGGCACCGAAACGGCTGACGTGGACTGGGAAATCTATGACTTGCTCGGTTACGGTGGCCTCACCCCGGAAATTGTCCAGTTTTTGCTGGTGATGTTGGATCAAAGCCCGAGTTTTGCACCGGAGGCGTTGTTCCAACGGCTGCAGGATTTTTATTTGCGCTGGGCTACGGGCCGAATCATCGATGAGGAGCCGCCGACGTTGCCCCAACGAAAAATGCAGCAGTTGAAAAAGCAACAGCAATATCGAGAAAAACCCCTCGGTCAGCGGCAAGTCGATGCCTATACCGGCTTTAACGTGATGATTTTGCTGCTGGAGCTCAATCGCTATGCGCGGGTGCGCGAAGCACTGAAGCAGAAGATTATTTTCTATCCAACGGGACGGACGACGATGGCGCGATCGCCCGATCGCCTGCTGCGAATTATCCAGGCAGGTCAGTGCATTGGCCCCAGTGCCTTCAGCGACATTGTTGGCCCTTTCCTCAGCGGCGTCCACCTCAGCGGAGCCAATTTGCGGGGCACGGATCTGCGCCAGGTCAATCTCAGCGGCGCGGATCTCAGCGGCGTGAATCTCAACGGTGCAGACCTGCGCCAGGCTGATTTGCGCGGCGCGGATCTGAGTGGGGCCAATTTGAATGGGGTCAATTTGAGTCAGGCCAATTTGCGGCGAGTGTCCCTCAGTCGGGCCATTTTGACCGGGGCGACGCTAATTCAGGCCTTTTTGAGCAATGCAGACCTCATTGGGGCGCTGTTCCATGGCGCGGATTTAAGCGGCGCAGATTTGAGTTTGGCGGATTTGAGTTTGGCGGATTTGCGCGGCGCGATTTTGAACCGGGCGGATTTGAGCTTGGCGGATTTGCGCAGCGCCAGCCTCAACTGCGCGTCGTTGCAGGAGGCGATCTTGAACCGCGCTTCGTTTAGCAAGGCAGATTTGCGCAATGCTTGGCTGCACAAGGCCAACTTGAGCTTGGCAGACCTCAGCTCGGCAGATTTGAGTCTGGCGGACCTCAATTTTGCCAATTTGAGTCTGGCAGACTTGAACCACGCCAAGCTGCATCAAGCCGATTTACGCGGTGCAGATCTCAGCGGCGCAGACCTCACCCAGGCCCAGCTCCAGGGAGTCCGCTGGGATGAGACGACGCGGCTTGAGGGGGTGCGGGGGCTAGAGCAGGCGATCGCCCTCCCGGACGAATTTCTCCCCGGCCTGAGCGAACTTTTCAGTCCGACCCAACCCGGCTCAGGGCTCACGCTTTGATCAGCGACAAGATTTTATCCACAAATGCCTGCTGATCGACCACCGGCTTGCTAATGTAGTCATCGGCTCCGCTCTGGCCCAGAAAGTTCTCGCGATCGCCCCGCATCGCATGGGCCGTCACCAAAATAATCGGCAAATGCTGGGTCCGCTCCCGAGCCTTGAGCATCTGGGTGATTTTGATACCATCGATCGACTGGCCATTGTACAGACTGCGGGAGAGGGCGACATCCATCAAAATTAAGTCAATCTGGCCAGAATCGGCAAGTTCAACCACCTCCTCCACATCTTCCGTCGCGCGGACATCTAGCCCTGCACGCTTTTTGAGAATTTTGGAGAACACCAAGATATTTGCCTTATCATCTTCGACGATGAGAACGGTGGCCATTTTGCTTTCCATCCAGGAGGGCACGGCCTCAGGACGTACAAAACGCACAGAGACCGTTGGCTACTATTTTTAACCTAAATCGGGTCGTCCAACCGCATCAAACCGTATCATTCATCGAATAAGACCTCGAAATATCGCCCAAAGCAATGCAGCACAAGCACAAGACGGCATCCCCCAGAATCCCGGCCAGAATCCCGGCAGATTTCGAGCCAGAATCGATCGCGAGAGCCCAGTAGATTTCAACCAGATTCCAACGGATTTTAACCCTTGCTCCGTATCTCTGCTAGATTGCAAATTGGTCGAGACATCGCTTGATATCGAACAGCCTGACCCCTGGGCCAGCAACCATTGCGCTGCCTAGAGCGCTGGAGACTTAAGTCAATGGTACTTAAATACTATTTTGAGTACTATCAAGTTGCGATATAGAGACATCCCCGTAGAGACATTCCCTGGCAATGACCCATGGCTAATCAACTGAACCTTTTAGACAACGAGCGGGTGGTTCCCATTGCCCTGCATGAAGAGATGCAGCGCTCCTATTTGGAATACGCCATGAGCGTCATTGTAGGGCGTGCGCTGCCGGACGTGCGGGATGGTCTGAAGCCGGTGCAGCGGCGCATTCTGTTTGCGATGCATGAATTGGGTTTGACCCCCGATCGTCCCTATCGCAAGTGTGCCCGCGTGGTTGGGGACGTGTTGGGTAAGTACCACCCCCACGGGGATCAGTCGGTGTACGACGCCCTGGTGCGCCTGGTTCAGGATTTTTCCTGCCGATATCCCCTCATTGCGGGCCACGGTAACTTTGGCTCTGTGGACAATGACCCGCCTGCGGCCATGCGCTACACCGAGACACGCCTCGCGCCCATCAGCAACGAAGCCATGCTGGGGGAAATTGGCGATGAGACGGTCGAGTTCACCGACAACTTTGACAGTTCCCAGCAAGAGCCAGTGGTGTTGCCAGCCCAGCTGCCGTTTTTGCTGTTGAATGGCTGCTCGGGGATTGCAGTGGGCATGGCGACCAATATCCCGCCGCACAATTTGGGGGAAATTATTGACGGCTTGATTGCGCTGATTGATCGGCCTGGTTTGACTGATGTCGCGTTGGCGCAGCTGATTCCGGGGCCAGATTTTCCGACCGGCGGAGAGATCATTGGCCGGGACGGGATTGAAAAAACCTACACCGAAGGGCGCGGTAGCATCGCGGTGCGAGGGGTGAGCGCAGTTGAAGAGGTTCCGGCGGGGCGAGGGCGGCGGCGAACGGCGCTGATTATCACAGAGTTGCCCTACCAGGTGAATAAGGCGGCCTGGATTGAGAAGGTGGCTGAGCTGGTCAACCAGGACAAGCTCGATGGGATTGCAGACATTCGCGATGAGAGCGATCGCGATGGCATGCGCGTGGTAATCGAACTCAAGCGTGAGGCCAACCCAGCCCATTTGCTCCAGTTGCTCTACCAAAAAACGGCATTGCAATCGAATTTTGGCTCGATTTTGCTGGCGATCGTCGATGGTCAGCCCCGCCAGTTGACACTCAAGCAAATTCTGGAGGAGTTTCTGGCCTTTCGCGAGATCACCCTCACCCGTCGCTATAACCATAGTTTGGTGGTGGCGCGCGATCGCTTGGAGATTGTCGAGGGTTTGCTCAAGGCTCTGGGTGATCTTGAGCGACTGATTGAAATTTTGCGCGACGCCCCAGACGCCGCGACGGCCAAGGCCCAGTTTCAGGTGGAATTTGAGCTGAACGATCGCCAGTCCGACGCCATTTTGGCCATGCCAATGCGGCGGATTACGGGGATTGAACAGCAAAAGCTCCACGATGAACAGGCGCTGTTGCTGACCGAAATTAAGTGCTTGGAGAAGCTATTGGGCGATCGCAACGAATTGCTCAAATCCCTCAAAAAAGACCTCCGTGCCCTCAAGCGCCAGTACGACACCCCTCGCCGCACCCGCATCCAAACCCAGGAAGAGGCGGCGCAATTTGTCCAAGAAATTGCAGAAACCTTTGTCGATAGCGGCCAGATCGAAGAGCCCACGGCCTTAGAACTCAGCCACAAAGGCTATTTGCGTCGGCTGCCTCTCAAGGCTTATCAGCGTCAAGGATTGCCCGCAGTTCGCCCGGAATTGGAGGCGGTCGAAGATTTTGTGATTCGAGTTGAGGTTGCCAATCCAGACCAAGAGATGATTGCCTTTACAAAAGATGGCAAAGCATTTTCCTTCCCGGTGCGCGAACTAGCGCTGACGAAAGGCAAAGCTAAGGCCAAGGGAGAGCCGATGATTGCGCTTTTACCTGAGGCGCTCCAAGCTGCTCCGGACAGCTTATTGTGTAGCTTTGGACTGCCAGAAGACTACGAATCTCGGGAGCTGATCCTGATGACCCAAAAAGGCCAGGTGAAGCGGCTCCCTCTAGCAGAATGTGCCAATTTGACTGGGCGAGGGCTGACGCTGATGAAGCTCAAAGGTGATGACCAGGTTCAGTTTGTCTTGCCCGCCGAGGAAGGCCAGTCGCTGATTCTAGCGACCTCTGGCGGTCGGATGCTGCGGTTCCGCATTCGCGATGATCAGTTGCCCCAATCGAACCGGAACAACCAGGGAGCGAAGGCGATTCGGATGCGATCGACTGAACGCATCGTCGGCTGTGTGGCCGTGGGCGGCGGCGCAGAGCTGCTGATGACCTCGGCGAAGGGCTACATTAAGCGGATGCCTGCGGATTTGCTCTCGGTGGGCAATCGCGGCGATTTGGGCAACGCGGGCTTCCAATTTGCGCTCAAGAACGATCTGCTCACAGCGGTGGTGGTGTCGAAGCCGGACGCCGTGGTGACGGTGGTGACGGATCAAGAGCGGGTGGCGACGCTCGATCTCGATCAGATCAAAATCCATGGAAAGGACAGTCCCGGCAAGCGTTTGCTGCAACCAGAACGATCGGAGCAGGTTATCTCGGTGTCGGTGATCGCCCTAGGGGACGGGTCGCTGTCCCTGGGGCAGTAGGGGGCGATCGCCATGTCTATCCCCCGCTACATCATGGCGTTGGATCTGGGTACCACGGGCAACCGTGCCATGGTGTTCGATCGCGCAGGCCAAAGGGTAGGCCAAGCCTACCGGGAACTGACCCAGCATTATCCCCAGCCGGGCTGGCTCGAACACGACCCCAGCGAAATTTGGCAGGCAGTGTGCTGGGCGATGCACGCCGCTGTACGGGATGCCGCGATCGAGCCTCGCGAGATTGCGGCCCTGGGGCTGACGGTGCAGCGCGAAACCTGTTTGCTCTGGGACAAAACGACGGGCCAGCCGTTGCATCGAGCGATCGTTTGGCAAGATCGGCGCACGGCAGCTTTGTGCGACCAGCTGCGGGCTGCAGGCAAGGCCGAATGGATCTATGACAAAACCGGATTAGTGCTGGATGCCTATTTTTCGGCAACCAAGCTCAACTGGTTGTTGAATCATCTAGCAGCGGCAGGTACGCCTGTAAATCTGGAGACCACGCTCGCGGGAACTGTGGATGCCTGGATCCTCTGGAACCTGACCGGCGGGCAAGTCCATGCCACCGACCCCAGCAATGCCAGTCGCACCATGTTGCTGAACTTGGCAACCCAGGCTTGGGATAGCGAGTTGCTGGAGTTGTTTGGCCTTGCGGCAGAACTGTTGCCCGAGGTGCGGCCTAGCCTGGGAGACTTTGGCAACTTGGAGCGATCGATTCTGGGGGTCGAGATTCCGATTAGCGCCGTTTTGGGGGATCAGCAGGCAGCGCTGTTTGCCCATGGCTGCGATCGCCCCGGTTTGCTCAAATGTACCTACGGCACAGGCAGTTTTCTCGTTGCCCACACGGGCTCTGAGGTGGTTCGGGTCAAGCAATTGTTGAGCACGATCGCCTGGAGTCAGTCCGCACCTGAGGCTAATCCGAGGAACGCCCATCCCAGTAACGCCCATCCGCACCGGCTCTCCGTCGGCTACGCCCTAGAAGGTGCCATTTTCACAAGCGGAGCCTGCATCCAGTGGCTGCGTGATGGCCTCAAGCTGATTGACCATGCAGACGAAACAGAAGTGTTGGCTCAGCAAGTTTCCCATACCCATGGGGTTTACTTTGTCCCGGCCCTGAGCGGTTTGGGCGCACCCCACTGGGATATGTCGGCGCGCGGGGCATTTTTGGGGTTGACGGGCGGTGCGCAGCGGGCGCACCTGGTACGGGCGGTACTGGAGGCGATCGCCTTTCAAGTCAAGGAAGTCATCGATGCGATCAACCTCGGCTGCGCCACTCCGATTACCCGCCTCAAGGTCGATGGCGGTGCCTGCCAGAATAACTTTTTGATGCAGTTCCAGGCCGATGTGCTCGGCATTCCGGTCGAGCGACCCCAGATTCTAGACGCAACTGTCCAGGGAATCGCGTTCGCAGCGGGTCTGGCCATCGGCTTCTGGCACGATTACGACTCCCTCATTGCAACCCGCCAGGTCGATCGCGTCTTTGAACCGAAGATCGCTCCGCTGGCCACCAGCGCTGTTGCGACCGAGCACTTTGCCCGCTGGCAACAAGCGGTGGAACACACTAAACACTGGACGGATGCTTCGCGTTAATCTGTGGGCGATCGCCCAAAACTTCCTATCAAGATGGATGGCCCTTCCCGAACTACAGTATTTGCTGCTCCTACTGGGTCTGAATGTCTACCATCAGCTCCGATCGCAATCGGTAAGGCGGATCATCAAAGCCGACTAGTTCCAAGAGTGGAGTAACGGCGATCGCATTTAAGTCCTTGGAATCCGGCAAGTCGCTCTGCCACTTTTAAAAAGAATTCTGCTTCGTCGGAACAAGTCAGTCCCAATAGCTCGTGGACGAGGATGCCACTGCAAATGAGAGGGGAAACTCTTTCTCAATTTGCCATAGTCAGACATGGGGTTTCTTTGAACTGTGGTAATTCTGATGAAACCTCACCGGGAGCATGTCACTTTTTAAGATGACTACGAAAGCTCGTGCTTTCAGCCTCTGCTTGACAGGTATGCTCTCCAGAAAGTGACATGCTCCCAACCTCACGATAATACCTCTATGGGGATGTTATCAGGCAGCGATGCCGGGATAATGCCGAGAAATGGATTGTTATCATGCAGCCTTGCCTGATAATACCCAATCAGAGGTGTTATCCAGCAGAATTGCCTGGATAACAGGTCATGGCCAGGGATTATACGGCGCTAGCGCTTGAGAATACCGGGAGGAGGGAGTTATCAAGCATCGTGCATAAAAACTAATAGTTAGACCGCTTCGTACTTGATAGTCGAGACGGTGCAGAGAGCATATCTGTGAGCTTTCCATCGCCGCGATGATTTCTCGTTTTGGGTTCGTCGTTTCAGGTTGATCTGTGAGCGTCAAAGCGGCGCGATGGAGATCTGTGAAGGCGCGATGGTTGTGGGTTGGGACGGTGGCTTGGGTCGAGTTTGCCAGTTTCAAAGCACCGCGAAGTCAGTTTGTGGAGGCGGTTGTGGTTTCGGGTTAAGCTGTGAGTGGCAAGGTTGGATTGGGGATTGTTGGCGGCGTGGCGGTCTAACAATTCGCTTGGAGCGGACTGAATAAGGCTCTGGGTGCATTGCGAAGCAGGTTGCAGCCGCTCAAGCGCACCGTTAGCTGGCTTCGCACAAAGGTGTTGCACTCGTTCTTAGAAGTTATCAGTCAGTGCAAAAACGTTTAGGAAGAGATCGCTCCAGCAGTCGTTTCATGGGGGCGATCGACGAGTTTTAATAGAAGAAACACCTAACGGGAGAATGGCGATGACAGAACCGATTACGACGGCTCTAATCGTGGGTTTGGCGGCGCAGAAGTTTGCCGAGAGCGCAGCGGGAAAAACGGCGGAGAAGCTGATTGAGCAGTTGTGGACAGCGATCGCCAACCGCTTTAAGGGACGGAAGAAGACGGAGGAAAATTTGGCGGCGATCGCGGCAGCGAAGGGAAATGCTCTAGATGCACAGCGGAAGATAGAGACAGTTTTAGAGGCGGAGTTTGTCGAGGATGAGGATTTTCGCGCAGAGCTAGCGGCGATCGTCACGGAGATCCAGAAAGCAGAGCCGGAGCGCGTGCAGCAAATGCTTGTGGGCATTAAGACGAGCAAGGGGATCAAAGCCAAAGATGTACGCCAAGAGGCAACAGGTGCAGCGGATCAGCAATTGCTGGTAGATGTGGAAGCAGAGAGTTTGGAATTTGACAATTTGACTCAGAAACAGTGAACTCATGACTGACCCACAGCCCACGCCTCAGCAACCCACGCCCCAGCAAATTGCGCTTCAGAACGTCACAGCCAACGTAATTCGGATTGGCAGCATTACCCAGACGATTCACTACACCCAACGAGCCAAAGCCCTGAGTTCTGTGGTGAATGAGGGTTTGCCGCCGTTGCCCAAGGATGAACTCTGGCAGACTCGCCCGCAAGAAACGCAGTTGCGGCAGTGGTTAGCTACCCAGCAGTTGCGTGTGATTGGTCTGGAAGGAGCCGGAGGCTATGGCAAGTCGGCAACGGCGGCGAAGGTGGTGCAAATCTTGGCAACCGCATCGGATTCTGGGTTTGAGAGTCAGCCGTTGTGGGTCAATTTTCAGGAACCCATCGCCTTTGGCACCTTTGCTCGCTGGGTGATTCGCAAATTGGTGGGGGAAGTGGCGTATGACCAGCGGCGGGAAACCTACGAGCAACTGGATGACGCGGCGTTAGTGCAAGAGTCGCTGAACAATCTGATCCAGCATTCCTGTGTATTAGCGATGGATAACCTGGAGACGTTGTTCCAAAGTGAGGCACTCTGGCAGCCCTATGGCGAGTTTCTGGCTGGCTGGCTGGGGCGGAGTGGTGGGGGCTGTCTGCTGCTGACCAGTCAGTATCGGCTGGAGTTGCCATCGGCCAATGCGTGGACTTGGCTGCCCCTGTGGGGATTAGACCGGGAGCAAGGGGTGGCTTTGTTGCAAGGGGAGGGCGTAACTGGGGAGCAAGCGGATCTGGAAGCGTTTGTCGAAGCGGCGGATGGACACCCGTTGCTGTTGACATTGGCGGTGAACTTGCTGAAGCGGCAGGAAAGGAAGATTTTGAGCAACCGGAGATTTTGCGGTTGGGGCGTAGTGGGGTAAAACTGCTGCGGGGCATTGTTGAGTCCCACCGGGGAGATTCGGAAGCGAGTGTGGGCAAAGTGTTGGATGCCAGTTTTGAGCGGTTGCATCCGGCGTGGTTGCGGGTTTTGCTGTGGCGGTTGAGTGTGGTGCGACAAGGGTTTGGGCTGGGGATGGCACAGGCAATGGTGGATGAGGCGGTGGAACTCCAGCAGTTGCGCTATTTGGCGCGCTGGAGTTTTGTGCAGGAATCAAAACTTGATGGCGAATGGCGGTTTGATTTTTGCCCTTAATTGCCCGATATTTGCAGTTGGGCGCAGAGGAACAAGCGCAAACGACCGTTGCCCATGAGCAAGCCATTGCCTTTTACACCCGTCACGCCCAACCTTGGGATGGCACCCTCGCCAGTTGCCGAGAACCGTTGGAAGCGTTTTATCATGCTTGTGAATTGGGGCAATACCAGCGGGCTTATGATCTGCTTGATCGCTGTTTCCATCAGCTTGATCGGGCGGGTCACTGGCGATCGTTGCTGCCGCTGTATGAGCGCTTGACCACTGCATGGCAACCGGCAGATGACACCGAAACGCAAAATCTCGGCTGGGCTTGGACGCGATTAGGCAATTTCCAGCAAAATTTGGGGGATTACCCAAGGGCCGTCACTGCTCATCAACAAGCCTATAACCACTTCACTAACCTGAAGTATCTAGAAGGACAAGCCGCTGCTCTAGGCAATCTCGGTACTGTCTACAATTCCTTATGTTCCTATAGTCAGGCAATTACTTACCAGCAAGAATCTTTAGAAATCTCACGGGCAATCGGCGACAAACATGGTGAAGCTGGTTCTCTATGTAATCTCGGCAGCGTTTACCATAACCTGGATGACTATAAGTTAGCAATTACCTACCACCAAGAAGCTCTAGGTATCTCGAAAGAGATCGGTGATAAACGTGGTGAAGCTCTTTGCCTAGGAAATCTCGGCAATGCATATCGTTTTCTGGGTAATTATGAACAAGCCATCACCTACTACAAGCAGTCTCTAGAAATCTTACGAACTATTGGTGATAAAAGTGGCGAAGCTACAGCCTTAAGTGCTCTTGGTAATGCCTATGGCTCTTCAAGAAACTATGAAAAGGCGATTACCTATCACCAACAATCCTTAGTAATTGAATGTTCAATCAACAATAAGAAAGGTGAAGCTGGTTCTCTCAATAGTCTTAGTAATATTTATCATTCTTTAGGGGATTATGGACAGGCAATCACTTACCACCAGCAATCCCTTAAAATCTTGCGAGAAATTGGTCATAAGCAGGGTGAAGCTGCTTCTTTAAATGGTCTTGGCAATATCTACTATTCTTTGGGGAACTACGAACAAGCGATTATCTCTCATCAACAATCCTTGGCTATTGATCAAGAGATTGGTAATCAGAGAGGTCAAGCCAGTTCTTTGACTGGTCTTGGAAGTGTCTACAGCGATTTAGGAGACTATGAAAAAGCAATCGCCGCTTATCAACAATCCTTGGAAATTCGACAGGTCATTGGCGATAGTGATGGTGAAGGAGGTTCATTATGCAACTTGGGCAATATTTTTCGATCATTAGGTGACTATCACAAAGCTATTGATCTCTATCACCAAGCACTGCTTATTCAGCGTAAAGTTGGTAATCGTGAATTTGAAGCCAATTCGTTACATGGTCTTGGCAATGTCTACGATTTCCTAGGCGACTATAGGCAGGCAATTAATTACCACCAACAATCCTTAGAAATAAAACGGGCGATCGGTTATAAACGTGGTGAAGCAGAGTCTTTAACTGGACTTGGTAATGCCTACAATTCTTCAGGAGATTATAGGCAAGCAATCACTTACTATCAACAATCCCTGACGATTCAAAAGAAAATTGACGATCGCTGGGGAGTTGGAACCTCGCTATTCAATATGGCACTTGCTCAAGCCAAGCTGGATGACCCTGGTCAAGCCTTGCTCAACTTCCAACAAGCCGAAGCCATTTATGCAGACCTCAAACTCGAACACATGGTCGAACAATGCAATCAAGCCATTCGTCAGTGCAGCAATCAAATCATCCCTGCCCAACGCCGCCTTGCGCCTTCCATTGGCGATGACCCCAAACCCGAATCCCTGAGCGATTGGTATGATCGAGAACGCCAAGTCAATCAACGAAAAACTCGCACCGCTCAAACCCGCGCCAGGAATCAACCATTTTATCTCTGGTTTGCTGTGGGGCTGGCGGTAGTGATGTTGGTGTGGTGGCTAAAACGCTAGCGGGCTTTCTCTGCCATCTACCCTCGAACTCAGCGTTCCTGGCTGGGAGGCGGGCAATACGGCAGCGATCGCTTTTCTCGAAGGTATCAGCGAAGATGCGAAATAACAATCATTCAACTCAACGGACTCAAAACCATGCAAATTACCATCGACCTGCCTGATAACCTAGCCCTCACAGAAGCAGACCTGCGCCGAGAAATGGCGATCGCGCTTTTCCAGCAAAACTATATCAGCCTTGGCAGAGCCAGCAAAATTGCCGGAATCTACATCATGGACTTTCAAAAACTGCTGGCAGATCGCGGTATTTGTGTTCACTACGACGTGGAAGACCTTGAGCAGGATATTCAACATCTGCGCGATCGGGGTTGGCTATGATCGTTGTCAGCGATACTTCTGCCCTTTCAAATCTTGCCCTTGTCCATCACCTTTGGTTGCTAGAAGCCATTTATCAAACGGTGGTCATTCCTGATGTGGTTGCTAACGAACTGGCAGCAGCCAGCAACCCCACGATCTCAGCCGTTCTCCAACTGACCTGGATTCAAACCCAATCCCTCATCAACTCTCAACTTGCTGACCAACTGCAACAAGAACGGGGACTGGATGCTGGAGAAGCCCATGCCATTGCATTAGCCCTTGAGCTACAAGCCGATGACCTACTCATTGATGAAAGATTGGGACGACAAGAAGCTATTCGGCTTGGGCTGTCTATTATCGGTATTCTGGGTATTTTGCTCGTGGCTAAACAAAGAATCCTCATCCCTCAAGTTCAACCCGTTATGGATGCCTTGATCAACCAGAGTGGTTTTCGTGTCAGCCCCCAGTTATATCAGCGTATTTTAGATCTTGCCCAAGAGCCTTAGTATTAGTGAAAGGTAAGCCGAGGTAGTCTGTGGGGAAAGCCAGCTAACAAGTCGATGAAGCGGACGGACGAGAGATCCTAGTGAGGTTGCAAAGGCTGCCTGCCGCCGCTTATCTTAGTCGTTAGACCGAAAATCTAGGTTCTGGGAAAGACAGGCTTTAGAAAAATAACGTGGTAGATTTAGTCTGCGACAAATTTGATAGCAGGAGAGCTTTAATGTCCACCTCGCCTGGATTACCCTCAATCTTTGCAGAGTCATCTGTTAACCTTGTTTCAGCACATCAAATTGCTGATTTTCCTCTCAATACATTTTTGGAAAGTATCGCCGTTGCTGCGGATGGTACGCTATTTTTTACCAGTCACTTAGATGTACCACGGGGTAGGGGGCCAGTGTTCTGCAGGAGATGCGATCGCTCATACTCAATAGCTGACTCATCCGAAATCAATCTCAACGGGAGGTCAGTCTGGGCCGCTTCGAGCTGCGATCGCAAGAATAAACTTGACCAGGCAATTTGAGACATTTCGACAGCCATATCATCTGGTTCAAACCCCTCCTTGGCCAAGAAGCAGTTGAACAGTAAATACCGCCCTGGTTTCAGACAGGCTGAAACTTTGAGAAACATTTGCCGCAGCTCGTCTACACTGCGGAAATGCGATGTCACTTCTGACAAGAAAACCAGATCATAGCAGTCTGTTTGAAAGCTTATGGCCGGATCGAGGAGGTCAGCTGCAAAGGCTTTTAACCTGGGTTCAAGCTGGATCTGGGCAACTTTTCGTTTGAGTTCAGCCGTCAGTTCCGGCGTGAGATCAACAGCATCGACCTGATAATTTTTCTGGGCGATCGGAATGGCATTGCGGCCATCGCCTGCGCCAATATCCAAAACCCTAGGCCGCTCCATGCCGGTTGTTTCAATCGGGAGCAACTCGGCCAGCACCGCCAGCACCTTGGCATCGGCAACCCCGCCAAACAGGGGCGATGCGTCCTCCATTCGATACCAGGTATCGTACTGTTCGCCTAAGGACGGTAACACAAGGGAGATTTCACAGGCGATCGTTTTTTGTAACTGGGCAGTCCCCTTCACCTCGTAGTGAAAGACGATTTGGGCATTAGGGCTTTGGGCGTAACCCTGGCTCATAGCAGTGAGCAGAAGCGTTGATAGTTGCTCTAGCTCCTCTGGCACAAATGCCTGACCAAAGTTGCGCATGAGGGTATCAAGGTGGCTGACGTAGGCACCGCAAGCAGCCGGAATACAGGGAAACAGGATGTCGCCCCGATAAAGGGTGCGGGCGTTGAGGTTTCTGAGAATGGAGGGGGTTAGGTCGAGAGGTAGGTGATCTGTCATGGGGGTGAGTCGAAGTTAGAGCAATTACCCTACCGCAAACTCACTGTATTCCAGGGCTATTTCACGTTAGTGAGAGAGCAATCTGAGTAGAGATAAACGATACCAGAGAGGACGAGAATCAGTTAGATGAGATGAAAGAGCTAGAGAGCCTGAACGCCTTTGCAGGCTTATCCGATCCACGTGGCAGCAACGGTAAGCAGCACAAGCAAACCCTGTGCATTGGCATTTTCACGCTAGCGGTCGTTGCCGGTTGCCGAGGGCTCAACGCGATGGGTGACTGGGTAAAGGGCTATCACGATGACCTGGTGGCCTTGTTTGAGCCCCGGAAGGATAGATTGCCGTCCTACAGCACCTTACGGCGAGTGATGCTGGGCATCGACTATCAAGCCTATGGCGCTTGTTTATCGAGCTTTTTCGAGGTGACTCCTCAAGCAGGTGAGACCGTGGCGATAGATGGCAAAGTGCTTCGAGGCTCCTACGAAGTGGGTGCGGTTGATGGCCGAGCACCGTCCCATCCCGCCATTCAACTGGTGATAAGCTACATCGTTGAGCGAGGTCTAATCCTGGAGTCGATTGCGGTGGATTGCAAGAGCAATGAGATCACGGCTTTACCCTTGGTTGTCAAACGATTGGCCGAACAGGGAGTTAAAGGCGTCGTTTTTGCCTTTGATGCGCTCAACACCCCAAAAAAACTGTGCCGTCAGATCATTCAGAGTGAGAACCACTACCTCGCCCCACTCAAATACAACCACAGAAAGCGCCGAACCACTGTCGAAGCGGCTTTTAGCGCTCAAGAGCAGTACAGCGAGACGGTCAAGAGCCATGGTCGCATCGACCATCGCACCATTAGTATTGGGCACAGTTGCGAGGGGGTAGAAGATTGGCCTGGCGTTAGAACTTTTGTACGCATTGAGTCTCAACGTAATGTCCTCAAAGGGGGGAAGTACATTGTCAACAAACCCTTTGTTCGGTTTTTCATCACATCGTTGAATGAATCGGCAGCCGAACTTGCCGCCCGTATTCGAGCCTATTGGCATGTGGAAAACAAGGTTCACTATTGCCGAGATGTCTCCCAAGGTGAGGATGCCTCTCGCATTCGCACTGGAATGCTACCCCATTGCATGTCCGCCGCTCGGGACTGTGCACTCAATGCCTATCGAGCAGCTGGCTGCTCTAACATGGCCAAGGCGGCTAGAGACTGCTCATACAACTTTAGCTATCTTCTTTCTCTGATTAACTTGAAATAGCCTTGACTTTTTCTCAGCTTCCTCAAATCGCTCTAAGGTTCGTAGCTCGACCGCCCCCGCAATTATTTGCTGATTTTGTCTTTCGGCTGCGATCGCCTTCTTCGCAGCAATATCGGCATAGACGCGATCGCTCCCATACCTGAGAACATAGTCCCCTCATATCATTGGAGGAATCAGCGTTAAGCTGATAACAGAACCGCCGGAGAATCTGGATAGTCCCTGACGCTGCTCAAGCTGGTACTCAGATTATAGATCCCGAAATGGTTCTGTTTTCCGCCTCCCTGCCAAGCCAATCTGGACAAGTATCAAAGGGACTTCCTGTTTGGTAGCCACCCTGAATTGATGAGGATAGGACTGGTATCAGGCATTTCTCTAGGCTGGTGAGCTCTTATGAATGCAAGTATCCTTGGGATTGATGTGAGCAAAGCCACGCTCCATCTAGCTCTATTGAAAGGAAGTGGCAGGCCGCAGAAAAAACAGGTAAGGAACGATGCAAGTGGCTTTGCCGAAATAGCAGACTGGCTAAGAGGGCAAGAGGTCGAGTCTGTAAGCGCCTGTTTAGAAGCGACGAGCACCTATGGGCAGGCAGTCGCCCGATATCTACATGAGCAAGGGCATCGAGTCAGTGTGGTCAATCCTGCTCGTATTTCAGGGTTTGCTCAAAGCGAATTGAGACGAACTAAAACAGATAGCGCGGATAGTGCGACGATTGCGCGGTTCTGTCAGACGATGGAGCCGAAAGCTTGGATACCGCCGAAGCCTGAGACGGCAGAGCTACAGCAAATGACTAGGCGACTGGAAGATTTACAACAGATCATTGGTCAAGAAAAGACCCGATTAGAAACAACAATAGAGTCCTTACATGAAGATATCGAAGCTCATATTGAATTCATCGAAAAACAGATGGCGCAATTGAAGCAGGTGATTTCATCTCACATGAAAAAGTATAAAGAGTTGGATAGTGCCTTAACGTTGATGACCAGTATTAAGGGGATTTCTACTTTAAGTGGGAGCCAAATTTTGGCAGAAATCGGAGATTGGACGGTGTTTGGCTCAGCTCGGCAACTGGCCGCCTATGCGGGACTAACGCCACAGGCGAAGGAATCTGGTACATCAGTACATGGGCGCACACGCTTATGCAAAATTGGCAATGAGCATCTGCGGCGCGCGTTATACTTTCCAGCGTTAACGGCCATTCGATGTTGTGAAGAACTGCAACCCTGGATCGAGGGATTGCGTTCGCGGGGCAAAAATAAAATGCAAGTGGTAGGCGCAGTGATGCACAAATTGATTCGAGTGGTCTACGGCGTTCTCAAGTCAGGCCAACCGTTTAAGCCAGAACTTTTAGTGCCTACCCCTTGACAGCGCAACACAGTATCTGATAAAATTGTCCAGCCATCCTTGATCAAAATCAACCACTTGCAGGCGCTTTCAACCATCCCTGAGCCAAGAGGAATCTGTTGCTGCTCAAACTAAGCATAGCGGATATGGCGATGATGACGCTGGGAATAGGCCTAAACCTGAAGCAGAGTGGTGAGGGTCTTGCCTGAAATCCAGTCGAATTCAATCAGCAAGGTCAAGGTGAAAGAAATCGAACACCGCCACCGCACAATGGAAAAAACAGGTTCGATAGACGCACCAAAAGCCTAGTCAGGGACAATAACCCTGACCAGGCTTTTGGCGCAACGCCTCCCCGACTTGCTTGATGCGCCCTCAGCCATCGAAGTCACCGAGATTCAGTAGCAGTCTTCGTTTAAGGGAAAGACAAAATGGAAGAACAGCACCTTATTTAACCTGTGAATATTTGATCTGTGAATTTGGTCTGCCACCTTAAGGTGTCTGCTGCAGTTCCGGCTTTTCCTCCGCCAGAATTGCCCCTTCCACAGGACACACCTGTAGACAGATACCACAGTCAATACAGGTGGAAAAATCAATCCAGTACCAGTCCGTACCTTTTTTGTTTTTACCAGGGCCTTCATGAATGCAGGCCACCGGACAAGCATCAACACAGTCAGCGACGCCTTCACAGATGTGGGTCACAATCGTATGGGACAAGGCATATTTCCTCAGCGGCTTTCAATTCCCACTTTACTGCAAGCCCAAGACAAGATCACCACACCCCGTCTGACGCAGGAATTCCACATTTGCAAGAAGACCAGGCTGGCAACGCCTTCTTGCTCAAGCTAACGCCTCAATCTCGGGCAGTTGACCCGCCCCAATCCAGGCAATGCGGCGAATATTCTGCTCTTGGGCATAGCGGCGGATGCTGTTTGGAGAGCAAGTGGGTTCCAGGTACAGCTCCACCCGCACCAGTTTAGCCGTGTCCTTGAGCATGCTGGCATACTGCAATGCGTCATCGTAGGCGGCCTCCGTCCGGGGCACGACCAGCCACTCGCTGCTCGGAATGGCCTTGGGTAGACGATGGACGGATTTGAGCACCTGCTGAAGGTTTTCGATTTCCAAACAAAAGCCAATACCGGGGGAGCTCTCGCCTTTGGGATTGTAGAGACCCAGAAGCTGGTCGTAGCGACCGCCCCGGCCAACGACCCAGGTGCCCGCATGGGTGCGGCAAGCAACTTCGAAAACAATGCCGGTGTAGTAATCGAAGGTTTGAACGAGGCTCAAATCCAAAATGACCTTGGGTACTGTGTGGTCAATACTGGCGCGGGTTTGCAAGCGTTTTTCGATCAGGTCGGTGAGGCTCTGTAGGCGCCGGCGATCGCCGCTTGGGCCTCGGTGATCGGCAATTGCTTCAGTCTCGCCAGCACATCAGTGGGGTTGCCGCGCAAATCCAACAGCGTCAGGGCTGTGGTCTTGAGCGCTGGGTCGAGGTCGAGAGACTCTAGGGTGACCCGATCGAGCTGGGCGATCGCCTGGAGAACCTGCGATCGCAGCTTTTCGGGAAAGGGCTCGAGGAGCGATCGCGTCAGTGCTGCTTCCCCCACCACCAGCGAACAGGTCATGGCAGGGTCAGTCGAGGGGTTCTCATCCACCGGTGCTAGGCCCAAATGGGACAGACAATCACACAGCAATAGCAAGGTCTCTGCATCGGCTAGCATCGTACCTGTACCCAGCAGCTCAACCCCCGCCTGATAGATTTCCTGGCGTCTCCCCTTGCGAAAAACATTGGCCAAATAAAACAGCCGCAACGGCCTCGGAGTCTGAGCCAAGCGAGTCGCAGCAGCCCGCGCGATCGAAGCCGTCAATTCGGGACGCAGCCCCAAGTCACTCTCCTCTTCAGCCGCCTGAACCTGAAGCACCGTGGCCGGATCCACGGCCCCACCTGCCGTCAGCGCCTCTAAACGCTCTAGGGTCGAGGTAATAATTTGGCGATATCCCCAGCGCTGGAACACTCGTTGCAACCGGGCTTCAATCCAACGCTGTTGATTGACCTCAAGGGGAAGCAGATCGCGAGCACCTGTCGGCGGCTGATAAACCATGGCTACTTCTTCTTGCCAAACAGACCGCCAAACAAACCGCCTTTCTTCGGGGCTCCGGCATCGGACTTCGAGGAGGCGCTATTCGAAGATGAGCCGTTCGACCCGCTACTCGAAGATGAGCCGTTCGATCCGCTACTCGAAGACGAGCTGTTAGTAGAGCCCCCCGACGTCTGCGCCGAATTTCGCCCAGCTAGGCCCGAGGATGACCCCGGAGCCGGGCAAGGTCAATCTGGTGGCCCAGTCGCTCTAGGTGGCGCTTGGCTTCTAGAGCCCTGACGTCCTTGGGATTGAGTTCTAAGGCCCGCTTAATCGAGACCTTGGCCATGGTGGCCTGTTTCTGGTGGAGATAGACAATGCCCATGAGGCTATGGCAACGGCTATCCTTGGGGGCTGCCCGCAGACCGTCACGCAGCTCTAGCACGGCCTGGGCATAGGCGCGCTTGCGGACGTATTCCTCGGCTCGGCGAAGATAGCCATCTGCTAAGGACATGCGCTGGGGTTGGTCTTGAACTGTGGTGCTGGGGCCGTTGTTGAAGGTGTTTTGCGGTGGGTTGTTTGGGGTGGCGATCGCAGCCCCCCCCTGGGCACCCGCCTGGGTGACCGTTGTTGGCCGAGACGCAACGTTGCCCTCCTTGCGGATCAGATAGATCAAATTCAACTCACTGAGCTTGCCAATGAGTTGATCGAGGGCACTGAGGTCTTCGTACTGATCGTTGGCTAGGGTTTTGAGCTGTTGCTGGTAGTCATGATCGACATTGCCAGCCTTTGCCAGTTTCTTCGCATCGTCGGAAAAGTTTGCGATCGAAACTTTCTGCTGAATTGCCTGCTTGCCCTTGAGCCGAACCAGGATTTGGTATTCCTTACGGTTTCTCTCCTGAGACAACATCTCGTAAGCCGGGTTGACTAGCTTAGAGAGCACTTGGGTCGCCAACTTTTTCTCGGCATCACCCAGCGTCGCCAAGCTATCCGGGTGCAGCTTGCGCGCAATTTTGAGATAGCGTTTGCGCACGGCTTGAGCGTCCGCATCCACAGGCACCCCGAGGATGGCGTGGTGATCAACGAAATCGTCGAGGAGAAAAAGACCGGTTTTAATCTCGAAAGACATTGCGTGCCCTTGATGAGTCTGAAGTTAACCGTTTGCGATCAAGCGTTTGCGATCAAGCGTCTGCAACCAAGCGTCTGCAACCAAGCCTTGACGCTCCAGTGCTAGCCCTTAGAGCGATCGCCAAAGCTATCTGTTCAGAAGGGGTACTCCTGAAGCATTGTAGGGGATGTCTTGCAGAAATGCAGGGTCATAGCCTACATCCCCAAACTTCTCTTTCACTTCTCTAGGCCAATTCATACTGATCCGGATTTCCCAGAGAGCAAGTATTTTTCAATACCTCACCAAGGGCGAGATGCAAGTGGCGATTGGTGGCCAAAATTCGGCCAGAGTCAACCTGAAACGTGCTGCCATCATAGGCCGTGACCAGTCCTCCCGCCTCTTGTACTAGCACAACACCCGCCGCCACATCCCAGGGAGAAAGACCACGCTCCCAGTAGCCATCGAGACGGCCACAAGCAACAAAAACAAGATCCAAGGCAGCGGAGCCCCCGCGTCGCACTCCCTGGCTGAGGTGGGTGAGGCGACAGAATTCGGCGTAGTTATTGTCATCACGTCCATGCCGGTCGTAGGCAAAGCCGGTTGCGAGCAAGCTTTTTTCGAGGCTGGTCGTCTTGGAGACACAGATGGGCTGGCGATTGCAGGTGGCGCCGAGGCCGGAAGCCGCCCGATAGAGTTCCTGGAAAAAGGGTGAAAAGATGACGCCAAGCACCGGGGTGCCTTGGTAGAGCAAGCCAATGGAGACAGCATATAGCGGATATTGGTGAGCATAGTTGGTGGTGCCATCGAGGGGATCGATCGCCCAGAGGTAATCCGGCAAGCTGCCACCCATCTGGCCAGACTCTTCGGCCAAAATCGCATGGTTCGGCAGATGGCGGCCCAGAATCTTGAGAATTTCGGCTTCGGCGGCGCGATCGGCATTGGTGACCAAATCCCCCGATCGCCCCTTTTCCTCAATGCTGTCTAGTTTCCCCCAACATTGCTGTAGGACCGCACCAGCAGCCAGGGCAGCCTCGGTGGCAATATCCAAGAACGTCTGTAACTTTTGTGGACTCGGCATAGGAATTTTGCGTGGGAACTTTGCGTAGGAACTTTGCGCTTTAGGAACGAGAATTTTGTCAAACCGGTAGGTTCGGGTGGATCATTCGGCTCACCTCTAGAGCGTCCCACGAAACTCCACCGGCGTCTGTCGCATGGGATTTTGTGGATCCCAAAGACCTAGTCCGCTCAGTCGGGCGCTTTCCTGGGCCCGCTTGAGGCGCTCTTCGTAGCGCACGTTGGGTAACCGGGACGCCGCCAAAGCATGCCCTTGGGCTATCATCACCTGGTTGAGGAGCTGATTATCCTGCCAAACATAGGCCAGCACCCGTTGGTACTCATCCTGCTGCTGAAGGTCAACTTCGAGCTCAACCGAGGGCTTGTCGGTGGATCCTTCTGGAACTTGGCGATCGAGCTGCTGCTGCAAAAACTGTTGGGCATTCGCTCCCCAAGGTTTTTGCTCGATATTGGGGGCGTCAATGCCAATGAGGCGAACCCGCTGAATCCGGGCTGGATCGGCGCTGGGAATTGTGACTTCGAGGGTATGGCCGCTGACGACCCGTTGGATGCGAGCCTCAACGAGAGTTGTCTTGGGGGCGCACCGGTGCATCCCCAGAGCAAAAAACCATCCAGGTCATGAGCAGCCCAAAAAGCAGGTCACGCCTGAGATTGCGAGCCAGGGGTTTCTCTCGATATTTCTCCATCCACTGAGCCGCGATCGATTTGACCCGCATCGATTCAGCCACCGTTAATCCTCGTCAAGGGGAAGCCCGGCGCGCACCCGACCTTTGCCAAAGTAGCGACCGAATTGCAATTCATACACCTCGTCTTCATCTTGGGTTTCGACTTCTAAGTCGGAGCGGGGATAGCTGACGCAGAGCAACGCATAGCCCTGGCGGCGCAGATGGGGCGAAAGACCCATGGCTTCGGGCTGATGTAATTTGCCGGAGATGACACGCACGGCGCAGGCGGTACAAGCGCCGTTGCGGCAGGAAAAGGGCAGGTCTACGCCCTGGCTTTCGGCACACTGCAGGATATAGCGATCCTCGGGTACGCGGACGGTGTACTCAACACCGCGCTGGCGATCGCGCACACGTACCGTGTACACCGTCGGCTGGATCAAAGGCTCAAAGGTCATGGCATCAAAAAAGTTTGATCATTAGAGTTTGATCAATTTGATCATCTGGACATTCGGCTGGACATCCAGCTGAACGTCGGCTCTCCAGCATATCGTTTTCAAGGCCTTGTTCTCTCACGTCAAAATAAGCTGAGCTGATCCGGTGGCAGCGCCAAGCCATCCCAAGGCAATGGCGGAATGGCAACCCCGAGAGCTTGGCCTCGCTGTTCGAGCAGGTGTTGGAAGTGATGGGCCGTGGCGGGCGATCGCGCCTCCTCGGGACAATGTATAAAAAAGTAAACCGTGATGCCTTGCTGCAGCCACTGAGCTATCCGCTGGGCCCATTCTAGCAAATACCCCTGATTGCGCTGGGGGTCGGGGTGGGTAATCAAGCGCACCAGTGTAAACCCAGCGGTAAGAGCGGGCTGGAGCGGCAGTTGAGGTTTTTTTCGCTGGGAAGCGCTTTGGGGGTCATCGGGGCCATCGTAAATTGCGCGGGTGTCTAACAGAACGCGGGCTGTGCCCTGGGCCTGCAGCGCTTGGTTGAGCCGCGCCGCTGGGCCAGGCTGAAACCAAGCCCGGTGCCGCACTTCGATCGCCAGGGGCACCTGGGCATGGGGCCAAGCTTGCAGCAGGGCGGTCAAATCAGCCAACTTTTCGGGGCCATAGCCTGGGGGAAACTGGGAAAAATCGGCCCTAGGCGCGAGCCTAGGGGGTGCATCTGCTCCACAAACGCCAAGGCTTGGGAAATCAGCGGCTCTAGGGCTCCTGCGTGGGTGATGTCTCGGGGCAGCTTGGGGCAAAACTGGAAGTGGGGTGGCATTTCCTGCTGCCAGCGCTGCACCATCTCGGCACTCGGCAGCGAATAAAAGGTCGTGTTGCCTTCGACAGCGGTGAGGCGATCGCCATACAGCCGCAGAAAATCCCGAGGCTGGCTCCCCGCAGGATAAAAATCTCCCACCCAATCGCGATAGGCCCATACCGCGCAGCCCAAGAAAAATGACCCGACCATGCACCACCTCCCGAGCACCCGCTCTCGCTCAGACCCAGCCACCCCACGCCCTAGGGCTCAGCCGCCGGATTCCTCGATCGCAGGGGGTTCTGCTTTGAAATAATCATTCGTGCCCACCTGACCGATAGCGTTGCGATCGCGATTGATGCAAGCAGGCTTATCGACAAACTGGCAAACCCGCGCCCACAGCTTCGCCCGGCTGCCCTCAGGGCCAGAGGAAAACACGACACGATCGCCCGCTGCCGAGCCGATAATCTTCACGGAACACACCGGGCAAACCTGTTCCTGTTGCTCTGCCATCATCACCCTCCTGATTGTCTAATTTTTATTGCTTAATCTTTAAGTTCAACGGCCTGCGTTCAAAGGCATCTCAAACGACGACCTCACCAACGCCTCATCCTACCAAGGGCACGGGCTCAATCAAAAGCCCAGTCCAGCGAGCCCAGGCCAATAAGCCCAGTCCAATAAACCCAGTCCAATAAACCCAGTCCAATGAGCCCAGCCCGACAGCTCCAGATCTGTGAAATCCTTTCCCCTGGGTACAAACCGTCCTGGGGCTAGCGCGATCGCTCCAGATTGAGCGCTGTAACCCCCAAAGTCACCAGCAAAATACCGAGCCCCTGGGGCAGGGTGAGACTCCCGAGCGAGAAAATCATGCTGAGCAGGGCGACCAACAAAGGCGTCCAGCCATTCACAATACTGCTCCAGGCTGGCCCCAACCGATTCAAACTCGCCGTATTGAAAAATAATTCAAAAATACGGTCAGACTCAACACCAGACAAGCCACCACATAGCCCACCTCATTGGCCGGAGACGCCTGGCGCAACAAGAGCAGCGCAGGCATCGAAAACAGCCAGGCTAAGCCAAACTGCATCACCGTCAGGGTCAGCAGATGCAAATGGCGTGTATACAGCCGACCCACCAACACATAAAGCGCAAAACAAATCGCGCTGAGTCCACCGGGATTGACACCCGCACTGCCGCTTTGAACCAGCAAAATCATCCCCCCGAGGCCGATCGGCAGCAGGGTCAGTAGGGCTTGCTGGGAGATTGGACGCTTGAACAGACCCACGCCGAAAAGATTGACGGCTGCCGGATAGACAAACAGCAGACCCACCGCAACGCTAGCGGAGGAGATCCCAATGGAACGGTACAGCAACAATTGGGACAAAAACAGCAGCAGACTGCTGAGCACAATGGAGATTAGAGGGCGGCGATCGCGACTTCGAACGACTTCCTGCATTTCCTCCAACAGCGGCGGATAAATGCCATGCCCAATCACGATCATCAGGGGCAGCACCATCAGCATCCGGATCCAAAAGGTCAACAGCGCACTGCCCCAAGTGGGCTGAATAAATCCCTGCCCAGCGGTGCCTAGCCAAGGCGCACCGTGGAAAATCAGCTGAACCGTGCAGTATTGCAACGCCAGCAGGATTAGGGAGAGGCCAGCACTGATGAAACCGGCAACCCAGGCGGGTGATGAAGCTGCCGATGGCTGGGAAATTTCCTCCTGGGGGGAAGTGGCGAAGCGGAAGGTTTCCTCAGCCAGAGGCGTTGTCGGCTGTCGCGGCGAAACTTCCTCGAGAGAGTCGGGGGAGGGCAAGGCGACGAACGGAGCGCTGGGGTCTTCGGGATCGACTTCGGCTTCGCGGGATGGATTAGGCCTAGGCGGAACGGGCGAAACGGGTGGAACGGGCGGTATCGGAGGGGCCTTGGGCGGCGGATCCGAAGCAACCCAGGCCGAATCAGAATCAAAGGGCGGAATTACAGCAGCCTTGGAGGCGGGGGGACTAGCCGCTCGGTTCCCGAACAGCACATCGGCGGGAAAGGCGTTGATCACAAGGGCCGGATCCGGCTCTACAGAGGCCGCGACAGACTTCTGGACCGGTGTTTTGGCCGGTATTTTGGCCGATATTTGATCCGGTATTTGGGCCGGTATTTGGGCTGATCCTTGAGCTGGCGCATCTGGGGCTGAGGGTGTCGGAACCGGGTTGGCTGGAGTTTGAACCACTGAGGTTTGGGCCGCTGAACTGGGCCAGTCTCCTCGGTACGGCTGCGCAGACTGGCCGCAATCCCGGTGGTGGAAGTGCTGCCCAGGGTGAAGGAGATGGGGCTAAGTCCCTGGGAGCGAGGCGTTGGAGTCGGCTGGGCCGAAGCTTGTCCCTGGCCCGACGCTTGCAACCGCTCCACCAAACGACTCAAAATAGCTTCCCCCTGCTGCTCCAGGGTTTCCATGCGCATCACCTGCTGGCTGAGGGCGCTTTCGTGGCGGCCCAGTTCGTGACGAACCCCAGCGATCGCTCCCCCCAAGACCGATTCCAACCCCGCAATCTGCTCCCGTAGGATCAATAACCGCTGCTCGGGCCGTTGGTCGGGCCGTTCGGTGCCAGTCGCATCCGTCCCCAACAGCTGGGCTTGCAGATCCTGAAGGAGGTTTTGGGCCATCACCTGGGAAAACTGCTGCGCCCACTGCTGCTGCTGGGCGCGATCGCGATCGCTCACCAAGCTATCCCAGTGGCTCTGCAGTCGATTAATGTCAGTTTCCAGCTGGAGTTTTTTCGATCGCAGCGACGTAATCTCGCCCCGCAAATCCGCCAGCACATATTCCTTCAGCCCACCCAACTCCTGATTCAGGGTTTTGAGCAGGTCTTCTGTCAGCTTCCAACTGGGTGCTGCCGAAGGGGCACCCACATCGGCTACGCCCGCATCAGGCGCGCCAGCATTGACTGAATCAGCGGGCTGTCCGCCAGCACTTTTCTTGGGTCGTCCCATGGGAGCTATCGGGGAAATGCAACAAGGAACCAGAACCTGAGGGAAGCCAAATCATCGTTGTGGCGAGCGAGCGCAAAACTAGGCGGCACCACTCCCAGCGGACGCGGTGTCCCATTGACCCCCGCCCCCATTGAGCGATGAATTCAGAACGGAATTCAAGGATGAGCCATGCTCCGCGGCACTGGGTAATGGCTGCTCAGACAATGCCTGCTCAGACAATGCCTGCTCAGACAATGCCTGCTCAGACAATGCCTGCTCAGACAATGCCTGCTGGGGCAGCTGATGCAAACGAATCAACTGGGCTAGGGTCGTCTTCATTTGGGTGCGCGGCACGATCAAATCGACGAAGCCATGCTGCAATAGATACTCCGCCGTTTGGAAGTCATCGGGTAACTTTTCGCGCAGGGTCTGTTCAATCACCCGTCGCCCCGCAAAGGCAATCATCGCCTTGGGCTCCGCCACAATTAAGTCGCCCAACATCGCAAAACTGGCCGTCACACCGCCCGTCGTCGGATGGGTCAAAATCGGAACGTAGAGCAACTTCGCCTGCCGATGCCGCTCGAGCGCACCCGAGATTTTAGCCATTTGCATCAAACTGAGCATGCCTTCCTGCATCCGCGCTCCGCCCGAAGCGCAGAACACTAGCACGGGTAACCGCTCCGCCGTCGCTTGTTCAATCAAACGCGTCAGCTTTTCCCCGACCACAGAGCCCATGCTGCCGCCCATGAAGCGAAAATCCATCACGGCAACGGCAGCGGGTTCCCCGTCAACTTTGCCAATACCCGTCTGGATCGAATCCTTGAGGCCTGTTTTGGCCTGGGTGTCGCGGAGGCGATCGCCATAGGACTTGCGATCGCGAAACTCCAAGGGATCCATCGGCGCAACCTGCTCATGCGACGGCATCCAAGTGCCCGCATCCACCACCTGCTCAATCCGCTCGTCGCTAAACACTCGCATGTGGTGGCCGCACTCCAGGCAAACCATCTGATTGGTTCGTAAATCCTTGGTATAAGTCATGACCCCGCAAGCGTCACACTTCGTCCAGAGACCATCGGAAATATCGCGCTCAGGCTGAGCTTGGTTTGTGGGTTCAGCCTTGCGGCGATTTGCGAACCAATCAAGTAGAGACATAGCAGCGCCTCGGGGGCATGCGTTTGGGACAACTCAGAAGCAAGGGGTGTTGGGTATTTGACCCGTAACCCGAACTCATCCTAGCAGTTTGTCGGAAAGGCCCCGATGTCCTAGGTGGTCGTCCAGAAAAAACTTTGGTAAAGGGCAATCAACCCACCGCCCCACAGGGCGCTCATCGCAGCACCCAAGGCCAAAAATGGGCCGAACGGGATCCGCTGCTGGCGCTGGAGTAAGCCAATCCAGATGCCGATACTGCCGACCACTGCACCCCCCAAGGCCGCCAAAAACAGACTCAACAGCAGCAGCTTCCAGCCAAGCCAAGCGCCCATCATCGCAGCCAGCTTGGCATCCCCACCGCCCATGGCAGCCTTGCCCAAGGCCACAGAACCCAGCAGACCGATCGTGCCCAACAGCCAAATGCCCAGCACAGCCCCGATCACGCCGCCCATCAGCCCCTGGATTGTCCCTGCGATCGCCCCCTGGGACTCCAAAAATCCCAAGATCGCCTGGAACCCCAGGCCCAGCAACAGACCCGACTGGGTCAGGGGGTTGGGCAAAGTTTGCGTATCAAAATCAATCAGCGCGAGGGCCAGTAACCAGCTGAACAACACCCCGTAGCCCACCGCTGTCCAAGACCAGCCGGCGATCGCAACAATCAAAACAAACACCAGCGCCGTCGCCAACTCCACCAGGGGATAGCGAGGCGAAATCGAGGCCCGACAGCTTTTGCAGCGACCCTTGAGCCGAATCCAGCCCCAAATCGGAATATTTTCGCTGGGGCCAAGCCGGTGGCTGCAATGGGGGCAGCGGCTGGGGGGATGGATCAGCGAAAGGTCTTGGGGCAAGCGATAGATTACGACATTAAGAAAACTACCGATCGCCGCCCCCAAGCCAAACACGAAGAGCAGTGGCAGACTCGCAACGATGCGATATAAAAGTATCTGTAAATGAGTCAGCGCATCCATAAAAATCGAACTTGGCCTCACGCACCCTGACTTCACGAAAACCCAGTGAATAGAGCCCAGTTAATAGAGCTCAGACTGAATTTGCTCAAAGGGAATAAAGCATTCTTGAGGCAACAAAATCGGCTTGCGACCAAAGATCAGCTTGCCACGATGGTTATAGCGATTGAGCGCCACGCCCATCGGGCGCTGGGTCACATCAGGATGGGCTTCGTAAAACGAACGGTAAATATTGCGGGCGGATTGAAGCAGGGCAGGGTCTAACAGATTGGGAACGCCCCGATGGCTCGCGGCAGGCTGCTCAAAGTTTTGCATGGTCATTGTGGGTGCTGCGTATACCACGAACTTAAGCCTCGCTCTCGAATTTGCCTTGTGACCGCTAGCCTATCATTTCCCCCAAAGAAGAGAATACTCGGGAAACACGGAGTTCTAAACCCTCAATTGTGAAGGCAAAATCGTCGTTTCCGAGATCTTTCGATGGATCCAACCCCCTCAAGGGGGCAAAGGCATGTTGATGGGTGTGGTGACTCACCCCGCATTTTCGCGCGATCGGGACATCAATTTCGTGGTTTCCATTATAGTAATTTCGATCTATACATGGGGCGGAAGATCGAAGCCGAGCGGCTTGCAGACCACCGACTCCGTGCATACGGAAGGCAATTGCGCACTGTGGGAAACCGCTTAGTCCAATTCACGCAGGCCACACATCATCCATTGACAAACGGCCCCAGAGTTTACCCCCTCAACGCATCCAACAGCGCCGCCCCCATGGCCTGGCAGCCCGTGAGCTTCATCCCCTCGGCCATTCCCTCGGCCAGAATATCGCCGGTGCGATAGCCTGCATCCAGCACCTGCATGACCGCTTGCTCGATCTGGGCGGCGGCGGCTGGTTGATCGAGACCGTAGCGCAACATCATCGCCGCGCTCAACACCTGGGCCAGCGGATTGGCCTTGTCCTGGCCCGCAATGTCCGGCGCAGAACCATGGACGGGTTCAAACAATCCAGGGCCACTCGCCCCCAGACTGGCCGAGGGCAACATGCCGATGCTGCCGGTGAGCATGGCGGCAATGTCCGAAAGAATATCGCCAAACAAATTACCGGTGACCAGGGTATCGAATTGCTTGGGGGCACGCACCAGTTGCATCGCGGCATTATCGACGTAGAGGTGGCTGAGCTCGACGTCGGGGTATTCGGGAGCGAGGGCGTTGATGCGATCGCGCCACAATTGCGACACTTCCAGCACATTGGCCTTATCCACCGAGCAGAGCTTTTTGCCACGCTTCTGGGCGATTTCAAAGGCAACACGGCCAATGCGATCGATTTCCGAGACCTTATAGGCCATGGTATTGACCCCGCGCTGCTCCCCAGACTCGGTTTCAAACACGCCCTTGGGTTCGCCAAAATAAATTCCGCCGGTCAGCTCCCGGACTACCATCAGATCGACGCCTTCCACAACCTCACGCTTCAGGCTCGACGCGTCGATCAGCTGGGGCAAAATTGTTGCAGGACGTAGGTTTGCAAACAGTTGCAACCCCGCACGCAGACCCAACAAACCGGTTTCGGGGCGCTGGTGACGGGGCAAATTGTCCCACTTGTAGCCGCCGATCGCCGCCAACAAGACCGCATCACTTTGGCGGCAGACCGCAAGCGTTTCCTCCGGCAGCGGCGACCCCGTGGCATCGATCGCCGCCCCACCCAGCAACGCCTCGGAGAACTCAAACTGTAGGTTGTGCTGCTGGCTTACCACATTGAGAACATCCACGGCAACAGCCATTATTTCGGGGCCAATGCCATCGCCAGGGAGCAGGGTAACGCGATAGGTCTGGGGCATATCTATTGCTCTCGTGAATATTTCGCTTGTGAATCAGGCAGAACCAGGATACGCAGAAATGGCCAGAAATGGCAGGTGATGCCAGGTAATGTCAGCTGATCCAAAGAGGGAGCGTGCGATCGGGCGAAGAAAACCGTTAGGCTAAGGCGAGGGTGAAGGTTTAGATGAAGGTTGAGGCGAAAGGCTCGATGAAGGGTTAGCTCAGGCCACACAAGAGGAATTGGGAGACATCGTGATGGTACAGGCAATCCAAGCCAGCAAGGTCACGCTCGGTGAGCTTCGGCAGCACTTTGGCCTATCTGAAGCGGAGAATCCACAATTTTTTACGGAGTGGCTGGCGATCGACAGCCAGCTCTCGGAGGCGGATGCGGCGGAGGTGAGTCGGGTTCGGGGCAATTTCAAGTATCTACTCGAAGAGCCGCCGCTACTGGAAGAAGCCGTCAAAATGGTGGTGCTGGCTCGCTTACTGGACCTCGCGGCGTTTTATCAGCCTCCGTTTCGCATCCGGCCTGAACTGGGCATCGAAATTTCGAGTCCAGCGGAGGATGGCGCGATCGTGCGGGGCAATATTGATGTTTTGGTCATTCTGGGCCAGCTTTGGGTGCTTGCCATCGAAGCAAAGATGACGACATTTGCGCTCAACGTTGCCCTGCCCCAGGCCCTGAGCTACATGCTGTCCAGTCCTGGGGCGATCGCATTCGGGCTGCTCACCAACGGCGCAGAGTTCGCCTTCGTCAAACTGTCCAAGGAAGAAAAAAATCAGTTTGCCGTTTCACGCACGTTTTCGCTCTATGCTCCCGGCAATGAGTTAGCGGCAGTGCTCAAGATTCTGCGTCATCTCGGGCAGCAGATTGCCCAGACGAGTGGGCGATCGCAGCCCTCAGAGAACCTGTAGGGACGAACCGCCGTTCGTCCAGCATTCGCGAAGTCGTCAACGTCGGATTCATACCAGAATTCAGCAACGCCCCAAATCTCCCACAACAAAGGGCTTCGCACAAACGAAGCCCTTTGACTCAAATCCATGACCCAGAGTCCAATCATCTAGATCAGCTTGACCGCCCGCAGACCAAACAACAGAGCCACAGCAGCAGCAAAGGCTCCACCCAAAACGACGAAGTACAAGACAATTCCCATAGTGGTTTCTCTTCAGAGGTATTCAAAGCGCTACATCCATTGAAGCACAGACATTGAAGCACAGCGCCTTGCCCCCGCATCAGGATGCAAATTTCATTCAGTTCTCATTCCTGAGATACCAATTCGCTGGGAAAATTGCGGCAAAATAGCGAGGCCTTCAATCAGCAAGCCGACGTCTGGCAACCCACCCATCCCGCGAGGAAACCACGATGAGCGAAGCCGCCCAGTCTCCAGAACCGCAGAAGCCTCAACCCAATCCCCAACGCGAAGCGTACATGCGGCGGGCGATCGCCCTCTCCCAGCACGGCATGCGTACCGGCCAAGGCGGCCCCTTTGGCGTCGTGATCGTCAAGGCCGGTCAAATTATCGCCGAGGGCCACAACGAAGTCACCTCCAGCAACGACCCGACGGCCCACGCCGAGGTGGTGGTGATTCGGCGCGCCTGTGCCCACTTGAATTCGTTTCAGCTCAACGGTTGTGAACTCTACACAAGCTGCGAACCTTGCCCGATGTGCTTAGGGGCAATTTATTGGGCGAGGCTCGACCGCGTTTTTTATGGCAATACGAAGGAGGATGCGGCGGCGATCGCCTTTGACGACCAGTTCATCTACAGGGAGCTGGAGCGGGAGAAGAGCGATCGTCAGTTGCCAATGCATCCATTGTTGCGGGATGAGGCAAATGTGGTGTTCCAGGAGTGGGCGAACAAGGGCGATCGCACGGACTACTAAGGCGCGAGCATTCAATCCAACGATGGTGCTGAATTCCACCCTGACCCCGGTGATTCAGATTTAATCCACCTGGACGAAATCCGCTTCGGCAATACGCGGTGCGGTGAGCTGCTGGGCGAACAGGGTGCCCTGCTGACGCTGGGCCAGAACCGGTAAGGAAGACTGGACACGGGCGGCGATCGCCTCAGTCTTGACATCGTGCAAATTCATCGCCAGCTTCGGATAGACGCCAATACCAATCACCGGTACCAACAGACAGAGGGTAATAAACACTTCACGGGGGCTGGCGTCAAAGCCATCGAGCTTGAGCTGCTTCTCACCGTAGAATACCCGGCGCAACATCGAGAGCATATACATCGGCGTCAGCACCAAACCCACTGCCGCCAACAAAACCACCACCACGCGGAAGCCATAGCTGTAGGCGGTATCGGTCGCGAAGCCGACGAAAATTGCCAGTTCGCTGACGAAGCCGCTCATGCCGGGCAGGGCCAACGAGGCCATGGAGGCGGCAGTAAACAGCGCAAAGGCGATCGGCATTTGTTTGGCCAAGCCGCTCATCTTTTCCATCTTGAGGGTGTGGGTTCGATCGTAGGCCACGCCACAGAGGAAAAACAAGGCCGCTGCAATCAAACCGTGGGACACCATTTGCAGCATTGCGCCGCTCAGGCCCAGGCTGTTGTAGGCCGCGATGCCCAGTAGAACAAACCCCATGTGGGAGATGGAGGAGTAGGCAATGCGGCGCTTGAGGTTGTCCTGGGCAAAGGCCGACAGGGCACCATAAACAATGTTGACCACGCCCAAAACAGCAAGTACGGGCGCAAACTGGATGTGCGCCTCGGGCAGCATTTCAACATTGAAGCGCAGCAGACCGTAGCCCCCCATTTTGAGCAAAACACCCGCCAACAGCATCGAACCGGGCGCACTGGCCTCGCCGTGGGCATCGGGCAACCAAGTGTGCAGCGGAAAGACTGACAGCTTGGTGCCAAAGGCAATCAGCAAACCGGCATACATCAACAGCTCAAAGCCAAGGGAATAATCCTTCAGGCCTAGCTCTTGCATGTCGAAGGTGAGGGGTGCGCCGGCGTCCACGCCGTAGAAGGCCATGGAGAGGGCACAGAGCAAGATGAAGATGGAAGCGATCGCTGTATAAAGGATGAATTTTGTTGAAGCATAAAGCCGCTTCGGCCCGCCCCAAATCGAAATTAGCAAATAAATCGGCACCAGTTCCACTTCCCAGACCAAGAAAAACATCAGTAAATCCTGGGCTAGAAACACCGCAACCTGGGCACTGTACATAATCAGCATCAGCCCATAGAACAGTTTTGGCTTCTCGGTGGTTTTCCAACCAGCCAAGATGGCCAGCGTGGTGACCAGGCCCGTCAGCAAGACCAGCGGCATCGACAGGCCATCGGCAGCCAGAGACCAGTTGAGGCCAATTTGAGGGATCCAAGCATACTTCTCAACCATCTGAAAATCAGTGCTTTGCAGCAAATACTGATTGCCAAAGGCGTAGATCATCAAGGCGAAATCAATCAAACCGACCCCGAGGGCATACCAGCGAATGGTTTTGCCATTTTTGTCTGGAATGACGGGAATCGGGAGCGCTGCTGCCAAGGGAAGCAGCAAAATCAGAGTAAGCCAGGGAAATTGAGCAGTTTCCATCAATTCAAGACCGAAGAACTTGGTGATTGAGGAGCACGCTGTCTGCGGTGTCGAGGAGCGATCGCTGATCAATCGCCACTGGCAACATGCGCCGGAGTGAAGTGAGTGCTGGGGCTCAGCCTTAAGAAACGTTAAGAGAAGTCACGCATCACGAAGGGCTGAGTACTTTTGCTCAAGCTTTCTGCCCCATCCTAGCCAATCATGTAAACAAATGTAAAGAGCAATCTACAGATTTTCTAGAGATTTGCCCAGCCCAAGACTTTCCTGCGCCGAGCGTCAACACCTGTGTCAATCCCCTGGCCAGGAGGGAGATTAGCCCATGCTCACCACGGTGCCCTGGGTGTCAATGCGCAGCACCTGGACTCGGGCAGTGACGCCTTGGCTATGCCAAGTGGTTTGCAGGGCTTGGGCGATCGCTCCCTCGGTCTCCGGCGCACCCAGCGCCAGCAGCGTCGGCCCTGCGCCGCTAATCACCAGCCCATAGGCCCCTGCCTCCAGGGCAGCGGCTTGCACTGCATCAAATCCTTGGATCAGTTGTGTCCGATAGGGCTGATGAATTCGATCTTGCAGCGCGGCCCTGAGCCAGTCTTGGCGGCCCGTTTCCAAGGCTCGAATCAAGAGACCCAGATGGGCCATGTTAAAGATGGCATCGGCTCGGCTGTATTGCTCGGGCAGAACGCTGCGGGCAGCGCTGGTGGACAGTTCGAAATCCGGGACGGCGACAATCGGGATGATTTTCTCATGCCAGAGGAGTTCGCAGATTTCCCAGGGGCGGCTGGTTTGAGCGCTGTCCAACCCAGAAGCCGCGAGGCGGCAGCCGCCCAGAAGTGCGGGGACGACATTGTCCGGGTGGCCTTCGATTTCGGTGGCGAGGGATGCGATCGCATCCCTCGCCAAGGGCCGCCCCGCGAGCTCATTCGCCCCGACCAACCCACCGACGATCGCGGTGGCCGAGCTACCCAAGCCCCGAGCTAGGGGCACTTCGGCGTCGATGTGGATGTGGACGGCGGGGACAGGTTGCCGAATTTGGGCAAAGAGGCGGCAGAAGGCCTGGTAGACCAAGTTGCTGGCATCGACCTTAATTTGGTTGGCTCCTTCGCCCGTGGCCGTAATCTTGAGGGGCGCAGCTTCTGGCAATGGGCTAAAGCGAAACCGATTCGACAAGGTGAGCGCAGCGCCCAGGCAGTCGAAGCCGGGGCCGAGGTTGGCGGTGGTGGCGGGGACGGAGACCTGGACGGTGGTGGACATGGCGATCGCTTCCCACGCAACTTTAAGTTGCACGATTTTGTTGAACAAAGCTCGGCCAATGTAAATCTTTTCAGTTGACTTGTCACGTCTTGCTCATTGGGCAGTCAGCGAATTCGCGGTCGTTGCAGAAGATGCTGGAGCAGGAGTGCCGACAGCGGGCTCGGCAACTGTTTCAGGAAGTCGAGAGGGTGGGGCGCTATGGCTTGAGCACTGCGTTAAAGTGCAGGGAAGTCCGTAGAGGTAATGGGCATGACGCTCAATTCATTGACGTGTTATGGAGCATTGGCAAGAACATACAGCGGAGAGTGCGATCGCGTCAGTAACCTGGCATGAGATTTCTATTGGCAGTCCAGCCGTTTGAGCGTAAGCTGACAAGTCCATAAACTGCCCGTTTCTAAGAGAGTCTTCGAGGCTGCTGAATGGTGCAATGGCTGACCGCTTCCAAACCATAACACTCGCGCACCAAATACAAGGGTCGGCCCTTCACCTCCTCATAAATTCGCCCTAAATATTCCCCCATGATGCCCAGCGTCAACAACTGAATTCCCCCCAAAAACAGCATCGTCACCATCAAAGACGCATAGCCCGGAACGTCGATGCCCAAAAACAGTGTGCGCACAATCAAAAACGCCCCGTAACCAAATGCCCCCACGGAAATTAGGCTGCCCACATAGCTCCAAATGCGCAGCGGCCCAAAGCTGAACGAGGTAATGCCATCCAAGGCAAAATTCCACAGTCGCCAATAGTTCCACTTGGTTTGGCCGCTGTGGCGGGGGGCGCGGTCGTACAACACCGCCGTTTGTCGAAAGCCCACCCAGGCAAACAAACCTTTCATAAAGCGCGTGCGCTCGGGCAGTTGTTTGAGTGCATCTACCGCCCGCCGATCAATCAGCCGAAAGTCGCCAGTATCAGCCGGAATTTCGATCGCCGTCATGCGACCGATCAGACCATAAAATACCTTTGCTGTGGTTCGTTTGAGCCAAGTTTCGCCCTGGCGCGATCGCCGCTGGGCGTAGACCACCTCATAGCCCTGCCGCCAGCGGGCCACCAGCTCCGGAATCAGCTCTGGCGGGTCTTGCAAATCCGCATCAATCGGAATCACCGCCTCACCGCTGGCCGCGTCGATGCCAGCGGTCATGGCGATTTCTTTGCCGAAGTTGCGCGACAGGGCAATGGCTTTGATGGCCGGGTTGCGGTAGTGGTGCAGGATGAGGTGGTCGAGGGTGCGATCGCGGCTTCCATCATCCACGCAGACAATTTCGTAGCTCAGCCCCGTTGCGGCCAGCACCGATTCCAGCCGTTCGAGCAGGCAATCGACATTCGATTCTTCGCAATAGAGCGGCACGACAACGGAGAGATCAACCATCGGTTTAACCAGCTAGCTGAGCAGCGATCGGTTCCCCAGTTTATGGCAGACCAGCGGCTTGCATGTCAAAACTGGCGGTGGGGGTGTTAAATGCCAACTTGATGGGGAAAGCACGCGGGTTGCTGGCATCGAGGTCGCATTGCTCGAACGTTTACTGCTTGAAAGGCTTGCCATCGCGGGCATTGCGCGGGTGATGCAGCGCTCTGAGAGCTGTATTCAGACCTATGTCAACGCCAAAGTCAAAACCATACCTAAAAAAGTGGAGGTGACGAAAAGGTAAAAAAGCCCTAACGGTTCAGATGGACGAGCTCTGGTCGTTCGTGAACCACAAAGGCAACAAACAATGGGTTTGGCTCGCTCTAGATGCGGACACTCGCGAAATCATCGGTCTTCATATTGGTGACCGAAGTGCCCAGTCTGCCGAAGCCTTATGGCGCTCGCTGCCGGGAGTCTATCGCCAATGTGCAGTCATCTACACCGATTATTGGGAGAGCTATGCCTGCGTCCTTCCAAATAAAGGCCATCGAGCAGTTGGCAAAGAAAATGGGCTGACCCATTACATTGAAAGGTTCAACTGCACCCTGAGACAAAGGGTATCGCGCTTGGTGAGAAAGGCGCTCTCGTTTTCCAAGAAACAAGAGAATCATGAGGCTGCGATCTGGAATTTCGTTCACCACTACAACCAGCAATTGCGCCTCAAGCAGGCCCATGACGCTTCATTCTCTCCATCACTCACATAAATGAACCACCCACTTGAGGATTTATAAAAGTAGGCGGTTTCGACAATACGTACTCGTTCTATGGCTGTAGTCAAAAATCCTGCTCCAGAATTAAGCATATTGCCGGAATCACCTCAAAGGGACTTGTAAGTAGCGAATATCAGCTGTGCCTCTTGAAAAAGAGAAAACAATCCAGCCCCTTTCGCAACCTAGAGTCATGACACAAACTCAGTATCGCTCCAAGCCAAGCACCGACAGCATCCCAAAAAAGTGGTATCAGCAGAAACGATGGATCTTCAGTAGCCTAGGGTTGATGCCACCATTGGGTATTGTGCTGCTGTGGCGCACGAGCTGGTCAAGGTCGAGCAAGATTACTGGCACCATTTTATCAACACTGATTTTGATGATGGCGATCGCCGCTCCCGAGCCCAATAATTCCTCTGTAGCAGAACAGCCAGTGACAACACCAGCCACAGAAGCCCCTGAACTCAAAGCCACAAAGGCATCTATAGCGCCGACAGCCGCTCCGCCGGCAGCCTATGAAGAGGCGATCGCCTTGGCCACAACCGCAACTCAGAACAGAGCGACCGCGACCACATCAGACGACTGGGCCGAGATTGCTGATACCTGGCAAACGAGCATTAATCAGCTCAATGAAGTCGCAGATGGAGACAGCTTTGCTGCTGATGCGCGGAGCAAGCAGAAGGAGTATCAACTCAATCACGAGGATGCGGTCGTCCAAATGAACGCGGCCCGAGTCGCTGAGAATGAGGCGATCGCCGAGCAGCAACGCCAGGAGCAAGAAGCCCAGTTTGCTGAAATACAGCGTGAGGCAGCCGCAGCGCTTCAGGTTGTGCCGTCGTCCGAGGCGAGTGATGGCTATGTGAGCGGAAGTTGCGAATCTTTGCGCGATATGGGAGTGGGAAGCGATTTTACGCCGGGTGACCCCAATTACACTTTAAGTCGCGATCGCGATACAGATGGAGTAGCTTGTGAGTCTTAAGGGGCGGTGAACCCGCTCGTTACTCTCAGGTCGTTACTCTCATGCATTTAGAAAATGTATCTAGAACTTGCCTTTTCTTAATCTTAGATATAGCGGATTTCATAAGTCTAAGGAGCAGTAACAGCAGTGTGTAAACCAGTGTTTGATGTCAGTTTCTGAGACTTGTAAAAAGGCTTTTTCCATCGCCTCAATGAGGGCTTCAGAACTGCGGGCTCCTAAGGTTTTGAGAATAGCCTTAACCTTTGACCAGAAATTCTCAATCGGTGAAAAGTCCGGTGAGTAAGGCGGCAGATAAACCAATC
>JAAUOP010000140.1 GCA_012034805.1 Synechococcales cyanobacterium CRU_2_2 | reverse complement strand
GTGGCAGAGCGTGGCGGAGAGGTGGCCGATCTCAATGTCGGCGGCGGGCTTGCCGCCGTCTTGATGCAGCTCAAGAAGTCGCGCTGGTGGGGCGTTTCGCGTTCGGCGGCGCCCGCTTCCTTGCGGAGCTTGTTGCGCTCGCCGTAGAGCTTCCAGCCGTCCCCCTTGCCCAAGAGCAGCATGCCCTTCGTGCCGTAAAAGGCGTTGCCGTTCTCCCAGCCTTCCTGCACGTAGGGCGACCAGATCCGCTGCTCGAAGATGAGTTGCTTTTTGCGGCCGGCGGGCGAGCCCTCCGCCTCGTATTCCAGCACCGCGTACTGCGTGTCGGGGAACTGCTGGTCGTCGTCGAAGAAGTACTTGCCGCCCAGGCAGGCGACCCGCGTCGGGTGGGTCGTGACGCCCAGGCCCCAGCAGGCCACGTCGATGTCGTGGACGCCGTCGTTGCCGATATCGCCGCAGCCGAAGTCGTACCACCAGTCGACCGACAGGCGCAGCTCGAGCACGAAGCGCTCGCCAAGCTCCAGGAGGCTCCCGGCGATCCTGACAGCCTCTACCTGCAGGGCGCCGTCTGGGCCAAGAAGGCCGAATCGGCTCCGCTACCGACGCCGCCTCCGGCGCCCTCTCAGGATGAACGGAACAACCCGGCGCAAGCGGGAATCGAGGACGAGCGGATTGTTTGTCATGTGGGCTAATCCACAATGTCGAGGCCCATCTCGCGGTAGCGCGCTTTTTCTTCGGCCCAGCCTTCGCGGACGTTCACTGTCAGGAACAGATGCACCGTCTCGCCAAAAAGCGCCGTCATCTCCGTTCGCGCCGCCTCGCCGATCGCCTTCAGCGTTTGACCGCCTTTGCCGAGCACGATCGGGCGATGGCCCTCGCGGCTGACATAGATCGTCTGCTCGACTTTCAACTCGTTTTTCTTCGTGCGCGTCCAGGCCGTCGTCTCGACCGTCGACTCATAAGGGAGTTCGTCGTGGAGCCGCTTGAAGACTTTCTCGCGCGTCACCTCGGCGGCCATCAGCCGATCCGATATGTCCGAAAGCTGATCTTCCGGATACATCCAGGGACCCGCGGGCGCGATCGCCGCAGCCGCTGCTTTCTCGACCTGAATCGCGACCTGGGTGGTGCCCGGTTTCGGCAGCTCGACAATCGGCGTCAGATCAACGATCCAAGTGTTGCTAGAACCCTGCTTTTTAATCTGCACCTTATTGGGATCGATCACAAACCCCGGATTCAATTCCAACACGACGCGGGTGGCACCCTTATCAAACTGAGCAATACGCAGCTGCTTCACCCCCGCCGTAAAGTCCTGCCGCACCGTCGGCTGACTTAACGTCGTTCCCGGTAGGTCAATCACCAAACGGTAGGGATTAAAAATCAACGTCGCCTTGGGTTGCACTGCGCTATCGGTGGTGAACTCCAGTTGATTGGTACTCGGATTGAACCGCCAGGCGTTGAGTTTTGCGGCCTCTGCGGCAGAGGCGTAGAACAGAATGGGAGCGGCCAAGAGGGGAGCGATCCTGCGGAGCTTGGCGAAGCCAATCGCGCCTAGAACCATGTTTTGCCAATTCACCACGAATCTCACTCCTTACAAAGCTGGCTGACTCACCGCGACCACAGTAACACGCTCGATTTGGGCAATCCCTGGGGGTGGCCCCATCAAGGCTATGACCCAGAGCTATTGCCCAGGATAGATGCTTCGGGTAGGATTTTAGCCCCCGAACGAAAAAGCCCCAAGCCTTTCACCCCAAATCTTTAACAAAGCAACAAACAAAACAGGCAAAGGGTATATAATCGGGAAACCAATTCGGGCGAGTGGCGGAATTGGTAGACGCACCGCACTCAAAATGCGGCGGAGAAATCCTTGCGGGTTCAAGTCCCGCCTCGCCCATACACTTCGGCTCCATTAGCAGTCGTCCAGGTCCACGAGCTTGACCACGGCATCATCGACGATCGCGCGAATCGTCGAGGCCGAGCTATCCGTGTTAGCCAGGATCGAGAACGAGATCTGGGGATGATTCACCGGATCCACGTAGCCCGAAAGCGATACCACCCCCGAGATGGTTCCCGTTTTGGCAAAGACACGTCCCTGGGCGGCGGTGCCGCGAAAGCGATTGCTCAAGGTGCCGCTACGACCCCCCACGGGCATGGAATTCTTATAGATTGCAGCATGTTTGCCGTTGGCCATGGCATTGAGAGTTTGGACAAAGGCTTTGGCGCTGGCTCGGTTGTTGGGCGCAAGTCCGGAGCCATCGACCATCTGCAACTGGCTTCCATCCACGCCCAGGCCGACCAAAATGCTTTTGACTTCATTGATGCCGCTGATACGGGTGTCCGCCGCGTTCGCCAAGCGATTGGCCCCCAGGACTTTTAGCAGTGTCTCCGCATAGAAGTTGTTGCTCTCGAGATTGGTGACGGCGATCATTTTGGCGACGGGATCGGATTCGATCGCGGCCAATTCCACCAAATCCTTGGGAGCCGGTGTTCGAGTCACCACTGTCGTGCGGGCGACCGGAACCTGGGCGCTGCGCAGAAGACCGGCAAATTTACTGACCAAATAATTGCCCTCATTCGCAATGGCAACACCCACCAGTTCTGGTTCTGAGCCCTGACGCAGGGCACCGGTAATCACCAAGCGATTGCCGGAGGGCACGACATCGACAAACTCGCCACCGGACGGAGATGAAGTCACGGTGCGATTGTCGATCACCCAGTCTTGCTGGTCGGAGGGGTCGTCCCAGGCAACGGCGAGGGGCTGACCTTGGCTCCGGGGCGAGAGGGTCAGACCGATGATGTTTTGATTGATGGATAAGCTATTGATGGGTGGTGCATAGGCCTGTCCGAGGTCTTCCTCAAGCCAGTTGGGGTTGATCGATGGCCCTTTAAATAGAGTGTCGTCGCCAATCAAAAAATCAACATTGCGCACGCCTTTGGTTTTGAGTTGTTGGGTGAGACTGCGCAGGCCTGTACCGGTCAAGCTAGGGTCACCTTGACCTACGATCCGCAAATTATTGATAGTGGCCCCTTGGCCGTCGCCGAGGACCTGGGTTTTGATGCGGTAGTCTGGGCCGAGCTTGGTGAGGGCGGCGGCGGTGGTGAAGACTTTGTTGTTGGAGGCGGGGGCCAGCAAGGTGGAGGCGTTGCGATCGAACAGGGTCGTACCGCTTTGGGTCTGCACCGAAACGCCCCATTGGGTGCTGGAACTGCGGTTGAGAACGCTGTTGAGGGCGCTGGGCACCTGGGCACGGCAAAAGTTGCGAGCGCTGGGGTTGTTATTGTTCGCCGAAGTGGGTGGTTTTGGGGCTGTGGTTGGGGGTTTTGGGGCTGTGGTTGGGGGCTTGGGCGTCGTGCTCGGTGGAGTGGGCAGCGGCTGGGAGCCTGCATCAGACACCTTCAGCGGCACCGAAGTGGTTCCCGTGGCGGGCAGTCCGACAGTGCCGCTGAGGTCGAGTACCCAGGTATTGCCGGTGGTTCGCTTGACGATGGTCTGCTTGGCATCAATTACGTAGCGGGGATCGAGTTCGATCACGATACGGGTGGTGGTGGCATCGAATTGGCCCAACCGCACCTGCTTGACATCGCCCGAGTAGGCTTGCTTGACAGAGGCACTGGTCAGTTTGGTGTTGGGCAGGTCAATGACAATGCGATAGGGGTTGAAAATCAAAAATGCTTTGGGCTGCACTGAGCTATCGGTGGTGAACTCCAAGCGCTTCGTGCTGTTGTTGAAGGTCCATTTGTTGAGCGTGGCTGCTTCTGCATTGGCCGCGCACACCAGGGCCGGGACTGCTGCCAGCAGCAGGACATTTCGCCAATTCGCCATTATTCTAGGTTCCTTTTGCATTGACTCGGGCATTGACTCGGGCATTGACTCAGGCAGGGACTCGGGCAGGGACTCGGGCAGGGACTCGGGCAGGGACTTCGACTTTGACTGTGACTGTTAGGCTTTGACCCGTTACTGAGGGGAATTGTTTCACGCTATCTAGGCGGTGAAAAGGGGGGGCTCAAGCAAGAGCCGGGGGGAGATCGCCAAGCTCAGTCACCCAGGGGGTTTTACAGAGTCTCTCGGAATATTTCGGACGGCACTTAAGGCGACACACATCCCCGCCCCCCAAAATGCAGCGAATCCTAACCCCAAACCCACGCCATTCGTCCAGGGGGCGATCCAATTCGTCACCATGGCTGCAGTTGCCACGCCACTGAAATAAGTGCCTGTGGCGAGTCCCTGCTGGTCTTCCCGCACGAGTCTCAGCGCGAAGGGCAAAGTTCCATTGGCAACTAAGCTGAATACTACGCCGATGGCGATCGCAAACGCGATCGCCAGTCCCGGTGTCTGAGCCCAATGCACCAGTCCACACAGCAATCCCATCAGGCCACAGCCCACGCCCATGACGCTACGATTGCCAAACCGCTTGGCCCAGGTGGCGGCGGTGAGGGCCGCGATCGCGATCACGACGGAAACAAGTCCCCCAATCAACCGCCCATTCACCTCGGGTACTTCCACGGCTAGGAGCTTCGGCCAGTTGGCCATCAAGAGCCGAAATCCCAGGGTCACCCCAACGCCCGTGCCAAAAATGCAGGCCAGTTTGGCCGCCAATGGGGTACTCTGTGCCGGGTCGGTCGGGGGGGCAGCGGCGGGTGTTGCGGCGACGGGTGCGATCGCCGCCAGAGACGCCAGACGGGGCTGCACTTTCCAGAACACCCCCACCGCCAGCAGCAAGGTCAGCGACCCCACCCCAAAGGCAACCTGAGGCCCCCAACCCATAATCCAGTCGCCGCTCAGGGGTTTGATCGCCCCGGTCAAGCCGCCCATCAAGGTGAGCAAGACTGCCGCCTGAGGCAACTGGGAGGGCGTGGCATAGCGCCCGAGTAAGGCCAGGGCTGGACTGCGGAACAGGGTCATGCACAAGGCCCAGAGGATGATGCAAGCAGGTAGACCGATCTGGGCTAGGCTCTGGTTCCCGAGGGCAAACCCCGGAATCAGCAGAAAACAGAGAGCAGAAAGCACGGTTCCGAACAGAATCAGGGGCCACTGGCTACCGAGTCCAGCCTGTAGGCGATCGCACAGGCTGCCCGCGAAGGGTTCGGCCACGGCTGCGATGCCGTTTTCGATCAGGAGTAGGGTGCTGGCAAGGCTGGTGGAGAGTCCGGCGAGGGTGAGGAGTTGGCCGAGGTAGAGGTTGTAGACAATCCAGAGAAGGGCGATCGCGCCTTGAACGCAGGCGAGGGCAATGACGGGTGGCCACAACACTCGCTGAGGTCGCGCTGCGGGGATGGGGAATGGAACCATGGTGGAAAGGGATGGGGGTAGCGATGGCCTTAATGTTCCCCCTGGGTGGGGCGATTCTGCGGAGCTTGGCTTGGCCGATCGCGCGTTAAACTGAAGCGATCTGCATGAATACTGCCGCCATTATCTCCGAGTATCCGACGGCCACCCCAGGCGCTTCCCCATGGTTCAGCAAATTTCTGTTTCTGAGATTTTTTATCCCGATCGCGATGGCCAGCCAATGGCGGACAACACAGCACAATTCCAATGGATCGTGACGATCAAGGAAAATCTGGAGCTGCTCTATGCAAACGATCCCAACATTTTTGTGGCGGGCGATTTGCTCTGGTATCCCGTGGAAGGGCAAAACAAGATTCGCCAAGCACCTGATGTCCTCGTTGCTTTCACTCGGCCCAAGGGCTATCGGGGTTCCTATCGGCAATGGGAGGAAAATGGGGTTCCGCCGCAGGTTGTATTTGAAATTCTCTCGCCGGGAAATCGCCGGGGCGAGATGGCAAGGAAGCTTCAGTTCTACAACCGCTATGGCGTGGAGGAATATTACGAATTTGATCCCGACAGCCTTGAGCTGATTGGCTGGGAGCGGCACGATGGCAGTTTGGAGGTGATTGAGGGCATTGAGGATTGGATCAGTCCTCGGTTGCAGATTCGCTTTGGGGTTACGCCCGAAACCTGGGAAATTTATCGGCCCGATGGCTCACGCTTTTTGACTTTTGTGGAGCTGGGGCAACGATTGGCGACGACGAGTCAACAGCTCAGCGAAACGAACCAACGGCTGGAGGAATCGCAGGCGAAGGCGGCCCGGTTGGCGGCCCGGTTGAAGGAATTGGGCGTTGATCCCGGCGAGATTTGAGCTAGTGCAGAAACCGGCGATGTTTAGGGCAAGCCGAGTGGAAAGCGTTTTGGGTGAGCTGGGGCCATTGGCGGATCCGGGCTATCGCGATCGCCTTGCCAAGTTTGGAAGTCACCCTGCTAAAGCGCTGGGCGTAACAATGCCGCAGCTACGCAAGCTGGCAAAATCCCTCGGGCGCGATCAGGAGTTGGCGCTGGGGCTCTGGGAAAGTGGCGTTCATGAGGCCCGGATTTTGGCGACGCTGGTGGCGGAGCTGGGGCAGATGACGGTGGCGATCGCGGATGCCTGGGTGGGGGAATTGGATTCTTGGGATGTTTGTGATCAGGCCTGTACGAATTTATTTCGCCATTGCCCTGGGCCTATGGGCAGGCGTTGGTTTGGGCTGGTCAGGAGCCGGAGTTTGTGCGGCAAGCTGGGTTTGTGATGATAGCAGTGCTGGCGACTCACGATAAGGGGGCGGACGATGGGGCGTTTGAGCGGTTTTGGCAGGCGATCGCCCAGGGCTGTGAAGATGAGCGAAATTTTGTGAAGAAGGCGGTGAATTGGGCGTTGCGACAGTTGGGCAAGCGGAATGGGGCGATGAATCAGGGTTATTTCATGTTCCCGAGAGAACAGCCGGATGGACGGCAGCTCATCCTAACCTGTGGCTGCAAATATATCCGCCACCGCCAGATCCAGCTCCGGCAACACCCGACTCACAAGCTGCTCCCCCTCTCGAAACCGCCGCAGCTCATAGCCATCATCCGTCAAATAACAAACCGTAATCGTCGGCTGCTTCGGCTTCCCGATTGCCCGTACTGCGGCCAGAGCCCGAAAATCAATCAACCAATATTCTGTTATCCCCATCACTTCATAGTCTGAAAACTTGATGTCATAGTCATCTCGCCAGTTGCTACTGACCACCTCAATCACGAGGGGAATCGAACAACCATTCACAATGCTGCTACGGATCCCCCATAACGGCTCGTCTTTAAGCTTAGGACGATCCAAAATAACAACGTCTGGTTCATAGCCCATCAGCTCCCGTCTGGGCCTGACCGTTGCTGAATTAGCCACACACCACGAGGAGTTAACCTTCAGCAGATGCATGCCCAACACTAGCTTCATGAATGCAATCACATCCTCATGGGAACCAAGGGGATTGGGCATCTCTCGGGGGACTCCATGAAGTAGCTCGAACCGGCGTCCGTCTTCAGGATGCCAGTCCAAAAATGCATCAAACGTCATCAATGACGGAGCATCGTCAACGATCGCAGGGGCGTAAGTCATAATCAAAGGCTGATGACTTCTATTGACATCCTAACGGCATTCCTTGGCCTAACGCTACGATTCTCGCATTCTGAAAATCCAGAGACACCCAATAGACCTCTTGCACAAACCAAAACCCTCACCCCAAATCCCTCTCCCACCGGGGGAGAGAGACTATAAATCGGCGGTTTCTGCATTAGCTAGGGATAAATTTCATTGCTACGCCATTCATGCAGTAACGTTTGCCCGTTGGCTTAGGCCCATCATCAAATACATGACCCAAATGTCCACCACAGCGACGACAGTGGACTTCCACCCGAGTCATCAACAAGGATTTGTCGATTGTGGTTCCGATCGCGCCCTCGAGCGGGGCATCAAAACTCGGCCAGCCCGTACCACTGTTAAACTTGGTCGCTGATGTGAATAAGGATAAATCGCACCCGGCACAGACAAAAGTTCCCTGACGGTACTCTTTGTCCAATGGGCTGCTGCCCGCCCGTTCGGTGCCATGCTGACGCAACACCCGAAATTGCTCTGAGGTTAACCGCTTGCGCCATTCCGGCTCAGTCTTGGTCATTTCAAATTTGGAGTTCGGCTGAGACCTTGCAGTTGCCATTGGTGTTTTTGTCCTCCCAGACCAATCATGTGAAAGCCAGGTTGCGCCGACCATGCCGGTCACAGCCCATAAAAAATGTCGTTTCTTCATGTGGGTGCTCAATGTTCAAGACTGCACTCCAGTCGATTGCAGGCAGAATCTCCGCTCTGCCAATCCATTATCCACTGCCCCTCTGGGCTAGCCGTGAAAATTAGCTTAAAATTAGCGGAGAAATTGCACCAGTTTTAAGGTCTCTTACCGTTCTTTCACCGTTCTCTCAACGGGCGATGGCGTTGCCGAATTTCAGGACGAACCCGGCGATAAAGGCTTCGCAAAAGCTGGACGAACGGCATTGCGGGCCGACTTGCGGCAGCGAGATCGCTAAAATCGGCCATACTTGAGCTAGACCTCTCTCGAAATTGCTTCCAATTGCTATGGCTTACAGTGACTTTAGCCTCGATCGGGTGGAGCAAGAACTCGGAATTACCTTGGACGAGTCGCGGCGTTTGTTTGTAGATGTGGAGCCGGTGGAGCCTTCTGCGTGGCTGCGGCAGACGTTGGGTACGTTTTTGCCATTGGCGACAGCGGTGAATAGTGAAAAGGCGCGATCGGAGTTCATTATTGCGCCGATCCTGGGGGAAGTGAAACAGCGAGCCGCTGGGACTGTCGCCCTGTTTTCCGGCAAGGAGTTCAATGTGGATTCGGAGAAGGGGCTGACGGGGTATTGCGACTATTTACTAAGCCAATCGCCGGAACAAATTGCGATTCGGGCTCCAGTGGTGGCCCTAGTGGAGGCGAAGAAAGAGAACCTGATTGGCGGAGTACCGCAATGTATTGCGGAGATGGTAGCGGCGCAGATTTTTAACCAGAGACGCGATCGCCCCATCCCCTGCATCTATGGGGCAGTGACCAGTGGAACCAACTGGCGTTTTTTGCAATTGCTTGGACAGAAGGCGTGGCTCGATCGCGACGAGTATTATGTGGATCGGGTGGATCAAATCTTGGGAATTTGTTTGTTTGCAGTCAGGGGCGGGAGTTGATTTCCGAATTTTTGTTTGAGTTCTTCGATCGTTTCGATGATCGTTTCGATCATCAAGTCCCTGGATGTCAGGGTTTCTACAGGCCAGAAAGACGTACTTTATAGCTGATTTCTTCGACCGGCAGATTCTCGCAGTCCCAATCATCGTAACGCAGCTGCAAACGCTTCTCCCCAGCATATTCCACCAGTTGGCCACCGTAGCGTTCGGCATCGGTGCCCAAACTTTGGATGCGCACCTTGCCATTGAACACCGTGGCGCGGGCGAGGTAGACCACCAGATCATCTCGAGACGGACGATTGACCGTCATGCTTGCCGTCAAGTGTCCGAGTCCGCGCTCATCGAGCTCCTGGGGCAGGGCCATGGCTGTGTTGCGAATACCGCGAATCGCAACGATCGCCGCTGCCACCGCCATGGTGATATCTACACCATCGTCGGTCAAAATTTGGTGATTGGACAGATATTGAAAATTGCGCTCTCGCAGATCATCCCGAATACGGCGGTGAATCAAATTGTGGGAGTTGTAGTGGGTCAGGGCACCGACGATCGCTCCACAAGCGGCCCGAGGTTCGCGCCAGGGCGACTCCCGCGTTTTGCCATAGACTTGCTTGTCATTTTCGCGTAGTCGTCCGACGTGGGTTTTGAGATCGATCGCCACGAGCGAAATTGACTGGGCATTGCCCGCATAGACCCGTTGTTTGAGATGCTCATCCAATTCATGGGCCACGGTCACATGGGCCAAGGTTGCGCCATTGTCCGTGCCGCCGCCCGCCGGGAAAAAGGCTTCGAGTTTGAGTTCACCAATTTCCGAGAGGGTCGCGAAGCGGGAGGCCACGACATCGCGGTAGCGCTTGGTGGCTTCGCCTTGGTGGATGCGATCGCCACAATTGGTATAGGCCAGTGTCGTGACCACACTCGGCAGACTCAAATCCGCCCCGCAGGCTTGCATGTCGGTTTGACTCGCTGCCGCAAATTGCAATTCGTCCCGCAGAATTTGGAGACCTCGGGTCAGGGCGTAGCGATCGCTGACAATCTCGTTCAAATAGTTGTGATAAGCATTGCGCTCCATCCCAAAGGTCGCACCCAGTTGCCAAAAACTCTCCACTCGCGTTTCGGCAGCGGTCGGATCAAAGGGCAAGGACATAAACTGCAGACTCTCTCGGGAGCTTCACGATGGTTGGGTGCTAAATTGCACCTCCCCAGTCTAGAACCTGTTGGCAAAGAAACCACCTGGATTTTAGCTTGGATTTTAGCTTGGATTTTATGATCGGGAGACCGACCCCCACAACTTATGAACCTGCGCGATGCTACGCCTGCCGACTATGCCGCTATTTTGGAACTCAACCGTTTGTCTGTGGCGGTGCTGAGTCCGCTGGATTTGGCACAAGTGCGATCGCTCGATGCGATCGCCCACGGCCTCCGCGTGATCGAAGTCCATGCACCTAGCCCTCGCATTGCGGCCTTTTTGCTAACCCTGCGCCAGGGTGCGCCCTACAATAGCCCCAATTTTCTCTGGTTTGATCAGCGTTACGCCGACTTTTTATATGTCGATCGCATCGTGGTGGGAGCAGAATATCGCGGCCAGGGTCTGGGCCAACGGCTCTATGCCGACCTGGTTGCCCAAGCCGAAGCCGAGGGCGTGGGTCAGATTGCCTTGGAAGTGGATATTGATCCGCCCAATCCTGCTTCGCTTAAGTTTCATCAGCAACAGGGTTTCGTTGAAGTGGGTCAGCTGCGGCCCTACGGTACCAAAATCGTATCGTTGGAGCTCAAAACCCTCACGTCGAGGCTGTTCCACATTGTTGCACAGGTGGACTGGGACACAGCACAACGCCAGGGCATCTACCGGGCGGCTTCGCTAGAAAGTGAAGGATTTATCCATTTGTCTCGGCGAGAGCAGGTGATTGGGACGGCGAACCGCTTTTACCGGGGGCAAACGGGGCTGGTGCTGTTGGAAATTCAGAGCGATCGCCTCCAATCCCAACTCCGTTATGACACCGTTCCCGGTCATGGCACATTTCCCCATCTTTATGGACCGTTGAGTCTGGATGCCGTGCTTAAAGTCTGGCCCTTGGAGTCTTGGCTATTGATGATACAGGGCGGGGATGATAGATGATAAGTAGCGTTCTTTCTCGATCCTTCGCCATGGGTTCCCTCACCGGCCAACGAATCTTAATCACCCGTGCCGCGAGTCAGTCCAGTACCTTTCGCGACTTGCTGGAAGCCCAGGGGGCAACGGTGATGGAAATGCCGACCTTGGAGATTGGGCCGCCGTCGAGCTGGGCTGAGCTAGATGGGGCGATCGCCCAGCTCTCCCGTTACCACTGGCTCGTGCTCACCTCCGCCAACGCGGTCGAGTTTTTCTGGCAACGCCTCGAAGCGATCGGCGACCTGCCCAGTGCGCCAGCTTCCTCCCGAGCCGACGCCTTGGGCCAGCTCAAGATCGCCGTCGTGGGCCAGAAAACCGCAGCCGTCCTCAGGCAAAAAGGCTTTGAGCCGAGCTTCACGCCACCCGACTTCATCGCCGATTCCCTGATCGAACATTTTCCCGCAGCGGTGGCGGGCCTCAAGATCCTTTTTCCCCGCGTCGAAAGCGGTGGACGCGAGGTTTTAGTCCATGCCTTTCGAGCGGCGGGCGCTGAGGTTACGGAAGTGGCGGCCTACGAGTCTGGCTGTCCGAAACTTGCAGATCCAGTGGCGATCGCCGCCCTCCGCGACCGCACCCTCACCGCCATCACCTTTGCCAGCTCCAAAACCGTACGACATTTTGCACAACTGGCCCAGCAGGCGCTAGGCGATCAGTGGCAACAACAACTAGAAGGGATTGCGATTGCCTCCATCGGCCCCCAAACCTCGGCGGCTTGCTTGCAACAGCTTGGTCGTGTGGATGTTGAAGCAACCGAATACACCTTGGAGGGGTTGACCGGGCGATCGCCCAGCATTTTTCCCCTGGGTCGAACCCATTGTCCATTCGTTGACAATTTTTCGTTGACAATCCGTTGACAATTCCTTACGCACAGTCCCCTGATCCCCCGCTATCTTGGGAGAGGTCTATAAAACGCTAGCGCACTGTTTTTGAGAGGGATTTAGCTATGGAGTCGCAGGCCCAGGCGTCGCAGGCTCAGGTGTTACAGACT
>JAAUOP010000310.1 GCA_012034805.1 Synechococcales cyanobacterium CRU_2_2 | reverse complement strand
GGGGGGAGATCGGTGCAGATGGGATCGCGATCGTCCGCTCCCTGCAAGGCCTCGAAGGCCAGGGCCAAGTCCTGAACCGAGCGGGCAAATGGCCCCACATGGTCGAGGCTGCTGGAGAACCAGATAGGCCCCGGCGCGGGAAAGCCTGCCATAGGTGGGCTTGAGACCATAGCAGCCGCAGAGGGCGGCGGGGACGCGGATGGAGCCGTTGGTGTCGGAGCCGAGACTGAGGGGGACGAGGCCCGCTGCCACCGCCGCAGCGGAGCCGCCGGAGGAGCCGCCGGAGATGCGGCTGGAATCTTGGGGATTTGGAGTGGTGCCGTAGTGTTCGTTGATGGTGACGAAGCCGTAGGCATATTCATCCATGTTGAGGGCACCGATGCAGATGGCTCCGGCGGCTTTGAGCCGGGCAACGGCGGTGGCGTCTTGGCGTGCGGCTGGGTTGTCGCGGTTGATCTTGGACCCGGCCAGGGTGGTGGTTCCTTCAATGTCGAAGAGGTTTTTGACGGCGAAGGGGACGCCTGCGAGGGGCCGAGGGGGTCTCCGGCGTTGAGCTTGCGATCTATGTCAGCGGCGGCGGCTTGGGCGCTGTCGGCCAGGACGGTGGTGAAGCAGTTGAGCCGGGGATCGCGTTGGTGGATGTCGGCCAGGGTTGCTTGAACAACTGCTTGGGCGGTGGTGCCGCCGTTGCGGATGGCGGCGGCGATTTCGGTGGCGGTGGCTGGCTGGGGAATGGGGCTCATGGCTCGCAGGCTGGGGGTCAGAGACGCAGGTTTGAATGAAGACTAGGGCTCAAACTGGGGGGCGGCTTCGAGGTTGTCGGGGAGGGGGAATTCGAGGAGGGGCTGGGCAATGCGGTGGAGGCGATCGAAGTTTTCGACCAGGCTAGGCAGTTGTTCTGGCGGGACGTTCAGCCCCAGCAGTTGCAGGGCCTGCTGGACGTAGGCTTCACTCTCAATGGCAATTCATCGGGGGAGTCTATCTGAGCAGTCGGAAAAGATCCTGACATGGGTACCAGCGTCCTATACTTCAAGCTATCTAAGAGCGCCATACCATTGTGGCCAATGGCAAAGGTCACCAGCGGCCCCAGGGATAGAATAATGCCATAGGCCGTGAAGCGCAGGGCCCGCTATCCCAGGCGCTGGGGAAACACAGGGCAGGGGGCGATGGCCCGCAGACGGGATTGGAGGGTGGGTCAGACAGGGGTGAAGAAAGGTTACGCCATGGCCCCACCCCAAAGTTTGGACAGAGAATCGAGCATCGGCGCTTTTTCGCTCCAACCACGCCTAACCCCCATAGAGCGATCGCCGCCCTGAAGACCCCATGCCCTGATGCTCCTTGCCCAAACCTTGTCTACCCCGCCCGTGGATCAGATTACCGATGAACTCACCAAAGAAGTGATTCGTCCAATTGATCAGTTGCTGAATCATCCCCTGGTTGTCCAGGCCATTGAAGTCAGCCTTGGCATCCTGATTATCAGTTTAGTCATTCGGTTTGTCAGTACCTCGGTCAGCCGCTACATCCATGATGGTGAGACGCGCTATCGCTTCCGCAAGACCCTGTCGCTGCTGGGCTACGGGTTTTCTCTCCTCTATGCCATCAGCGTTTTGAGCAACAGCTTGGGGCAGCTCACCGTTATTTTGGGCGCGACCGGTGCCGGTATTGCTTTTGCCCTCCAGGAGGTGATTGCTAGCTTTGCGGGCTGGATTGCCTTGTCTTTTGGGCAGTTTTATAGACCGGGCGATCGCGTCCAGCTTGGCGGCATTGTCGGTGATGTGATTGATATCAGCATCCTGCGCACAACCTTGATGGAATGTGGCGACTGGGTCAAGGCCGATCTTTACAATGGGCGCATTGTCCGTGTCGCCAACAGCTACGTGTTTAAAGAGCCTGTCTATAACTATTCCGGCGATTTTCCGTTTCTCTGGGATGAGATCAAAATTCCGGTGGCCTACGGCGGCGACCATCATTTAGCGCGTCAAATTTTGTTGGCCGTGGCCCAGGAAGTTGCCGGAAAATACATTGCGGGAGCCGAAGGGAAATGGAAAGAAATGGTTCATAAATATCGCATTGAAGATGCCCAAATTGAACCCATGACGACATTGGTGACCACGGATAATTGGATTGAGTTTACCCTCAGATATGTCGTTGACTTTAAGCTGCGCCGCCGCACCAAGGATCAGCTATTCACCCGCATCCTAGATGAATTTACCCAGACAGAAGGCAAGGTCCGGTTTGCCTCCGCCACCTTCCATTTGGTCGAAGCTCCGACGCTTAAGGTTGCGCTCCAGCCACCCCTCGCCGAACCGGCAGCGCCCTATTCAGCAGACAAACCTTGAGCATTCGCCATCACGACCTAGGAAATCTCTTCCACAGCCTGACTTAAACTCTGGACCGCATCGTACCGGATCAACTATGGGTTTACATGGTTCTTGAATACCCAGAAGCCATCCTCGACCTGGCCTTTGGGGTTCTCCCCCCATCGCTGTAGGCAACAACTGTTCGAGAAATAATCTAAATCCCTACAGACCCGCTAAACCCATCCAGCACGGCTAAGCGGCCAAAAACGAAACAACGCCCGCCCCCGCAGATTGGCCTCGGGCAAGAAGCCCCAAACGTGGGAATCGTTGCTGTTGTTGCGGTGTCGCCCATGACCAGCAGCGCATGTTCTGGCACCACAAACGGCCCCCCAATCGTAGGCCGGGGGCTCGGCGATGTAGGGTTCGGTTAGGGGTTGGTGGTTGACCAGCACCCGGCCTTCCTGCACGGCGACTTCTTGGCCCGGCTCGCCGATCACCCGCTTGATGAAGACTTGGTCGCGATCGTAGCCCAGGTGCTGGAGCTGCTGGGGCGGTTCAAAGATCACGACTTCGCCGCGATGGGGCGGACGGAAATGCAGGGAGACTTTTTCGACGACGAGGCGATCGCCCACTTCCAGGGTCGGCACCATGGAGTCTGAGGGAATAAAGCGCGGTTCCGCCACAAACAGGCGAATGGCCAGGGCAAGGCCCAGGGCAACGGTGAGCAAAACGGTATTCTCGCGCTGCCGGGGCCAGAAACGCTGCCAAAGATTTTTCCAGCTCGAAACCTTGGGCATTCCCGGCCCAGAAGACTGCTCGGGCGACTGCTCGGGCGACTGCTCGGGCGAATTCTGGGGGCAAATTCTGGGGGGGCAATGGGCGCGGTGTAGGCTGGGTTTCAGCAGGATCTGGGGCCATGG
>JAAUOP010000309.1 GCA_012034805.1 Synechococcales cyanobacterium CRU_2_2 | reverse complement strand
CCAAGATATCCACTCCAACAGCAGCATCCGAGACTTCATCTGGTTCCTCCCGTCGTCCAACCCGCAAGAGGGAAACACCTGAAATTCAGCAGGGTAGCACCGCATCTAGCCCTCGTTAACCCCGGCCCCGGCCCCGGGACTCGGCCGAAGCGCCGTACCAGATGGGGCCGATCGACCCGGGCCCGCGCCGGCCCATGACCACTCCGCCTTCCCCTCCGGCCTGCGCGGCAAACGTGTTCTCTTATGCACCGAGTCCTTCGGGCCCGTCAACGGAGTCTCGCGCACGACACTGATGCTGGTTAACCACCTGCGAGCCAATGGCGTTCAGGTCTCCGTCGTCGCGCCCCATAACCACACGCAGGTCAACACTTTCGTACCGGCCGAACACAACTCGCCCGATCTGGGGAAGGGGTCGACGGTGAATTCATCGCGAGCAGCGCCAGATCTGCTGCGCATCGCGGGCTATCCTCTGCCTTTCAACCCGGAGCTCAGCATTGCCTTCCCCGTCCGCTTATCGGCGCTCTACGCGCGTACTTTTGGCGCGCCGCCTGACATCCTCTACGTCGCCAGCCCGGCTCGCTCGGCTTTCCGAACGGCGTCACCGGCGCCGATCTGGCGCGGCGGGCCGTGACCCAAGCCAAGCGGTTTGGTGTAGAAATCTTGAACCCTCAAGAGGCTAAATCAATTCGATTAGAGGAGAATTACCGGATTATTACGCTATCGGACGGCAGTGAGATTAGCTGCCATGCATTGATTCTATCAATGGGCGTGGCGTGGCGGCGGCTGACGGTTCCGGGCGTTGAGCAGTTTACAGGAGCCGGGATCTATTATGGCGCGGCCCAGACCGAAGCTGCCGCCTGCAAAGATGAGGAAGTTTACGTGGTTGGTGGTGCGAACTCAGCCGGTCAAGCGGCGATGTACTTTTCTAAGTACGCCAGTAAAGTCCATATTCTGGTGCGGGGTGAATCACTGACTAAAAGCATGTCTCAGTATTTGATTGACCAAATCGACAGCACTGATAATATCCAAGTTTGGCCCTTCCATGGCGTGATTGAGGCCCAAGGGAGCGACAAGCTAGAGACCCTTTTGGTCAAGGATTCTCAGTCAGGTGAGGTGAAGACGCTGGCGACGAATTCTCTGTTTATTTTCATTGGCGCGACTCCTAGCACCGAATGGCTATCGGATCTAGTGGAGCGCGATGAGCGAGGCTTTGTTTGTACCGGTCCAGATGTATCTGATCAGAGGGCTTGGCCGTTGGAGCGCGATCGCTTCTTGCTCGAAACAAACGTGCCTGGAATTTTGCAGTAGGTGATGTCCGCCACGGCTCAGTGAAACGAGTAGCGTCTGGTGTTGGTGAAGGTTCTATCTGTGTACAGTTTGTTCATCGGCATCTCGCCCAGGTATAGCCCACAGACACACCATGCTTTGAGCAAACGAAAAACACACTGGGCCTCAATCTACGGATACTTCCCTCTCGTGCGGCTTTAGCAGCCAGAGCTGTTTTATTGATCACTTCTCAAAAAGCAAATGAACCTGACATCGAAGCAATCTCGTGATCTCTAGCACGAGATTCATCTTTATTGGAACTTTTGTTTAAAGTGATGGGCATCTTGTGGATTAGAAATGTGTCGCGTCAAAGCCTCCACAAACGCTTGTTCAGAGGATTGCGGATTTTGAGCGAGTGTTTGTTGACAGATAATTGTAGCAATAGGGCCGATAAACTCAACCAGCTCCCGCTGACAGCGCTCTACAAAGCGAGGGTCCAGTTGGCTAGTGGGTGGATTTTGTGGTGAGGGAGGCTGTGGTGATGATAGTGCGGTGATGGGCTTAGTAAAAGCCGTTGGTGCATCTTCTATCGCCTTTGTTGGCATAGAGTATGAGTGGGTAATCAATGCCTTTAGCTGCTCTAAAATGTCAGCGGCATTGGCCGGACGTTCATTAACGGCAGGTCTCATTAACTGATCCAAAAATGCTCGAAATTCGGGTGTGACATCAGGGGCGGCTTGGTGCCAGTTCAAAGAATCTGTGGCTGCATCATAGAAAAGGCTCAGCTCTTGGTTCGTCAATAAATAAACAAACGTGCGCCCAAGGGCAAAGAAGTCAGATTGAGCCACCGCCTGACCGTGCATCTGCTCTCGCGGCGAATAAAACGATGACACCACCCGAGTGCCGAATTGACCGCTGCTGGGGTCACCGCTAATGTTGGTCACCGAGCGAGCGGTGCCAAAGTCCACTAGTGCCAAGTTTCCATCGGTCTTTAGCATGATATTAGAGGGTTTAATATCGCGGTGCAAGACATGCTTTTGGTGCAGCACCTGCAAAATCTCAACAACCTGGGCGAGCCAATGGAGAGCCAGTTTTTGATCAATGGGGTGTCCGCGCTTGCGGAGATAGTCCTGCAAATCTAACCCCACGATTTTTTCCATCACAATGCAATGCATTGGCTCCATCCCGTTTTTGGGATGGATGGTGAAGTAAGCACCGTTCTCAACGTTGGGGATGCCGGCGTGATGAAGCTGGCTCAGTAAAAGGCTTCACGCTGAAATAGTTCAACGTGTTTGGGCTGGTTATCGGTTAGAACCTTGAGAATTTTTGATTCGTTATTGCCTTGACCAAAGGCTTGACGCCGACTATCGGCCACTTCGTAAGTGGTACCGAATCCACCTTTACCTCGTTGTTTGGTCACGCGATAGCGTCCCTCCAGCAGCAATTCTGAACCACAGCTCTGACAGAACAGGTGCTCATCGTGATTCTGAGGGTGGGGACACCGTGGATTGATACAGAGGGTCATCTGCAATTGCAGTTGAGGACTCATTTCAGTATGCCGGACTTATCTTCTTCGCTATTTAAATATCTGCGAATCTTAAGATAATTACGGTGACATCTATCACCCTTTAGTATTGATGCTCAGCGCTCTCCGGCTTTAGGACTGGGGCGACGCGAGTGACTGTAGCGTTCCCGGCTGTAACCTGCCAAAACACATCTAAGCCCCCCAATCGCATGTTCCATTCCTGACCCGACCGACCGTCTTTACCTCGCTCATGGGCTGGGCGCGGATCTTGGGCAAGGGTCTCTGTAATCAAAGAATGTATCCACTTGATCTCTAGGCCGCTAATGGCTAGGGCTTGCTCTGCAGTGACACTCCAGGTAACGGGTAATGAATTCGTTGGGTTGGCCCAGGTTGTGGTCGCCGATGCGATCGCATCGGCATAGGGCACATAGGTTT
>JAAUOP010000308.1 GCA_012034805.1 Synechococcales cyanobacterium CRU_2_2 | reverse complement strand
GGAGCAATATCTGCACAGCCTCCCCCAGGCCGAGGATCGCTCCGTAATCGAGCAACTCTTGCAGGATATGAGCTGAAAAATGCTGGGCAGATTATGGTTTTGAGAGTAGGAGATTTGCCCCAGCAATCTGTTTTTTAGCCCAGGTTTTAGTGCAGATTTTTAGATTTTTTATTGTCAAGCCTGATACAAGTCTCTCAGTTATAAACGCTCCGCAACTTGCTTCAGCCGCCGCAGTTGGGCCGCCATATCCTGCTGGGTCCAGGCAGCGGCAAAGGTCTTGAACCCCCAGCCCACCACCGGATTGGGAATGGAGAATTCAAAGCGGTTCAACAGCCGGGTGCCGGGTTTTCCATTGAGATCTTCAGGGATACATTCCCAGCGATCGCGCCCCCGAAAAAAAGCCTTCAAATTCCCAAACCACCAGACCCGGCGATCGCACCACCACAGTACTGAGCAACGTCGGCATCAGGGCTGGCACCACCAAGGGCAGCTGGATGACAAACCGCATTTGGCTACCTTCGGTCACCCGCCAATCGCCCACTGGCTCACAGCACAGCATTGGGTTGAGCCACTGGTGCATCAGCCCCTGCTCAGTAAAGCAACGCTCAACCTGACTGGCCGTTGCCCCTAACATCCAGATCTGGTTTTCAATGCTTTTCGGACATAGTTTGCATTTCGCACAGGCCTGGAGAGAAATGATAGGGCTGTAGATCTACCTTGTTCCGAGCACGCCAGGCCTGTCATTAGGGCCAGGCCTGGCGTCAATCATGCCTCAAATCACATCGTTAATGGCTGTTTAACCTTCAGTCTATTTTGTTTGCAGCCAGGATTGTCGAGGGGGGCTAAATTGGAGCACAGCAGAGATCGAGTTAGAGATTACAGCTCTGTCACAAAAAAGGCTCAATCAAGCCGAGACTGTAAAAAATACTACTTTTAAAATAAATCACGCACGTAAAAAGCAAGGGTAATTAACGAAGAACCACCATTTCTGGGCACTCATGGTTAAATTGTTGTGCCTGTTATCTTTTGTCAGGCGAAAACTTCGATATCATGACCAGGAACAAACTGGCGTAAGCGCTCACCATTTCGTTCAAAGCCATTTAAAGCGAGCGTTCTTGACCATGGCAGCTAAGCAACTTGGGGTCTTTATTCTGTAGATGTCGCTATTCCTGAACTCAGAAATGGCTACATCTACAAATCGCTAAAGGCTGCGTTAACAGCGCTTTCCGAGTTGTGCTCAATGAAGTCGCTCCCCCAGAAGCGGGATGATTGCAGGCACCGTCTGGATTGAGATCTGGGTTTCCTGCTTTGGAATCAGCGCTTTACTTGAGGCTTGAAAAAGGTTAAGCCGTGGGCGATGCGTCCAGTTTTCATTTTGTAGTCCTCCAAGCCCGGTGATGACTGTTATGCATGATGTTTTGCTTGGGTCTAGTGCACTAATTCCCGCTGCTAATTCGTTGCTACTTGCCAAGGATCTGGCAGTGGTCAACGGGGCAGCGGGTCTGGGCGGTCTAGACATCAATAGTTTCGTTCCCATTGTGACCAAGCTCCTTGGCGCACTGGCAACTTTAGTCATTGGCTATTTGATTGCCCTGGTGGCTAAGTCAGTGAGTCAAAGGCCTGTTGAAAAACCAGCCTCGATAATCGCGTCGCCAAGATGGTGGGCGGCGGTCGGGGCAATCAGGCGTTCTCGGTGGAGTCCGGCGTGGCCACCGCCGTGTTCTGGGGGATCATGCTGTTTGCAGTGATCGCGGCCCTAGAAGCGTTTGGCCTCGATCAGGTCTCCGAACCGCTGCGCGATTTCCTGAGGCAAATCACCCTGTTCGCACCGCGCCTGCTGTCGGCAGCGGTCTTAGCTGGGGTGGCTTGGCTACTGGCGACGGTGGTTAAGTCCATATTCGGCAAGGGCATGGAGAGCTTTGGCCTGGGCGATCGCCTCTCGGCCATCAGCGGCGATGCCAACACCGCAGCGGAGACCGAAGGCCTGAACGACACCCTGGCCAATCTGATGTACTGGCTGGTGTGGCTGCTGTTCCTGCCTGCGATTTTGGGCGTGCTGGGCCTGAGCGGCATCCTCGGTCCCATTCAGGGCTTGGTGGATAGCTTCCTGGCGGCCATTCCTCGCTTGGTGCAGGCGGCGGCCTATGGCTTTGTGTTCTACATTGTCGCCAAGATTGTCAGCGCCATTGTCAGCAACTTTGCCGCAGCGGCCGGGGCCGATCGCCTGGGCGCTCAAATGGGCCTCACCTCCGGCGGACAGTCCCTGTCCAAGATTGCTGGCACGGTGGTTTCGGCTTTCATTCTGCTGTTCGGTTTGACGACGGTGTTGGATACGCTGCAAATTGAAGCAGTTTCGGCTTCGGTGATGCCGATGCTGAACCAGATTACAACTTCGATTCCCCTGGTGTTGACCGCTGGCATCATTTTGACGCTGGCCTTCTTCATCGGTCGTTTTCTATCCAATCTGGTCACTCAGCTGCTGAGCAGCATGGGTTTTGACAACATTGTTTCGATGCTGGGCTTCCCGGAAGTGGGTGGTGCAGCGGCTCCGGCGGCGGCTCCGGCGGACCTGGGCACAACCCCGGCGGTGGAGAGCAAGGCTCAAACCCCTTCGGCGATCGCAGGCACAGTGGTGTTTGTCGGCATCATGCTGGTGGCAGCCATGGAAGCGGTCAATGCCCTGGGCTTTGATGCCTTGACCAACCTGATGACGGGCGTGGTGGAAATCTCGGCCCGCGTCTTGACCGGCGGCATTGTCATGGCGATCGGCCTCTACATTGCCAACCTGGTGTTCCGGTTGGTCAGCTCCACCGGCATGGCTTCTGCCAAGACCTTGGCCCAGGCGGCTCGCATTGCGATTCTGGTCTTGGTGGGCGCGATGGCGCTCCAGTTGATTGGCATTGCTCCGGACATCATCAATCTGGCCTTTGGTCTGACCATGGGTGGGATTGCCGTGGCGATCGCCCTGGCCTTCGGTCTGGGTGGCCGCGAAGTGGCGGGTCAGAAGCTGAAGGAATGGCTGAGTGCCCTTTAGGGTTGCTTTTCCATGGACTGGATATTCCTACTAGGCTAGATATTCCTACTAGGCTAGATATTCCTAGGCTGAATATGTGACCCGGCGAGGGGCGAGGGTAAGGCAATGGCCCTGCCCCCGCCTTGTTTTTGTAGCGATATTAATCTTGTAGCAGCATTGATTTGGGAGTGCTCTAGGTCATTGCTACGCCCTAGGTG
>JAAUOP010000139.1 GCA_012034805.1 Synechococcales cyanobacterium CRU_2_2 | reverse complement strand
CAATCCCCGTCAGCAAAATTTTGAGCGTTTTGGGATAGCTCGCGTGAATTTTTCGAGCAGATCAACCCCGCGAATTTCCGGCATCATCTGATCACAAATCACCACCGGCACCGAAATTTGATCTGCTGCTAATTCTTCCAGCAGCGCTAAGGCTTCTTCGCCGCTCTCGGCCAGCTCCACAGTGTATTCATGTTCGAGCAACCAGCCAAGCTGATCTCTCAAGCTGAGCAGGACTGACCGCTCATCGTCGATACAGACAATTGCGCCCTTGCGCAGGCTGCCTCCACGCATCGTGTTTTTATCCATTGTGCTTCTCCAGCCAGGCTTTCATCATTGCAAGGAAGGGGCAACCCATTGACTCAAGGTAGGGGATGACACAAAGGAAGTTGGGCTTCCTCAGTAGGATCCTAGGCTTTGACTCAGCTGAGGCTTCGATTTTGATCGAGGCTTTAATTTCAATCGAGAATTCCAATCGAGGCTCCGATTCCGGTTTAGACTTCGAAGCGGCTGAGGCCTCGGTGGTGGCCATGCTTCATGCTTCGGAGGGATGAATCATGCAGAAGGGGGTGGGACTTGAGATGGGTGTTCTCCTGGGCGATCGAGCGGCAGGAACACGCGAAATTCTGTTTTCCCAGGCTCACTCTGAAGCTCAATGCGGCCGTTGTGCTTGTCCAAAATTTTAGAAACAATCGATAATCCGAGGCCACACCCTTCTCCCGAAGGTTTTGTTGTGAAGAAAGGGGTAAATATTTTTTGCTGGTCTTCTAGGGAGATGCCGGGGCCGGAGTCGGTGATGCTGACGGCGAGATCGGTTGTGGTTTGGCTGACGGCGATCGCCAAAGACCCCTTTCCCCTCATGGCCTGCAAAGCGTTACCCACCAGGTTTGACCACACCTGCAGCAATTCTTCGGGATAACACAAAATCTCCGGGACTGCTTCGTAGTGCTTCGTGAGCTCAATGTCGTGCTTGATCTGATTGTGGTAGAGAGTCAGTGCGGTGTCGATGCCCGCTGCAATCGAGGCTCGTATTTTGTGATCGGTATCTCCGCGACGGGCATAGCCCTTGAGGGCTGCGACGATGCGATTGGCTCGCTCTGCGGCCACTTGGATGTTGTGGCTATTGCTGTGAATCGCGGCGATGTTGTAGATCGTTTCGATCGCAAAGGCCGCCTGGGGACTCAGCAGCAATTGCTGCACCGGCTCTAAAGATTGAGTCAGTCCCATCTGACTGAGGCTGGGGGCTAGATCTGCGGCCTCGGCCACCCCGAGATCCGCCAGAGACTGACAAATTTGCCGTCTCAGCTGACGCTCCTCCCGCGAGGACTCTGGCTCCTGGGTGGCCTGGGCCCAGCTCAACAGCAGCTGGAACTCTGCCCACAGCTCGGGGGAAAGCTGCTCTAGCACAACGGGAAGTTGGGTGAGCGATCGCTCCAAAGAACGATGGATATTCCAAATCGAAGCCTGAATGGCTCCGAGCGGCGTATTAATCTCGTGGGCCGTGCCCGCCATCAGTTCCCCGAGGGCTGCCATTTTTCCTGTTGTAACAAGAGCACTTCAGCACTGGTGAGCTGAGCTTTGAGCGACTCAACCTCGGCTTCGAGGCGGACATTTTGGGTCTGGAGCTGGGTTTCACGATCGGTCATCAACATGGAGACAACGCCTAGGGCATCAAGGAGTGACGATTACGGGTTACTTACGGCTGCGGGTTATATACGAATCAATCCCCTTATTCCTAGCTTGCCCAACTGAATGGGCGATCGCCCCACCCCCTCCGGAATGACAATCCCCTGCGCAAAATGAATCTTGACAGGCTATAAATCTGACTAGAGCGTATAGAGTGAGTCTTGCGCCCCGATTTTCCTTTTGGCTATCTATTTTTAGCTATGAATTTGCCTATTGCGATCGATATTGGGATTGGTTTGGTGTTTATCTATCTGACCTTTAGTTTGCTCGCCTCAGAAGTTCAGGAGCTCATCAGTACGATTTTGCAGTGGCGAGCGGTGCATCTAAAGGAATCGATTGAAGGATTTTTGAGTGGGAATGATCTCGGGCAGCTCCAGGCCGCGCACCAGATTGCCAATCAGCTCTATGCCCACCCGGCGATCGAAGGACTCAACCACGAAGCCAAGGGAATTTGGGCGCGCTTGCCCCGGCTGCTGACGCGATGGATTCCCTCTCAAATTTTTGGCTCGCGCACGTCGGGGCCTTCTTATATCGCGTCAGAGACCTTCGCCACAAGTTTGCTAGAAACCTTAGGTCTGAATACAATTATTCAAAAAATTAGTGGCTACCGCCTCACGGCCTATTTGCAGGCCCAGTTGGGCGCGATCGCCTACCCACAAATTGAAGGACGACTGCGGAGCAGTCTAATGGCCTACCAAAAGGGACGGATGACCTTGGATGAACTGGTGGAACAGATGGGTGAAGGGGTTCAAAGTCATAGCCCGGAGTTATTTCAGCGCTATTTTGCCGATGATGTGCAAAAGCAGTTTTTGGCGCAGCAGCTCAGCGTTTATTTTTCGGATATCCTCGAAGCCTGTTATCTCTACGCCTCGCTCAACTGGCGGGCAAAGCTCTGTCGGCGGGCGCTCAAGCATGTAGACCGCAGCTCTCAGCCGATCGCCCAGACCCTCAAGCAAATAGACGCCTGGAACGATGTGCCGGAGTCCCTGCGGCGGACGCTGCGGGTGGTGGCGGCGGCTTGGACACAAAAGCGGCAGGAAATGAATATTCAGGCGATCGCCCATCTCCCCGCCGCCACGCTCCAAAGCCTCGGCCTCTCAGCGCGCGATCTCGAGAGTATTCCCCAGGCGGAGCTGTTTTACAAAAGTTTTTTGGTGGTTGAACAATCCAAGGCTGCGATCGAGGGGCAGCGATCGCTCGCGGAGGTTGAGGCCCTATTTCAGCGGTTGCGTGAACACCACGAGCTACCCAGTTTTTTCGACAACACCTTGGATCAAACCCTAGAAGTGCTGGCAGTGATTGTTAGCAATTCCGAGATCAAGAGCCTGGTAGAACACATTCCAGTGAGTACTTTAGAGGGTTTACAGATTCCGGCTCGTCATCTACAAATGCGTTTGGACAATGTAGGGGAAGGGCTCTATTTGTTTCAGTTAGAATTAGCGAATTGGTTCGATCGCTCCATGGAGCGCGCCTCGGGGGTTTATAGGCGCAATGCTCGGCTGGTGTCGTTTTGTCTGGGGTTATTGATTGCTATTTTTGTGAATGTTGATACGTTTTTCATGGTCGATCAGCTTTCCCAGGAGCAATCCCTGAGAGCAAGCGTGGCAGATTTGGTGGAGCGACTGCCAGCAGATCGGGTCTTTTTGCCCGATGGATCGGCAAACGTGGAAACGTTCTCTCGATTGAGCCGGGATATCTATCCGGAATTGCCGATTGGTTGGGGCGATCGCAATCTCAAAACGCAATTGCGCACCGATGGTAGTTTGGCTCCATTCGATGCCAAGCCCAAGATTACGCCGCTGTTTTTGCTGCGACGGCTGCTGGGCTGGTTGGTGACGGGTCTAGCAATTTCCATGGGGGCGGCATTTTGGTATGACACCCTGAGCAAATTCATGAACATCCGCAACGTCGGCAAAAAGCCGCCGGAAACGCCTGTGGCTCTATCTCCAATGACAGCCATGCCCCAAACCACAGCCATGCCCCAAACCACAATTCGCCAAATTCGTCGATAGTGCCAGATTTATTGACCTCCGCCCCGCATAGCAGATGAAGGAGTAGGAAGATTTCTGGGACTAGAATAGTAATAGCTCCGAATCTGATTTTCAGACTTTGCCATGGCTTACAATAACTTCACCCTCGAAATGGTCAAGCGCCAATTTGAATTAAATTTAGGACTCTCCCCCTTCTGCCAAGGTTTACCCGCTGCGATTCCCAGTGAAACCTTTAGGGCCATCTTTGAAGAGTGGTTTCCCCTGGCGCAACAAGCGAGATCTGAAAAGGCTAAGTCTGAACTGTTAGTAAGTCCAGTATTGTTGGAAGTCAGAAAGCTGACTCACAATGCAGTTGAGCTCTTCTCTGGTGAGGAGTTTAGCGTCGATCGCGATCGCGGACTCAACGGGTTTTGTGATTTTCTCTTGAGTCGCTCAAGCGTTCCTTACCTGGTGGAGGCTCCAGTTGTCATGGTGGTGGAAGCCAAAAAAGGAGAGCTTGATGTCGGATTTGGTCAGTGTATTGCTGAGATGGTGGCTGCGCAATTATTTAATGAAGCCCAAGGTAAAGCGATTCCGACTATTTATGGAAGTGTGACGAGCGGGCGACTGTGGCAATTTCTTCAGCTTGAGGAGAAGCAGGTCACGATCGATGTCAATGAATATCAAATCATTCCAGTTGAACGAATTTTAGGAATTCTGAAATGGATGGTAGAGGGTCAAGATTGAGTGATTGAGTGATTGAGTGGATTCACACCGGGGAGGCCAGCGTTGTTTCAAGTCTTTAGTTGGTGAGTTCTTTCTGCATGGCTTGAGCTTTAGGGTAGGCAGTGGTTCCGTTCTGGACTTTGCTGAGTAGATCGAAAATACGCTGAAGCTTGGCACGATAGGCTGCGCGATCGGCCCCACCAGGCCTCGTAGGATCGCTCGATGCAACCAGATTCACGTATTCACTCTGGGCCTGATCAAAGGCCTGGGTCGAACGCTGTTCCTGCTGAAGCCGAATCTGAATGTCACCCAACTGGTCTTGATATTGCGCCTTCAACGCCTGTGCATCAAGGTAGCTGGGGTTTTCGCGGGAAATGGTTTCGAGTTCTGCGATCGCAGCTCGCCACTGACCCACCGACTTTTCCCAAACTTCCACCAGGTGGGGTGGATTTTGAGCAGTTTCGACGGCCAGCTTGGCATGGTTTCGCGCGGCTTGCAGCATTTTGCGGCTCTCGGCAGATCCCGCAGCGGTGTTAGCCATGTGCCCGAAGTCCCGCTGTTCAGCAATCAACTGAGTTTGGGCGAGGCGACCCGCGAGGGTTTCGGGTGGGATTTGGGTCAGGCTGTCTACGGCGCTTTGCCAGAGGGCGATCGCCTCTACCTGATTCGGCACGGTGGCATAAAGACTCTTGGCATTGGCCAAACTTTCCGTGGCCGTATCGAGTTTACCGAGGGCCTGTTCCTCCTGAAACACCTTGGCCTCCATCCGGCCAATCTGCTTACGCGCGCCCTCAAATTCATCCAGCGTAAACTGCCAGGAGCAGCTGAACATCGTGCAATAACGCTGGGGGAAATACCCCAAAAACCAGACCGGCAGCTTGTCAAGGCTTTTTTGGGCAGCGGTAACTTTCTCTTTTCCGAGTTTGATGTCGGCTGCACCCGTGGCCCGATTGACGAGCTGATCCGACTGTTCCACCAAGGACGTGGCCAACCGATAGTGGCGATCCATTTCCATAAAGCTGGGCAGCAGTAGCATCGGCGCAACCTTGGATACGGGCCAGCGAATCATCGGGTAAGGCAAATTCGCCAGCCAAACCCCACCTACCAGGGCGCTGATGACGCCGCCTGCGATCGCCAGGTTGGCGAAGGCACCGCCCACCACTCCCCAAGCTCCCGAGGCTCCAGCCGCTCCATTGAGCCGAGCCGCCCGAGCAATCACCTTGGGATCAAATTTCGGTAACAAATCGAGCTGGGCCTCAATTTCCGCTGCGGTCACCGGAGTGCCCTGCTGGTGACACAGCCGCAGCAAACGCTTGAGTGTCAGCTCTCGCTGAACATTCAGGGCTGGATTTGCCGCTGACAGGCGCTTAACTTCGGCAGCGAGCAGATCGTAGGCAGCTTGATTGAGGCGTGGCATGGCAAGTGCAGATGAGTAAGTTCCGGTTCCCTAGGAGGGGAATCAGTCTAGTCTGGACAAATTTCTAGCAAAACCCTCAGCCGATCCGGAAGGCCAACGCCCAAACCGACCTCTAGTTCAGGCCTCTCCAGACTTTTCCGGCCCGCTCGCCCCCTCAAGAGTCGGGAGCAACGTTGTTCTGTTCGGTAACCCGCACCGCGCCGTTGCTTGCTTCTGGCGATCGCTGTTCGGTAAATTAGCACTCGTGGGTCGAGAGTGCTAATTTCAGCAGCTAATCCAAAACTCGACTCGTTCAAGAAGGAGGATAGACATGGCCGCAGTTACTTTGAACGTCTCTACCGTGAAGCCTTTGGGCGATCGCGTTTTTATCAAAATCAGTGCTTCTGAAGAAAAAACCGCCGGTGGCATCTTGCTGCCCGACAGCGCCAAGGAAAAGCCCCAAATCGGTGAAATCGTCCAAGTGGGCGACGGCAAGCGCAACGACGACGGCACCCGTCAAGCCGTTGATGTGAAAGTGGGAGACAAAGTGCTCTACTCCAAGTATGCCGGTACTGACATCAAGCTCGGCGAAGAAGAGTACGTGCTGTTGTCAGAAAAAGATATTTTGGCCGTCGTTAGCTAGTCACCGTCCTATTCCCAAGTCGCCCGCGTCTGAGCCTTGCGCATCCGTAAGGACGTTCCGCTGAACGTCCTCCTGCAGGGTTAGAAGACGCGGCTTAGGTTCTGACCTAGGCGATCGCCCCAGCGCGATCGCCCCAGCAATTCCATCAGACGAGCAGCGGTTCGTTTACCCCAATACAAACCCAATACAAACGTTGAACCCAACGAGAGAACGACCCCATGGCTAAGCGCATTATTTATAACGAAAACGCCCGTCGTGCCCTAGAGCGCGGTATGGACATTCTGGCGGAAGCAGTGGCCGTCACCCTCGGCCCCAAGGGCCGTAACGTGGTGCTCGAGAAGAAGTTTGGCGCACCCCAAATCGTGAATGACGGTGTCACGATCGCCAAGGAAATCGAACTCGAAGATCACATCGAGAACACTGGCGTTGCGCTGATTCGCCAAGCCGCCTCCAAGACCAACGATGCCGCTGGCGATGGCACCACCACCGCGACCGTTTTGGCCCACGCCATGGTCAAAGAAGGTTTGCGCAACGTGGCTGCTGGCTCCAATGCCATCTCTCTCAAGCGTGGCATCGACAAAGCCACCGGTTTTTTGGTGGACAAAATCAAAGAGCACGCGCGCGCCGTCGAAGACTCCAAGTCGATCGCCCAGGTGGGTTCAATTTCTGCCGGTAACGACGAAGAAGTCGGCAACATGATCGCCGAAGCCATGGACAAAGTCGGCAAAGAGGGCGTCATTTCCCTCGAAGAAGGCAAGTCCATGACCACCGAGCTGGAAATTACCGAAGGGATGCGGTTTGACAAGGGCTATATCTCGCCCTACTTCGCCACCGACACCGAGCGCATGGAAGCGGTGCTCGATGATCCCTACATTTTGCTAACCGACAAGAAAATCGGCCTCGTTCAGGACTTGGTGCCCGTGCTCGAGCAAGTGGCTCGGTCTGGGAAGCCCCTGGTGATTATTGCCGAAGACATCGAGAAAGAAGCCCTCGCGACCTTGGTGGTCAACCGGTTGCGCGGTGTGTTGAACGTCGCGGCCATTAAGGCTCCTGGGTTTGGCGATCGCCGCAAGGCCATGCTCGAAGACATGGCCGTCCTCACCGGCGGTCAACTGATCACCGAAGATGCGGGCCTCAAACTCGACGCCACCAAGCTGGAAATGCTGGGTACCGCCCGCCGCATCACCATCACGAAGGATGCCACCACGATTGTCGCCGAAGGCAACGAAGCCGCTGTCAAATCCCGCTGCGAGCAAATCCGTCGTCAAATTGAAGAGTCTGACTCTTCCTACGACCAGGAGAAACTGCAGGAGCGTTTGGCCAAGCTCTCTGGTGGCGTTGCGGTGATCAAAGTCGGTGCTGCAACCGAAACCGAGATGAAGGATCGCAAGCTGCGCCTTGAAGATGCCATCAACGCGACCAAAGCAGCCGTGGAAGAAGGCATCGTTCCCGGCGGCGGCACCACCCTGGCGCACTTGGTTCCTGACCTTGAGCAATGGGCTGCAGCCAGTCTGGTGGGCGAGGAGCTGACCGGTGCATTGATCGTCTCTCGGGCCTTGGCGGCTCCCCTGAAGCGCATCGCCGAGAACGCGGGCCAAAATGGCGCGGTGATCGCCGAGCGTGTGAAGGAAATGCCCTTTAACCATGGCTACAACGCGGCCACGGGCGAGTTTGTTGACATGCTGGAAGCGGGCATCGTTGACCCGGCGAAGGTGACCCGTTCGGGTCTGCAAAATGCGGCTTCGATCGCAGGCATGGTGCTGACAACCGAGTGCATCGTGGTCGATAAACCGGAATCGAAGGATGGCGCGGGCGCAGGAGCCGGTGCTGGTGGCGGCATGGGCGACTTCGACTACTAGGTCGAGTCAGAGATAGTCACCTGTTGTGATTGGAGGGAGTGCGATCGCATTGGCGATCGCACTCCTTTTTTGTAGACCTCGGGCCAGCGTTACAGATCCAGGACGAACCGCGTTCGTCCCTACGCCCAAACGGTGATGGTGAGGACGAGCAAAGCCAAGGCCCAAGCCCAGACACCGGGTATTTTCCTCAGCTCAGCTCTGCTCTCCCCAATTCCCCAACAAACACCCGGTGTCTACGCCCGCCAAACAGCGCCACATTAGAGCGACTCCTCCATCGGCTCATCCCAAAGTCGTTTCAGATCGCGCCGTCCCTGAACCACTCGAACAATCACCAGCAACCCTTCCAAAGCCCGATAAATAATAACAATCTCCCCAACCACAGTGCTCCGTAACCCTGGTGCCAGATCCTCGCGCGATCGCCCCATCCCTGGGAACTGCTGCAACTGTAGCAACTTCCTCTGAAGCTCTGCCAAACGTCGATCTGCGATCGCGACCCCAAACGGCTCTAGACTCAACCAAATGTCCTGCAAATCTTGCTGAGCAGGCGCTGTGATTCTTAAGATTCGGTTCACACCCCAATTCCACGCTGCGATCGTCCGTTACGCTTGATGTCTTCAAACAAGGATTGAAGACTGGTCTCGTCGTAATCCTGGTATTGGCCTGCGGCTAGGGCTTCTAAACCCGTTGCCACCGCCCGACGAACGATTTCATCATCAGGTCGTTCTATTATCTCTGGTAGGCCCATCTGGGTAGATGCCGCCGGGCCTGGGGCTAGCTCAGTAAAGAGGGTGTCTAATTCGGTGTCGGGTGCTTGAATACGTCGATCGAGGGTCTGACATTCTTCGGGACTAAAGGAAAGCGCTAGTCTGACTAGGTTGTTGATGAGATGGAGATTCGCTGCAGGGATCTGGGCGACTGGGCTGGGAGATGGGGTGAGGGTTTCGAGTAAGCGCTCAGTGATGAGCTGCTCGATCGACTGCTGGGTTGTGGCCGAGATCTCTTGCAGTTGGTGAAAAATTGGGGTGGGTAGTTCGATGGTGATGGGCTGGGTCTGGCTCATGGCGAAGATAGCTTTGGGGTAAGCAAGCCGGGGTGTTTTGATTATAGCTTGGGCGATCGATGGGGGCGAATAGGCCTGCCGCTTGAGCGACCATGCGGACAATCAACAGCGATCACGGATCCAATTTTCCACTCGCTCTACGGCCACTGCCTGCCCAGCGATGTCATCATTTGGCAATCTTTTCCGGTTGCGGAAAATTTAGGGTTGAGAGTTCGATGGCGATCGGCTGGATTTGGCTGATAGTGAAGAGGGTGGGGCATAAACAAGCTAGATTGGTTTGATGGAGGCTTGGGGGATATTAGCGACTTTGGGCCGATTTTGTACTGGGGGCGATCGATTGAGAGGGGGGAGAGTAGGGGGCGATCGGGGTTGTTTTGAGGGGAGTGAGATGCCCTGAACGGCCCCGGTAGGGCCTGTTATCCTGGCCGGAGATATTTTTATGTTTGCTTTTTAGGCTTTAGGTGTGTTTGTTATGTTGATAGACCGTCTTGCTGATGTTCAAGATCGGCTAAAGCGTTTGTATGGGCTACTAAAGGACATTGAACGTGCGAAAGACGAAGCTGAGGCGGCGGAGAAGCCGAGGATACAGCTCAAGATTGACGCTCAGTGGGCTGAGATTGTGCCGGTAGAGAAGGAGTACTTCCAGCTCTTAGTAAAGCAGGATGTACCAGAGCCGGTGGCGGAGGTTGTTGTGGCTGAGTTGATTGATGAGATTGAATTATTGATGCGGCCGACGTTACAGGGTGTTGAGACGCAGCAGTTGCTTGCACAGATTCTGGCGGAGTTGCGGAAGCAAGGGACACCTGCTTCTACAAAGTTGAAGATGGCGATTCCGATTATTCCGAATTGGGTGACTTATGAGATTGAGGGGGACACGGAGGCGGTAGTGCGGCGGTTGTTTCCGATGTTTGTAAGGTTATGTGAGGGGATTCGGTCGATCGCGGGTGGGGATGTGCCGGGAAAGTAAATGCCCCTGCGGCTAATCCCCACCGCCCAGAGGTGGAAGAATTCGCAAGGGGATGGGCTATACGAGTAATTCTAAGCATAATTCTGACTGGAGTTGGGTTTCACCATTTAGGATCCGTATTTTCAAGTCTTCTTAATACCAGACTGGGAGAAGACCCTCCAGCTGAATCATCCCCTGCCGAATCATCCCAACCTGATATCAGCTATGAAAGAGCTGAGCCTCCTGAATCTCTCCCCCCTGTAGAATTGCCTAAATCTTCTACAGCTACCCCCTTATCTCCTAAAACTCCCGTAGCTATCCCCTCATTTCCCACGAATAAGCCAGAAGTCGCTGCACCAAAACCTCCCTCAAATTCGTCTTCTTCAGTTGATTCAAACCCAGCAGGCGAGAGACAAAATCAGCCTTTGCCGACAGAAAAACTGCAATCACCGCCTATGACTAAACCATCCAAAACACCTCCTTCAGAGCAACCACCGAAGTCCTCTTGTCCAGAATGGATATGGAATCCGGGGGGCTGAGTCTGCCAGCAAATTTAGTTTTGATAGAGATTGCAATGCCGTAGATATCTACGCACAGACACCGGGTGCTTTCCCCAGCCCTGATCTGATCTGTCCAAGTCCCCAACAAACACCCGGTGTCTAACCCCGCCAAACAGGACTGGGCGATCGATCGCTCAGAGCCCAAACTCCGCCCTCAGCGAAGGCGTCACCCAACGGTAGTTGATATATTTGCCGATGCCTTGGTACATGCGAGACGCTTCAAAATAGATATTCTCACCCGTCTGCACCATATAAACCGCACCGAGGAAAGGCAGGGGCTGTAGGGGAGTCCCGGCGGCGGCTAGGCGATCGCGAACTTTTCCATGATCAATATAGAGACTGTAGTAGCCATAGCCGCGATTATACTCAGGCTCCGCCGGAATCTGATTGAGGTCGTTGCGCAGGATGTTGCAGCTGCCGCACATGGTGTGAAACTTCTTGAACTTCTTATAAATCCATTGACTTCCGGGCTTGTATCGATAGCCCTGCTCAAAAAACCAACCCGAAGCCTCAGGGTTCTGCTGCACCCACTGGGCGAGTTGATTGCTGACGCGATCGTCTGCGTCTAGCAGCATCGTGTGAGTCGGACTGAAGGCCTGAGCTGCAACGAGGCCTTGAAGTTGTTTACGCCCTTTGTCCGTGTTCTTGCGCAGCAAAATCTCTGCCGCTGTGCCCGTCGTACAATCAGGAGCAGGAAAGCTGGCCGTGACATAGCTGAGATTGGGATGCTCAAAATGGATGTCTGGCTCATCGTGACAGACCAAGATGACTTGAAAGGCTGGAGAAGTCTGCCCACAGGCGGATTGAAGACATCGTTCAACCAACTGGGAGACTCTACTCCAAGAGGTGGAGACAGCTTTACTTTTTAATGGAACGATAAAGACGAGCATCCTAATTCCTTTGAGCGGATATAAATTTTCTTTCTCCATTTGGAGATGCACATCGCGCTCAACTCAGAAAAGGCCCCACCCACCCGTGGTGGGTTCTCGCGAGCCTACAGATAGACCCTAAACCTGGCCCAGCAGTTCACCCTTATCTCTAATATGCCCAAGCTCACAAACTGCCCACAATGCTCCGCCGAAGTTAGCCGCAGGGCCAATACCTGCAGCAATTGTGGGGCCACCCTACGCAATACGCTGCCGCCTCAAACCACGGGAGGACTGGATGTGTTTGCCCTGGTCATCGGTGTGGTACTGGGGTTGTTTGGCATGGTTCTGTTGGCCAAGCTACCGGGGGATGCAGGTGGGCCAGTGCTCAAAACGGGGCTTGGAGTGGTGGGTCTGTTGTTGCCTTCAGCGATCGCCCTAGCCTGGACAAATCGAAAAAGCTGGATCAGAACTAAGCTGCAGCATCGCCCCATCGCCCCATCGC
>JAAUOP010000307.1 GCA_012034805.1 Synechococcales cyanobacterium CRU_2_2 | reverse complement strand
CTTGGAGCAACCCGAAACCGTTTGGCGAGCTGCCGCTGGGAAATTGGCTCATTTTCGTAGGTCTCAATCACTTTTTGGCGCAAGTCAAGGGAGTAGGATTTCATTGCTATTCTGTTGGGTTATCCAGACTAATAACTGTATCCCTTAATTCTGAAAACCGCTATATTCTGGGTGGGGAGTGGCTGAGTGATGAACCGGAGTTGGAATCTGATTTTCACCGAGAGCAAATTACGTTGTTGTTGCGATTGATGCAGTGGTATTGGCGCAACCGCAATGATATCTATTGCTCTGGCAACACGACGGTTTATTACGACGAATCGCAGCGAACAAACCGGAACTTTAAGGGGCCGGATGTGTTTGTGGTGTTGGGGGTCGAGCCGAGGTTGCGCAACAGCTGGATGACGTGGCGTGAGGGGGGCCGTTATCCGAATGTGGTGATTGAGTTGTTGTCAGATTCGACGGCGCGTCGGGATCGAACGGAGAAGAAGGCGCTGTATCAAAATGTATGGCGGTTGCCGGAATATTTTTGGTTTCATCCGCGTACGTTTGAGTTTAAGGGGCTTCAGGCTAATCGATGGCCAGTATCAAGAACTACAAACAAATGAGCGGGGTTATTTGTGGAGCCAGGAGTTGGATTTGTACTTGGGGCTCGATGGGGAAAGGTTGCGGTTGTTTACGGGGGAGGGGGAGTTGATTGAGTTGGAGGAGGAGGAAGAGCGGCGGCAGAAGGAGGAGGAGCGGCAGCGAGCTGAGCGGGCTGAAGAGCGGGCTGAGCGGTTGGTGCGGCGGTTGCGGGAGTTGGGGGTGGAGGGTGGATGAGGGGTGAGCGGTGGCGGGGGTGGTGGTAGTGCTCCAAAGGGGCTATCCTTACCTAAACAGGACTACCGAAGTTACAATAGCGGTGTCGCTTTTAAGATCAAAAGTCATGGTTCAGCTGCAGTATGTAGATTATTGGCGCAGCCAACGGACTAAGCAGCGGCGTCGTCAGCAAACCATCATGCGGGATGCTTGGCATGACGTACAAAGGATTGCGACCCTACTCAAACGAGACTTTGGGGCAACCCAGATCATCTTGTTCGGGTCACTGTTGAGTAATTGCTTTCATAATCAATCCGATCTAGACATAGCTGTAGCTGGCTTAAGCTCCAAACAGTATTGGGAGGCATTAACGGCGGTCAATCGCCTGAGTCAGCGATGGGTTGACTTAAAACCGCTGGAGTCGCTAGAACCGCAGTTTCGCGATCGAGTTTTAGCCAGGGGACAGGCCATTGATGCGACAAATTAATGCTAATCAACTTCAGGATCTGGTTGCAGATATTAGTCTTGAACGCGATCGCCTGAAACGCTTGGAGCAAGAAATTCAGGATGTTCAGCAGGAAATTCAGCTTGATCCGGCTCGGTCACATCTGTTTTACGAGAGTCTAGCGCTAAAACTGCATAACTTTTATACTGGCTGTGAGCGCATCTTTAGATTAGTGGCGATTGAGTTGAACGGTGGTGTTCCTTCTAGTAGTGATTGGCACAAGCGCTTGCTGGATCGAATGACGATTGCACGAGAAGGGCGACAGGCTATGCTCCGTCCTGAGACTGCTCGCCAACTACAGGAATTTTTGGGATTTCGTCATATTGTTCGCAATCTTTATGGCTTTGAGCTAGACCGCGATCGGATTGCTCAACTGGTGTCTAAGCATCCCGCCGTTTGGTTGCAAGTTGAACAGGACGTGAATGAGTTTATAGAGTGGCTGAAGGATTTGGCATTTAGCCTTGAGGAAGACTTGTTTCTAGATCAGTGAATCTGCGTAGGCTTTTTATTTGGCATTGCTGAATTTAGGTATGATAGCCATAGGGAATTGGAACCTCCCAAAATTTCAGATAGTGAATAAGTAAGCGGAGTGAATGCATCAGCATCTCCTTCGATTTGGAATAACATAAGGTCTTTCGGTGTAGTCGGGCTAGATAGTGCCGTAGTCGGGTGTTTTCTCCCTCAACTCGGGTCATGTAAGTTTTGCTGACGATATGATCTTCATCTGCAATAAACATGGGGTAGACAGGCCAGCCATCACTTACATAGAAGTAGCATCGCCAAGCCACAACGATTGCCCATAGAGGCTTAAAGGTCTCTGCACTATGGTCTCCGACGACCCAGCCTAAGATGCCGGGGCGAAAGTGATCGACCGCTGTCCAAATCCAAATTTTGTTTTTTTTGCCAATGAAGGTCTCTAACTCATCAAGCTCTCCAACCTCGGGCATCACCTCGGGCTGGTAGGCATCGGGCAGTCGCTCTCCGACTTGCTTGACCCAATCGATGACCGTGGTGTGATGAACGCCGGTGACCCGCTCAATGGCTCGGAATCCAGACCCATTGACATACATCCGCAAACAAAACTGCTGAACCTCTGGACCATAGCCTAGGTAGGGTTCATAGTCATCAATGAATTGCCGCCTACAATCCTTACAAAGGTAGTTTTGCTTTCCTCGCTTCTTGCCGTTCTTACAGATATGGGTTGATTGGCACTCGGGACATTGCATCAGGAATTACCTCAGCTGAAAAGTCAGAGCTCCATCAAAATCATATCGCTATCCAGCAACGCCGGGGGATTCATTGGGGCACGCTTATGTTTTTATGGTGCCTGGATATTGTAGCAAAGGGGCTTGGCTAGTTGGTGATGCTTGATTCGTTTGGTTTGGTGGGTGTTCTATTGGGGAGGGCTTGGTGGGAGGGGGGTCGTGTTGCGGGAGGGGTGAGTGGGCGGTGGCGGTGGTGAGAGTGATTAGTCTCGGGCGATTTTGCTGGCGAGCCAGCCGAGGAGGAGGATGGTGTTGATGATGAGGGTGAGAATGATGGCGAGGCGTTTGATGTTGAGGAGGCAGAGGGTGATGATGAGGGTGGGCGTAGGCGAGGAGGCAGAGGGTGATGAGGGTGGGTGGGGTGGATTTGTGTTTGAACGTGTTTTTGCCTGCCGACTTGGCGAACCGCTAAAATAGGGAAAATGTCGTTGGGCGCTTGGCAAAGCTAATCGCTGGAGGATTACGGTGGTTCAACTTCCTTCTCGCACTGCTGCTCAGGAACTGATGTTAGATGGGTCTAGCGCGGTGGCTGATGATTCTGAGCTGTCTCAGGAGGGCCCAGACTGGGATATTCTGGGTGGGGAGTGGCTGAGTGATGAACCGGAGTTGGAATCTGATTTCACCGAGAGCAATTACGGTGTTGTTGCGATTGATGCAGTGGCATTGGCGCAAC
>JAAUOP010000306.1 GCA_012034805.1 Synechococcales cyanobacterium CRU_2_2 | reverse complement strand
TTAGGAACACATCTGAGGCTTGGGGATGTTGTGCTTCGTAGTAGTTGGAGTCTGGCTTGACGAGAGCGAGATCAGGTTCCGGCTCTGAGTGGTCTTGCAAGATCACGGGCTCTTGCAAACGAATCTGCGCTTTGTTGTCTTGTTAATTGATCGTCAAATAAGTCACGGGCGCGAGCCACGGCAGCACTGTGGGGAGAGCCTTTCGCGGCCATGGGGATGAGTTGTCCGAGTAAGAGTTCAATGCGCTCTTCGGGGCCGAAGATCTCGGCCTCGATCATGCGGTGGTAATCCTGAACGCTGATAAAGCGGGTTTGCAGTGCGGGATCTTGCAGTAGGACCATGGGACAGCTCCAGCCATTGCCTGATGATTTGGACCTGATTCCATTATGCGCCGATTCATGGGGGTATCCATGGGCGATGTTGCTATGCTGAGGTCAGTAATCAACGGTTAGGGCTCTGGCCATGACGGTGACGCTCGCGACGTGGACGGTTGAGGAATATCACGAGCTGGTGGCGACGGGGGTGCTACGCGATCGTGCTGTGGAGCTGTTAAATGGACAAATTGTAGAAATGCCACCCGAAGGACCTGAACACCGATATCTGGGCGAAGAGGCAGCCACCTATCTGCGTAGAAAGCTGGGTTCTCGGGCTCGCGTAAGCGAAGCAAGACCCATCACGCTGCTTAAGCAAGGCTCTGAACCGGAGCCAGATATTTCCGTTGTTCGGCCTTTGGGGGAAGTTTATTACGAACGCCACCCTTATCCCGAAGACGTATTCCTAGTGATTGAGTTTTCTAAATCTAGCTTAGCCAAGGATTTGGAAGTCAAGCGCAAAACCTATGCAGCGGCAGGACTTAAAGATTATTGGGTCTCTAATCTTAAAGCTCGTGAATTGGTTGTCCACCGCGACCCCGTGAATGGAGATTACCGCTCCGTGGAAGTTCTCCGTAGTGGCACATTGTCGCTACTGGCATTTCCCGATGTGGAAATCAGCGTCAGCAGCTTATTCAAACGCTGAGACCTTCCTGAATCAACAAAGCTGTCACTTGAGCCTCAATATTTATCTAGCTTTCATCGTCTTCACAGCGCTGAGATACTGATTAAGGAAGGGCAAACCCCCGATCGCAGGCAAAAAATACCGCGACGTACAAAGCACCCCCAACGCCGCCGCCGCTGCCTCCGGCATATAGGGCTGGTAAAACAACACCAACGCCGCATCCCGCGTCCCCACCCCCGCAAAAGTCAACGGCAACAGCCCCGCCAGGATGGCTAAAGGCGACAGGGCAAAATTAACCAGCGCAGGCACCGCTTCCTTCAGCGCCAGGATAAAGAACCAAATTTGCAGCAAGTGCAAGAACCAGAGAAACACCGACGTCAGCGTAATCTTGGCAAGCTGGGTCTTATCGCTCCAAAAATAGCGATGCATTTCCCCCCAAGCCTTATGTAACTTCTCAAACTTGGGCTTCATTTTCTTAGGGGCGATATTTCGGCCCAGATTGAAAAAGGCTTGGGCAAATTGCGCCGAGCCCAACAGCAGCAATCCCATGGCCAATCCGCCCAGAATGCTGACCGTAAAGAACCAAAATAGGCCATCCTTTTGCGGATACAACAGCAGGCCAAAGGCGCACCACAGCAGCAGCGACAGCATATCGCAGGCTTTTTCAAACACCACCAGAGAGAGGGAGAGAGACCGGTCGAGGTGACCGCGATCGCCCATAAAATAAGCCTTGGCAATATCCCCCATCTTCGACGGCAGCACCATATTCAACGCACTGGCCGCCAAAATCAACCGATTGGCCTCCCCAAAGGGCAGGGGCGAAATCTCTGCACCGCCCAGGTTTCGGTCCCCCCGTTTCGATCTGGGCATGAGCTGCTGCAAACGCCAGGCGGTAATCAGCGTAATGGGGATCACCATGGCCAGGCTGGTGGGGAGCCAGCGGCGATCGCAGTTCCGCAACACCGCAATCAGCTCCGCAAAATCCACCTTCCAATAGATCAGCACCAGGATGACGAGGCTGACGGCCAGTGAGAGAAGACGTTTCATAGCAATGCGTCAAAAAGACCAAGGGATGGCAGATAGACCTTTTTGACCTTACCAGCCTAAGCCCCAAGGCAAAGCAGCAAACCGCCAAGGAAACCAACCAGGCAACCCGCTACAGTAAAAGAGTTATTTCCCCACTTTTCGATGCGCCATAGAGTCCGTGCTGCTGCCCTGCTAGTCCGTGCCAACGACGGAGCCACTGCCCCCAATGAAATCTTGTTGGTCAAGCATAGGTCGCGATCACGCCCCGGCAACATCATTTGGCTTCCCCCCGGCGGTGGCCTCGAAGCCGAGGACAGCTCCATCTTCGCCTGTGCCGAGCGGGAAACCCTAGAGGAATGCGGTTTGACGGTGAAGACTTCCCGCATTGCCTATGTCCATGAGTTCTTGGATCAGGCCAACCAGATCCACCATGTCGCTTTTTATATGGCGGTGGATTCTAGCGAGGGGGAGATCAGCCTGGATTTTTTGCCGCCGGATGCGACCGATGCCCTGGCGATTTTGGAAGCGACCTGGGTGGGGCGGGAGGATCTAGCGGAGCTGTTGGTCTATCCCGAATATCTCAAGGGCGATGATTTTTGGCAGGATGCAGCCCTGAATTTTCGCCAGACGAAGTATCTGGGACAAATGACGAAGCTGGGGTAGGGGCCGGTTTTGCATGGATCTTGCGGTCAAAGCAGTAGACTTTTTGCTAAACCTGCCCCTACGGGGGTTGTGTTTTCTGGAAATCTCCTTGGATCCTAGAGCTGCTTGATCTCAGAGACCAAATCCGCCACCGCTTCCTTGGCGCTGCCAAAGTACATCATCGTCTTCTCGCGGTAGAACAACTGATTGTCGATGCCCGCATAGCCCGGCTTCATGCTGCGCTTGATCACGATGGTGTTCTTGGCCTTGTCCACTTCCAGGATGGGCATCCCATAGATCGGGCTGTTGGGATCTTCCTTGGCATCGGGATTGACCACATCGTTCGCGCCAATCACCAGGGCCACGTCCGTGCGCTCGAATTCGCTGTTAATGTCATCCATGTCGTAGAGCTGGGAGTAGGGCACATTGGCCTCCGCCAGCAGCACGTTCATGTGGCCCGGCATCCGGCCCGCCACGGGATGAATCGCATATTTGACTTCCACGCCTTTCTTTTCGAGTTGGTCCGCCAGCTCACGCACGCTGTGCTGGGCCTGGGCCACAGCCATGCCATAGCCCGGCAC
>JAAUOP010000305.1 GCA_012034805.1 Synechococcales cyanobacterium CRU_2_2 | reverse complement strand
CAGTGGCCACCGATCGTCTGGGTTCGGCGCGCGGGCCTGTGGGCTATGCGGCGGATGGCCTGGGCGAGAGCGATCGCCCTCGCCTGATGGCCGGTCAGCTGGGCCGCAAACCCGTCCCCTAAATCGGAGCCACTAAATCTGGTCTGCCAGTTCCTCAACGCCTTCTCCTCGGGGAGCGGCCTCAAATTTATATCCCACACCCCGAACGGTCTGAATCAACGATGGCTGGCTAATATCCAGCTCAATCTTTTTGCGGATTTGGCCAATGTGAACATCCACGACCCGCTGGTCGCCCACATAGTCATAGTCCCAGACTTCCTGAATCAGCTCCGCCCGCCGCCATACGCGACCGGGATGACTGGCCAAGAAATGCAAGAGGTCGAACTCCAATGCCGTCAGCGGCACCATTTCGTGGTTGAGGTTGACCTCTCGGCGAATCGGGTCAATGCTCAGGCCTTCATACTGTAGGCACTGCTGCTCTGACACCGTCACCGTACGCTGACGCTTCAAAATCGCGCCGACGCGGGCACCGAGTTCGATCAGACCAAAGGGCTTGGTGATGTAATCATCCGCGCCTTGCTTAAAGCCCTCGACTTTGTCTGCTTCGTCATCGCGGCTGGTCAACATCAGGACAAATACGCCGGTGCGGCCCTGCATTTCGTTACAAAGGGCGTAGCCCGTGGTGTCTGGCAAATTGACATCCAGAATCACAAGATCGGGCTTAAACTTCTCAAAGAGGGCCATACCGGTCTTACCGTCTTCGGCAGCTTCCACCTGGTAATCCTGCTTGGATAGGAACCGGAAGATGAGAGTACGGACGGCAGTCTCGTCTTCAATAATGAGAATTTTGGCCGGTGCCATAAGCAGAATCTCTTGAAATGTGGGCAGACGAACAGAAACTTACTGAGTCAGATCTCTTCTAGGCCAGACTTGAGGCGCGCTTGCGAGGCCGCACCCAAACCCGATTCCCTCACCCAATATATCGGGGTCGATATATCTTGGGGTTGTCGATAGTCCAGTGCTAACTGGGTAGAGCTCGCAACACTCTATAGTCATTCTCCACTGACAGAGCCTTTCAGAACGATTTTGCTCTTTCTTTGCCCCCAGTAGAGGTTTAAACTCGTCCTGCAAGGCTCCCAAGGGGTTAGGGTGCGATCGCAAGGCCGACGCATATCTAGACTGATGTGTATACAGATTACCCAAAAATTTATAATTCGTCCTGCTTTTAATTTACATTTCAACGGTGAATCTGACGCGATAGAGTGAGTCCACGTAGGTTTTTGGATGGGTGTGAGCATCGGTGTCATGAAAATTGCAGTAACAGGGGCGACGGGGTTTGTGGGGCAGCGGTTGGTGGAGAAGCTCACGCTGGCTGGCCATGAGGTGCGGGTGCTGACCCGCAATCCGGCCCTGGCCCAGCGACGATTTCCGGCAGCAAGATTTCCCCAGGTGGTTGCGATCGCCATTCATCCCGATCGCCCTGAAGGTTGGCAGCAAGCCATTCTAGGCTGTGATGGTGTGGTTAATCTGGCGGGGGAGCCCATCGCCGAAAAACGCTGGAACGAGACACAGAAGCAAGAAATTTTACAGAGCCGCATCAAAACCACTGAGCAAGTGGTTAAGGCGATCCTGCAGGGCGGGACAGAGCCAGCCGCCCAAGCCGACTCCAAGCCAGCGGTGCTGGTCAGCGCTTCAGCGATCGGCTTCTATGGCACCAGTGAGACCGCCAGCTTTGATGAAGACAGCCCTTCCGGGGATGACTTTCTGGCGGAGGTTTGCCGCCAGTGGGAGGCAGCAGCCCAGCCCGTCACGGCGAGTGGGACGCGGCTGGTGATTTTGCGCATTGGCATTGTGGTCGGCAATGGCGGTGCGATCGCCAAGATGCTGCCCGCCTTCTGGGCCTTCGCGGGGGGGCCCATTGGCACGGGCCAGCAGTGGTTCTCTTGGATTTACCGGGAGGATTTGGTCGATCTGATCATCCAAGCGCTGACCGATGGCCAGATGAGCGGTACCTACAACGCCACCAGCCCCAACCCGGTGCGGATGAAAACCGTGGCCGAAGTAATGGGCAATGTCCTCGGACGCCCGTCTTGGCTGCCCGTGCCGGGGTTTGCCCTAGACCTGCTACTGGGCGAGGGGGCAAAGGTGGTGCTCGAGGGACAACAGGTCTTGCCCAAGCGAACCCAAGTCAGCGGCTTCCAGTTTCAGTTTCCAGATCTGGCCGCCGCCTTAAAAGATTTTCTCTAGGGACGGCTGGGTTTGATCTCGGCTATCTTGTTGAGCACCCAGGTGGTGATGCCGCTGACCAGCGCTCCGGCCATGACCAGTCCGATCGCAGGCATGAACAGGGGTTCCCAAAGGCGGTGCCAGAGGTCGAACCCCAGGGGAAGATTGAGGCTGCGGCCCGTGAGAGCGATCGCGAACCAAACAAAGCTGGCCAACACGAAAAAGACATCGACCATCAACACAAAATTTAGGCCACGCAGCAGCTGATCTTTCATGGTTTCCTGGGGAGCTTTGCAAGATTACGCTTCATTCAGCCCTATTCCGCTGCAAAAATCCAGTCCTGAACCCGCTTGAGCGTCTTCCACTCCGGTTTGCGCTTAAAGCCATCGGCAATACTTTCCTCGACCTCTTCGCGCAGCTCCTGGGACACGGTGACCAGTTGCTGGGCTGCATCGATGTGGTCGCGGATACCTTTTTTACCGGTTTCTAGCATGGCGATCGCCACGTTGAGTCGCGCCTGGGGATCCTGCGGGTTGAGCTTGACTGCCTTGTGGGCAGCTTTGTAAGCGGCTTCGTTCTTATCCGACAACAGGTACAGCCAAGACAGGCAAGTCCAGGCGGGGCTGCTCTTGGGGGCGCGATCGCACAGTTCCTTAAACACCGGAATCAGCTCGGCCACGGGCTCGCCATTTTTGTAGCGCTCAATGCCGTTGGTAAATAGATCTTCCGCAGTCAGGGTCATAGCACTCAAAACCTTAATCTCAAAACCTTAATCTCAAAACCTTAATCTCAAAACCTTAATCCATTCCAGACAAAATTTTGAGCGATCGCCCTTCTGCATTTTGCCATGACTTTGCCATGATTTGGCTGCGGCCTCTGCCGCAACGCCAAGGAGCGAACCCAGGAGGGAACCCAGGATGAAGCAGGAAACGTAGCTCCTGCTTCATCCCTAAGCCCAAACCTAAGCCCAAAATCGGCGGTTGATGGGATGCTTGTGCCTAAGCCGCAAAGGACTTGCCG
>JAAUOP010000138.1 GCA_012034805.1 Synechococcales cyanobacterium CRU_2_2 | reverse complement strand
TGAGCCAATCCACCAGTGAGGGCTGAAGCTTAAACGTTGCTTCCACGGTGGCACGGGCCTCTCCAGTGCGAATCGCCCGACCCGGAACCCGCCCGCCTAAGACCGCATCTAGGGCATCCAGAATGATCGACTTACCGGCCCCGGTTTCCCCCGTCAACACATGCAGACCCGCACCCAAATCGAGGTCGAGGCGATCGACGAGGGCAAAATTCCGAATACTTAAGGATTGGAGCATGAACCTTTCACAAGCGGCATCCAGGGTCTTTGATCTAGAAACATTGATCTAGAAACGTTTCTAGAAACATTCTGCCAGGTTCTTCCGGAACCGGTAAAACATTTGGCCTAGTCCAGTGCAATCCCAGCGTCATCATTCATCTCCAGGAAGCAGAGGCTTGCAATCGCCTTGGATCTCAAACTCGCCTGGGTCTGAAATACTCTGAAATACATTGTTACAATGTTTGAAGCTCCCCGCTTCAGCAATACGCTCCATCCCTACAGCTTCCGACTTCTATGACTGTACAAGTCCAACTGCGCCCCGACCCCCATGCCCCGGTTGTTGTGGTCGAACCCGCTTCGACGGCACTGGCAACCATCCCACCCGAGGTGACACCGCGCGATCAGAATCTTGGGGGGCCGGGGGAGATGGATCCGATGCTGTTGCGCTATGACCCCGAGGCGATCGCGGCCCATTATCGCGATCGCCCCGCCCAGGTTTTTTTTCGCTGCTTCAATGTCCTACGGCCTATCCTGCTGTTTTCCCTGAGTCTCCTCTGGGATAAACAAACGGGGGCCATCGATCGCAACGAACGGAAACGCGCCGTGCGACTGCGGGAAATTCTGACCCACTTCGGCCCCGCCTTCATCAAAATTGGCCAAGCCCTCTCCACCCGCCCAGACGTGCTGCCGCCGGTCTATCTCGAAGAAATGACCCGGCTTCAGGATCAACTGCCTGCGTTTCCCAACGAAATCGCCTTCCAGTTCATTCAAGAAGAGCTGGGGGCGCATCCCTACGACATTTATGCAGAGCTGAGCCCAACCCCCGTGGCTGCAGCCTCCCTCGGTCAGGTCTATCGAGGCAAGCTCAAAACTGGCGAAGAGGTGGCCGTCAAGGTGCAGCGCCCCGGTCTCGCCGACAAGATCACCCTAGATATCTATATTCTGCGGGGGCTCGCTGCTTGGGCCATGAACAAATTGGGTTCGCGACTCAAAAGCGACCTCGTCGCGATCATGGATGAGTTTGGCGAGCGCATCTTCGACGAGATGGACTACACCCAGGAAGGGCGCAATGCCGAGCGCTTTGCCCAGCTTTATGGCTATATCAAGGATATTTATGTGCCCACGATTTATTGGGGCTACACGGGGCGGCGGGTGCTGACGATGGAGTGGATCACGGGCCTGAAGCTGACCCAGATGGCGGCGATCGAAGCCCAGGGTAGCAACCCCACCCGCCTAGTGGAAGTGGGCGTGCAGTGTTCGCTGCGCCAGCTCCTAGAACATGGCTTTTTTCATGCCGATCCTCACCCTGGCAACTTGCTGGCGATGCCCGATGGCCGCTTGGCCTATCTGGACTTTGGCATGATGAGCGAGATCAAGCCCTACCAGCGCTACGGTCTGATCGAGGCGGTGGTGCATTTGGTCAACCGCGACTTTGATCTGCTGGCCCAGGATTATATCAAGCTCGACTTTTTGACGCCGGATACCGACCTGAGGCCGATTATTCCGGCGCTGGCGGAGGTGTTTAACAATGCCTTGGGCAGCAGTGTGGCGGAGCTGAACTTCAAGAGCATGACCGATCAGCTCTCGGAGCTGATGTATGAATATCCGTTTCGGGTTCCGGCCTACTATGCCCTGATTATTCGATCGCTCGTGACCCTAGAGGGCATCGCCATCAACGTCGATCCCGAATTCAAGGTGCTGAGCAAGGCCTATCCCTATATCGCCAAGCGGCTGCTGACAGATCCCTCGCCGGAGTTGCGTGCGTCGCTGCGGGATTTGTTGTTCAAGGATGGTTCGTTTCGGTGGAACCGCCTAGAGAATTTGCTGAGCAATGCGCGGGACAGTGATGACTATGATCTCGATCGGGTGTTGGATCAAACCATTGACTTTTTGTTCTCGGAACGCGGCGAGTTCATCCGGGAGCAGCTGGTGGATGAGGTCGTGAACAGTTTGGATTTGCTGGGGCGCAGTACGCTGCAGCAGATGAGTTCGGGGTTGCGGTCGGTGGGCGATCGCCTACGCGAACTCACGGGCCAATCGGTGTCGGCTTCCAACGCGACCCAGCCCAGCCTCCCCCCCCAGGAACTGGAAAGCCTCGAGCGACTCCAGCGTATCCTCAAAATTCTGCGGGAAACCCAGGGCTTCGACCCAATGAAGGTGCTGCAACTGATTCCTCGGCTGTTGGTCAAGCCAGAACTCCAGAGTATCGGTCAACAGGTCGCGAGCAGTTTGGCCCAAAAGACGGCGGCTCGGCTGGTGCGCGAGGTGTTGTTGGCGAGCAGTCCAGCCACGACCCCAGCCACGACCCCAGTTGTGAGACCCCAGTTGTGAGACCCCAGTTGTGGGGCCCCAGTTGTGAGGCCCCAGTTGTGAGGCATTGATGGCCTGCTAAAGCTACTCCCTGTCAGATACCTCGCGATTTCAAACGCTCCAGCAGTCCCAACCGTGGTCGCTGCTGCTCCTCGGCTCGCTGTTTGGTCTGGTTTATGGTTAGCCCTGAACGAACGGATTCAGCTGTTATGGGTTGAGTTGCCCAAAGCGGCCAGGAGGTCTGAAGCTTTGAGCTTTGCGTAGCATGGCTGCCGAAGAGGACAAGCAATCAGCTGCTTTTATTTTACGGCGACTCTCCCGCTGATTCGGCGGCTTCGCCTTGGCGATCGCTCTGGAGTTTTTCTTCCAACTGCTGAATTTGGCCCATGCGGGCCTCTAGCTCCAAGGTGCGCCGCCCCAGTTCCTGGCTTTGGAGCGTTAGGGCTTGCCGCCACTGTTCCGCCCGCTCGGTTTCGGACTGCAAAAACTCAGCGGTGACGCCGCTTTTGAGAAAATTGGCGATGATATCCAATAGCCAAGCTGTGGCATCTTGGACTTCGACACTGGGGCGATGGGCTCCGCTCAACCCCGCAGGATCGCCCGACAGCTCCACCAGCGCCAGTCCCGTCACAGCGGGTGGAATCGCACATTGAATCTGCACCGGATTGGGCTGGGCCAAAACTTGCCAAACGCCTTCGGACAGGCACTGGGCCAACAGCTTGAGATGCAGGGTCTGCTCCCGAAAGTCGTGCCGAACGTCAGCCAGATAAAGCATGGGAATCCGCGTTGGGGTTAAGGGCTAGAGGCGGGTGAGGCGATCGCGCAGGATCTCCGCCTGGGTCTCGGCTTCTGCCAGGGCCGCTTTGGCTCCATCGATCACGTCTGCGGGCGCTTTGTTGACAAACCCCGGATTATTCAAGCGCCCGGACAACGATTTTATTTCTTTTTCGACTTTTTCCAGGTTTTTACTCAGCTTAGTTTTGAGCTCGTCGAGATCAATCAGACCGGCGAGGGGAATCGAAACCTGCACGGTGCCGGTGACGCCTGCGATGCTCTGCTGTGGAGAGGCGGCGTTGGCGTCGGCGATGGTGACGGTTTCGGCCTTGGCCAGATTTTGGATGTAGATTTGGCCTGCGGTGAGGATTTTGGCTTCGCGATCGCTCTCGGTCTGCAACAGCACCGGCACCTTGATTCCAGGCTTAATCCCCGCCTCTGCGCGCAGATTACGCACGGTGCGAATCGTCTCGATCAGCAGTTGAAAGTCAATTTCCAGCTCGCGATCGATCCAAGCCGGGTCAGATTCCGGATAGGACTGCACCGCCACATAGGTCTGCTCCGCCGGGGTCTGGGTGAGGGTGTGCCACAGCTCTTCGGTAATGTGGGGAATAAACGGGTGCAAGAGTTTGTGGATGCCTTCGAGCACGTAGGCTAGAACTTGCTGGGCCTGGGTTTTCTCGGGGCCGTCTGGGCCGAAGGTGCGCCCCTTGCTCAGTTCGATATACCAGTCGCAAAAGTCGTTCCAGGTGAATTCATACAAGCCCTTGGCAGCTTCGCCGAGGCCGTACCGTTCAATTTGTTCGCGGGTCTCTTGCACCGTTTGATGGAAGCGCGAGAGGATCCAGCGATCGGCCAATTCTAACTCGCCCGACGGTTCACCCAACTGGGCCGGGGTTTGGCCACCCAGGTTCATCATTACAAACCGGGAGGCGTTCCAGAGCTTGTTGGTGAAATTGCGGCTGGCTTCGACAGTTTGGGATTCATCGGTGGTGCGATCGTAGGCCAAGCGGATGTCCTGACCAGCTCCGGCGACTTCGCGGATCAGGGCGTAGCGAGTCGAATCCGTGCCGTACTTGTCGATTAGTGCCAGGGGGTCGATGCCGTTGCCCTTGGACTTAGACATTTTTTTGCCCTGCTCATCGAGCACCAAGCCGTGGATAAACACATCCTGGAACGGCATCTGCCCGGTTAAGTGCTCCGCCATCATCGTCATCCGGGCCACCCAGAAAAAGATGATGTCAAATCCCGTCACCAGGGTGCTGGTGGGATAGTAGCGGGCTAAATCCTCGGTCTGGGCGGGCCAACCCATCGTCGAAAAAGGCCAGAGCCCCGAGGAGAACCAGGTGTCGAGCACGTCCGGGTCGCGCTCGAGTTGAACCTCTCGGCCAAACTTTTCCTGGGCCTTGGCCAGGGCTTCGGCCTCACTGCCTGCAACCACAAAGGGCGTGTGGTCAGCGATCGCCCCCCCCGTTTCGCTCACCGCATACCAAGCCGGGATTTGATGGCCCCACCAGAGCTGCCGCGAAATGCACCAGTCCCGCAAATTTGCCAGCCAATTGCGATAGACCTTGCGCCAGCGCTCGGGCACGAAGTCCGGCGAATTTTGATCGTCCAACTTGCTCAGCGCTTTTTGAGCCAAGGGTTCGATTTTGACAAACCACTGGGTGGACAGCAGTGGCTCGACCGGGACTTTGCCGCGATCGCTAAACGGCACACTGTGGGTATAGTCCTCAATCTTGACCAAATTGCCCGCAGCCTCCAGCGCCTGCACCACCGCCTCGCGGGCCTCAAATCGATCAAGCCCCTCAAACTGCCCCGCATTCCCATTCATCGACCCATCTTTATTCATCACCGTGATGAATTCCAAGCCGTGGCGCTGGCCCATCTCAAAGTCATTGGGGTCGTGGGCCGGGGTAATTTTGACGCAACCGGTGCCAAATTCGGGATCCACATGGTCATCGGCAATAATCGGGATCTCCCGGCCCACCAGTGGCAGCGTCAGGGTCTTGCCAATGTAATCTTTATAGCGATCGTCCTGGGGATTCACCGCCACGCCCGTATCCCCCAGCATCGTCTCCGGTCGCGTCGTCGCCACTTCAAGATAGCCGGAGCGATCGCTCAAGGGATAACGAAAATGCCACAGGTGGCCGTTCACCTCCTGGTTTTCCACTTCCACATCCGACACCGCCGACTGGGAGGCCGGACACCAGTTGACCAAATAATTTCCCCGATAGATCAAACCCTCGTCGTAGAGCCTGGTAAACGCTTCCAGCACCGCCGCCGACAGCCCCTCATCCATCGTGAAGCGCTCCCGCGTCCAGTCCACCGAGACGCCCAGGCGTCGCTGCTGGTTGACGATCGTTCCCCCCGACTCGGCCTTCCACTGCCAAGCCCGTTCCAGAAACTGCTCGCGACCCAAATCCGCCCGAGTCTTGCCTTCTGCCTTGAGTTGCTGCTCCAGAATCGTCTGAACCGCAATGCTGGCGTGGTCTGTCCCCGGCAGCCACAGCGTATTACACCCCTTCATGCGTTGGTAGCGAATCAGCACATCAATCAGCGATGCCTCAAAGGCATGGCCCATGTGCAAACTCCCGGTCACGTTCGGCGGTGGAATGACGACGCAGTAAGCAGGTCCTTCGCGACTGGGATCCGCCTGGAAGACATGATTTTTCTCCCAGAGCGCTTGCCACTTGGCTTCAGTCTGGGAAGGGTCGTATTGGGGCGGAAGTTGGGGAGGGAGTGTCGCCGGAGTGCCAGTCATAGAAGCAAGAGAAGGTTTAGCCAGAGCAAATGCCATCCGGGCGCATCCGGGCGCAGGGCAGCGGATGCATCACCTATGACAAAGCTTCCATCGATTTTGCCACAGTCAGCCAATTCCCGAAGATTTTGCGTCACTTGGCCGGGGATGGGAGCCGTTGATCCTGGCGATCGCGCAAATTGTTATCGATAACTTTACGGTGAGAGAACAGTAGTAAAGAGCACGTGAATTCAATAGATTTCCTGAGATTTTATCCTGATTTTTGGGAAACGCCGATGAATCTAGGGGTATCCCCCTACGAAATTTTTTCCGGACGACCATGAAGAGATTGAACTTGCAGCCTGCGTATTTATGGCAAACGACCCGGCAAACGAACCGCTCGTGTCCTGGCTTCCAGGCGCAGGCTTTGCCGCTCGGCCTCTGGGCTCAACAGTGTTGTTTGCACCGTGGCAGTGGCCGGAAATAAAGTGTGAGATGGAAGTGCGAGATGGGTTTGGAATAAGTTTGGCGCTAAGCTCGTCGCAAATTCAGTGCGCATTGCCGCTCGTCAGCCGCTAGTCAGTGTGGCGCGGTGGGCATCCTGGATTTACTGAGATCTTCGATTTGAGAGATCTTCAGTTTGGTCTTGATTTTAGTCTTTGGTTTCGGTCTTAGGTTTGGATCATGTTCATTCACCGTCTAGACTGACATCTAGGGTGGCATGAATCAGGGAGCGGACGGGGATTTCACTGGAAATTTCACGGTTGGCCAAACTCGATCGTTATCGTGACACCTCAAAATCGTGATACCTCAGACCCTCCAGGTCGTGATTGTGTAGCCATAGGCTTATGACGAACGATATTGAAATCATTAATCGCCTGAGCCCCAGTGCGATGGATCAGATCCTCCTGTATCTGGCCTTTACGGCGATGCGCACCGGGGGACATCGCCATGGGGCGTTTTTGGATGCGGCGGCGACAGCGGCGAAGTGCGCGATCTATACGACTTATTTGGAACAGGGCGAGAATCTACGGATGACCGGCCATCTCCACCACATCGAGCCCAAGCGGGTGAAGGCGATCGTGGAGGAAGTGCGGCTGGAACTGGCCGAAGGCAAAATCCTCAAGATGCTCGGCTCCCAGGAGCCCCGTTATCTGATTCAGTTCCCCTACGTCTGGCTAGAGCGCTACGCTTGGGTGCCGGGGAAGTCGCGCTTTCCCAATAACGGTCTGAATGCGGATGAGAAAGCCTACATCGAAGCAAAGCTTCCCGCCGAGCTGCCGGATGCCCAGGCGATTAATTCGTTTCAGCTGATGGAACTATTGGAGTTTCTGCACGAGCGCTCCCAGGAGGATGTGCCTGAGGGACGCCAGTTGCCCCTGAGCGAAGCGCTGGCAGAACATATTCGTCGCCGCCTGCTCTACTCGGGCACGATTATGCGCATCGATCTGCCCTGGGGTACGCCCTACTATGCCCTGACGCGGGTGTCCTACTCTCCGGCGGATGAGGAGGAACGCACCTTTATTACGGTGGAAGACACGGCGCGGTTTTTTCGCATGATGCGGGACTGGGCTCAGCGACGACCCCACGCGATGCGGGTGTTGGAGGAGCTGGATATTCCCGAAGACCAGGTTGCGGGCGCTTTGACGGAGCTCGATCAGCTGTTGCGCGAGTGGGGCGATCGCCATCATCGCCCCGGTGGCAAAGCCATTGCGGTGCAGATGGTAGTCGGCCCCAGTCAGCCCGCAGCGGATTAGGCTTCAAAGCTGGGTTTCGGTGATGCCAGATCGCGGCATCCTGGATCGCGGCATAATAATCCTCGTGCGTTTACTGCTATCCCGAGCCCATGACCGACGATCGCGCTCAACCTGCCCCGGATGACAACCGCGCCTCAGCAGATGATACCCATGCGATCATCGCTGCAGCGTTCGAGCGCGGCAAACGCGCCTTCGAGGGGGGGCAATATCGGGGGGCGATCGCAGCCCTAGAATCTGCTACCGCCCGAGTTAATCCCCTCAGCGCTTGGGGAGGCGAGATTCAGCTGTTTTTGGTGAGTGCCTATGAGGGCGGGGGCGATCGCCAATCAGCCCAAACCCTCTGTCGCACGCTGACCCAACACCCTGACCTCGAAACGCGGGATCTGGCCAAGCGTCTGCTCTACGTCCTCGAAGCGCCGGTGCTCAAAACCCGCCCCGAATGGATTGTCGAAATTCCTGACCTGGCTGCCGCCGAGGCCAGCGACGAGCGGCTCCAGCGCGGCAGCAGTGCTACCCCCCGCCAGCCACCCGAGCCGCAGCCTTGGATTCCGGAGCCGGTTGACCCCAGTCTGGTGAACCTGCACGACAACCGATTTATTGGCGTCGCGCTGCTGGCCGTTGCGCTGCTGGGGATTGCGATCGCTCTCAGTATATAAACGGATGTAAATTCGTAATTTTCTGCACCTCTAATTCTGGTCAGACAAACCGGAAAATTCATCAATTCCACAAGAATATATGGGAATTCTTAGGCAGAACTTTTAGATATTTCGGGGCGAAAAAATATAAATTTATACAGATAGCGATCCGTAAACACGATCCGTAAGCAACGATCTGTACAGGCTTCTCTAGCTAAATTTTTTAGGAATAACCTTCATGTCTCACAAGCTTCCCGTCTCCGGCGATCGCCAGCAGTTCGATGGTCTCCAGGCTGCTTCTGCCCAGGTATCTCCCGAGATTCTTGTTATTTTAGATTCTAAGGTTGACGGCTACGCCTACCTCGCAGCAGGTCTAGCGGCAGGCACGGCTGTGGCTGTGTTGGACGAAAGCCGTGATGGTGTCAAGCAAATTACATCACTGCTGGATCAGTACAACGCCCATAATCAACTTTCCCAGGTTCACCTGATTTCCCACGGGGCTCCCGGCTGTCTCTATTTGGGTAATACAGAACTGAGCCTGACCACGCTGGCTCAGTACACCGAGCAGGTGTCGAGCTGGTTTGCGCCGCTGCCTGGATCGGCTGCGCCCTCGCTGTTGCTCTACGGTTGTAATGTGGCGGCGGGTGATGCGGGGGCTGAGTTCCTGGAGAAGTTGCACGGTTTGACGGGAGCAGCGATCGCGGCCTCCAAAACCCGCACCGGCAGCGCCGACCAAGGGGGCGACTGGAATCTGGAGGTGACCCTGGGGAATCCGGTGGTGGAAGTGGCGATCGCCCCCGCCACCCAAGCTACCTATGCAGGCGTCCTAGCTCCGATGAATGCAGAAGACTACGCTGCAATCAAAGCGCTCTACGACAACACAGGTGGCGCGAGCTGGATCTTTGGCACCGGCGAAACACCCTGGGCACTCAGTGGCAATACCGTTCCAGATGTTTCCGTCGCCTCAACCTGGACTGGCCTCACGTTCAACGGAAATGGGCGCGTTTCAGGCATCACACTGGTTAGCAAGAACCTGATTGGTGTATTGCCAAGCGCCTTGAACGGCCTGTCGGAGATCACGACCCTCAACCTACGAGGCAACGGTCTGAGTGGTTCAATTCCCTCAAGCTTAGCCGACCTAGAAGGTCTCCAAACGCTGGATCTTTCCGGCAATATCCTGAGCGGGGCCATCCCGGATACGTTTTCTGGTGGAAACCTTCCGAACCTGACGGTATTGCTACTCTTTGGCAATCGCCGCCTCGAAGGCCAGGGCTCAGTCGGCAGTACGGGCCTCACTGGCCCGATTCCAACGGGATTAGGAACCATTACCACGCTCACAGAGCTAGACCTGAGCAACAACAGCTTGACAGGTAGCATTCCTCAAAACTTGGGGGAACTGACCAACCTCAACAACCTCACGCTGTCTGACAATGGCTTGTCTGGCGACATCCCTGCATCAGTGCTGGACCTGTCGGGTTCGCCCGCCCCCAACACTAATCTTCTCCTAGACAACCCCGTCTCCACAGGGGCCCCTGGCCGATCGGCGAGTCGCTCAAGATGCTAGCGCCTTCGATGTCACCTTCACCGTGAGCGATATCGATGCCACCGGTAACTCTCCGGTGGGCGAGATCGTGATCTCTGAACTCACGTCTAGCAATACTGCCTTAGTCACCGTAGCCAACACCAGCGTTGGTAATGGCAGCGATCGCAAGCTAACCATTACCCCCATCGCCGGGGCAACGGGCATTGCAACGATTTCGTTCAAGCTAGACGATGCTGACAGCAGTAAAGACTTTGAGCAGATTCGCACCTTCCAGGTGATCGTTGGCAATGCCATCAATACCAGTCCGGTCATCCAGACCAATACGCTCTCCATTGCCGAGGGGGGTGCAGTTGTCCTGACTGAGGCGAATTTGAAAGCCGTTGATTCGAACGATGGGGCCAATGAGCTCACCTTCACGGTGTCTAGCATCACTGGTGGTCAGTTCGAGGTTGTGGGTCTAGCTGGCAACGCGGTCACAAGCTTCACTCAACAGCAAGTGAATGCGAGCCAGATTCGATTTGTCCACGACGGCGGTGAGGTAGCACCGAGCTATACCGTGGTTGTCAAGGATAACGAGCAGACGCCTAACACCACGACACCAAGCGTAGTGACCATCGGCACCTTCACCAAGGTCAACGATGCGCCCACTGGCGTGACCCTGACGCCCCTGAGCACCGGACGCCTGCCGGAAAATGCCAGCGCCAATGCGGCAGTGAGGGTGGCGAACATTGCGGTAGTTGACCCGGACGCGGCGACCAGCACCAACAACCTGAGCCTCACCGGCGCAAATGCAGCCCTCTTTGAGGTGGCTGATGGCTCCACACCAGGCAGTAGGGTTTTGCAACTGAAGCGCGGCGCGGCGATCGCCTCTGGCAGTACCTACACCGTCGATGTGAATGTCGATGACCCAACGATTGGTACAGCAGGCTCGATTGAAGCAACTCAGAGCTTCAGCCTGACTGCCGGTAGGGCGCTGCTCGTGTCCAATGACGCCAATGGCGACCTCACCACTGACCTGGTGTTCCGCAACACCGCCACCGGCCAAAGTGCCTTGTCCCTCAGCGGCGCGACCACACCCACCGCCACCTCCTTTGGCCCCGCCATTCGAGACGCCAAGTGGGAAATTCAAGCGGTTGGCAACTTTAACAAAGATGGCCTTTCCGACTTTGTTTGGCGCAACACCGCCACTGGCCAAAACGTGATTTGGCTGGGCGGCGGCGTTGAGGGCAGCAATGCTCTGGTGAACGGTGCCGTGGCGCTCGATCCGGTCACCGATCGCAAGTGGGAAATCGCAGGGGCTGGTGACTTCAACAACGACACCATCTCCGATTTGCTCTGGTATAACAAAACCGACAACCAACTCTCTGTTTGGTATACTGACGCGACCAATCCGGCCACAACGGCTAGCCGCGCTACGATCGCCACCAGTCAGGATGCCGCAGGTCTGACACTGGAGGCAACGGGCGATTTCGACGGTAATGGCGATTGGGATTTGCTCTGGAGCAACCAGGCTGGGGCGCTGAGCATTTGGTTTATGGATGGCGTGCAACGCGTCGGTCAGGCTACGCCTGTGTTGGGTACGAATGAGCAACCGATCGCCAAACCCCAGGGCTTCTACATCGCGGGTACCGGCAACTTTGACACCGGTGCAACGTCCGACATTGCCTTTATCAGCAGTAACGGCGCTTCGACCCAAACTTGGTTGATGGATGGTGACCAACTGTCTGCGGCTCCCCTCTCGAGCAGTACCCCGTCTACGCTAGCTGGCACTTCTGTATATGCGGTGCTCTAGCCTCTAGCTCCAACGCGAAACCCCGCCCCAGCTTGTGCTGGGGCGGGGTTTTTCTGGATACTATTTTTGTATGCTGAGAGCAGACGTTTTGCTGAGCCCGTGACATGGCGGCTTCTCTACAACGGCCTAGGCTAACCCCCGAGGAATACCTCGCCCTTGAGGAGAGCAGCCCAATTCGTCATGAATATGTGGATGGCGAAATTTATGCCATGGCAGGCGGGACGGACGATCACCCGGACGACCACAATGCGATCGCCCTAAACTGCGCTTCTATACTGAAAGCTCACCTCCGAGGTTCTAGCTGTCGCGCCTTCATTTCAGATGTCAAGACACAGTTAGATTCCCTCAACAACAGGCTCAGAATTTGGCCCAGAGGCTTAAACGGCGAGTACAGCAAGGCGGAAATTCCTGGGCTATCCTAAGCCGCCCTCATCCCCCAGCCCCTTCTCCCATCGAGGGAGAAGGGGAGCCGGATCGGAGCCCCTCTCCCGCCCTGGGAG
>JAAUOP010000137.1 GCA_012034805.1 Synechococcales cyanobacterium CRU_2_2 | reverse complement strand
ATGATTTGCCTCGCTCCGTTACGCAGCAGCTCGCTGAGCGCATCATTGAAGCTCGCTGAACTCGCTGGTGTTTTGAACTCAACTAGATTATCTTGACTCATGGTGTATTCCGGCTCTGGTGTTTTTTTACTTTCCAGAAGGGTACGCCTTTTTTTTGCTCCTAAGCCATACACCAGAAATAGTTATAACTCCACATATTTTTCAATATGGCTAGAGCTTTAGGCCCAGGCGAGCGGGCGAAGACTCACTTGAAAGCCTGATACAATCCTGTTGAAATCTTCTAAAAAGGCAGTCTTACCCCTCTAGTCAAACCGCCCTGCAAGCTTATCCTCATTCTGGGCTTGAGTGTGCGAAAGTTTACGCAACCCCGATCCTTGGATAAAGAAACGATAAAAATGAGGGGTTGCTTTTTTTTGTTTGTCCATATCTCGTAGAGTTTTCAATAGGCATGATCGGCGGGCAGGGTATGTCAGTTTTTATAGGGATGTGTGTGGGATGGTCGCCGGTGTTGTTAGACAGTGTTGTTAGACAGAGTACCGCCGGTGTTGTTAAACAGGGTTTTGCTGGGCTTCTTATGGGATCTTGAGTTATGAGTTTTATTACGGAAAGCACCTGGTATCTAAAACGGGTCGCCAAGAATTTTAACTATCGTTTGACAGGCCATTATCAAAAAAATTTCCACCGGGTTGGCCAGAATGGGCGATCGGTATTTATGCGGGGCCAGATCCTCTGAACCTCGGCGGCGAGGGGGCGATCGTCCACACCACTGGCAACGTGATCACCCACGCCGACATTACCGATGTTCCTGCGGGCTTTGTTGCTGACCCATTCATGCTCAACGTGAATGGCACCTGGCACATGTTTTTTGAGATCCTGAGCCTGCTTGACCACAAGGGTAAAATTGGTTGGGCCACCAGTTCGGATGGTCTGCATTGGGACTATCAACGCCTTGTGATTGACGAGCCTTTCCACCTCTCCTACCCCTACGTGTTTGAGTGGCAAGGGGAGTACTACATGGTGCCAGAGTCCTGGGAGGCCAACGGCATTCGGCTCTATCGGGCGGACCGCTTTCCCGATCGCTGGACTTTTGTGGGCAATCTCCTGGAGGGCTTTTTCCTTGATGTGTCCCTGTTTCGGTATCAAGAGCGCTGGTATTTTTTTGCGGAAACCAATCCAGAGCATTGCTTCGACACCCTGCGTCTCTACTGTGCCGACGAGCTGATGGGACCCTGGCACGAGCACCCCGCCAGTCCGATTCTTCAGGGGGATCCGCAGCGGGCTCGGCCAGCGGGGCGGGTGAGAGTAGAAGGCGATGTCTCCGGAAGCTTATCTGGTAAGGGCCGCGTCATTCGCTTCGCCCAAGGTTGCCAGCCCGACTACGGCATAAACGTCCGCGCGTTCGAAGTAATGGAACTCACGCCAACCCGCTACCGCGAGCAGGAAATTTCCCAAAGTCCTCTATTCGCGCCCAGTGGCACGGGTTGGAATCGCAATGGGATGCACCATCTGGACGCGCATTTGCTCTCCAATGGGGCTTGGCTTGCCTGTGTTGACGGTTGGTCGAAGGTCTAGAGATTCTCATGGCTAGACTTCTATATTTCCAAAGGTCAGTGCTCAGCTGAATTGTTACTCTACAGGACTAGTTGTTATGCTTAAGCAAGCAGCTCACGCGACTTATCAAACAGCCAGGTGGATTAAAAATGATCTTCCTAGACTTTGGAAGCATGAGCAAAGGGTCTCCTTAAAGCCGCGATCGAAACCCAAGGGGCAGGTTTTGTTGGCCTTTGAACCGGAGTTCTATAAACGCTCAAAGGCGGATCAATCCTTCAGGGCTCACACCCGCCATTGGGAATTTATTGAGGTTGCAAATATTTTTCTGGAGCTTGGATACGCCGTTGATGTCATTCACTGGCAAAACAAAGGGTTCATGCCCAGCAAAAAGTATGATTTCTTCTTTGATACGCGTTTTACGATGGAGCGTATCGCGCCTTTACTCGGGCCAGACTGTGTCAAGGTTTACTACGGCCAAACCGCGCATATCCATTTTCACAATGCAGCGGAACATCGTCGCTTGTTAGAGCTCAAAGATCGGCGAGGCGCTGTGCTGATGACCTATCGCGCCGAAATGCCCAACCGAGCCCTAGAACACGCCGACTGTGCGACGGTTTTGGGCAATGGGTTTACCCTGGAAACCTATCGCTATGCCAACAAGCCGCTCTATCCCATTCGCAACTCCGTTGCACAGACTTACCCTTGGCCCGAACAAAAGGATTTTGATGCCTGCCGCCACAACTTTCTCTGGTTTGCGAGCGATGGCATGGTGCATAAGGGTCTAGATCTCATGCTGGAAGCCTTTGCTGCCATGCCTGAATACCAGCTCACCATTTGTGGCCCCGTGGAAAAAGAGCGGGAGTTCGTCGAGGCTTACCATCAAGAGCTTTACCAGACTCCCAACATTCACCTCGTGGGCTGGACAGATGTGAGTAGTCCTAAGTTTGTTGAGGTTGCAAATCGCTGTGCCGCGCTTGTCTATCCTTCTTGCTCGGAAGGTCAAGCCGGAGCCGTGATCACCTGTATGCATGCGGGGCTGATTCCAATCATGAGCTACGAATCTGGGGTCGATTCCCAGGACTTTGGCACCATCTTGAAGACCTGCTCGATTGAGGAAATTCAGACCGAAGTGGGGCGCATTGCGGCGCTGCCGGGCGCTGAATTAGAACGGCGTTCTCGGCGGGCCTGGGAGTTTGCTCAAGCGAACCACACGCAGGAGCGTTTCACGACGGATTACCGAGCTTTTATTGTAGCCTTAGTAGAAGGTCGTTTGGAGACCGAGTTGGATCATCAAGCGCGATCGCTAAGCCACCAGCAGCCTTGCCCCCAAAGCGACGGCTGCGTCCAAACCGTGAGGCAACCTGCTCCAACCTGAGCTCAATCCACTCCTAGGGATTGACGGTGGTAGGATTGACTTCCTTTTCCTAGGGCCCAAACCCTTGGACCTAACCTCTTAAACCTAACTCTTTAGATCCATACAACTATGCATTTCATCATTACAGGTGGTGCGGGCTTTATTGGCTCGCACCTGGTTGAACTGTTGCTCGCCCAAGGGCACCGCGTGACGGTTGTGGATAATCTCTCCACAGGTTGCCGAGGCAATCTTCCCAGCCACCCTCGGCTTCAATTTTTGCTGCGAGACGTATCGTCTTGCACAGTCCAGGATTTTATCGGGTCGATCGACGGTGTGGCTCACCTGGCTGCGACGCCTTCGGTTGCTGATTCTTGGGCACACCCCTTAGCGACTCACCAGAATAATTTGTCGGCGACAGTTGCGGTGCTGGAACTTTGTCAAGCGCTCCAGATTCCTCGCTTGGTGTTTACGAGTTCAGCTGCGGTTTATGGCGATCGTATCCAGCTTCCCATCCGTGAAGAGCAAGACACCGTGCCTATTTCACCTTACGGCCTCCAGAAGTTGGTGGGCGAACAGTACGGCTACTTGCTCAGTCAACAGTCGCATTTATCCTTTGTTGCTCTGCGTTTGTTTAATGTGTTTGGGCCTCGTCAGTTGCCCGATTCGCCCTATTCAGGTGTAATTTCCATTTTCAAAAATGCGATGGAAAACCATCAGCCAATCACTATTTTTGGCGATGGTTCCCAAAGTCGCGATTTTGTCTATGTCAAAGATGTCGCCATGGCCTTTTCCCAGGCCTTGACACAACCCATGCAGCCTCAGCAATGTCTAACCTGCAATGTGGGTACCGGCAAGGCTATCTCCTTGCTCGAGTTGGTTGAAGTGCTTCAATCAGCCTACCCGCAATGGTCACAAGCTCTGAGTTTTGCGGAGGCGAGAGCCGGGGATATTAAGCAGTCCCAGGCCGCGATTGACAAAGCGCGATCGCTGCTAGATTTTGTTCCACAGTGGACGATTGAGGCGGGTATGCGCGACTTTCTCCAAGCTTCTTTGCTGGCTGTTTAAGCCCGGCGTTTTTTCAAAACCGACAGGGCTTCCTGGAGCTGGTCACGGAGTTCGGGGTTGAGGGCGATCGCCAACCCGTAACACCCTCCCAGCAACAGCAGCCCCATCCACACTGGAATCCAAGGGCCCGCCAACAAGGCGGGCAACGTAGCGGCGATTAACGTCAAGGCATTTTTATAATTCGGCGAGCCGTATAGCTGACTGAAATTGTAGTGAAGGATGCCATAGCTGGGGGCCGTCGCCAGCTCCGCCAAACCATATCCCCAGGCCCCCAGGATGGGTAATGCCACCAGCGCAGCGCTCCACTGGAGCGTGATGAAGCCAGCATTAAATAGCGCAACTTCCCGATTCTTGGCGGCGGCATAGAGCGCGTTGGCATGCAATTCAAACGTGGCTGACATCATCACCCCCATTGCAACCAGGGGAAAAATTCGAGTGCTCATCAGCCATTCATCCCCAAACAGGAGGGGAATCAACCAAGACGCCGCACAGGAAAAAACTGCGCAGGCCGGTGCAACGAGCAACACTTGATAAACCATTCCCTGACTCAAAGCATTCCGAATCTTTTCGGGCTGCTCTGTAAATTTGGCGAGCACGCTGAGGGACATTTGGTTGAGCACTTGCCGCAGGGTCGAAAGCTGCTCGGCAAAGCGAATGGCGATGCTGATAATGCCTACGGCTTCGACCCCTGCCAAGCGGCTCACCAACAAGGGGACGGTCAAAGCACGCAAAGAAATAATTAAGTCGGAGCCTGTGTAGGCGATGCCGTTGCGCAGAACCGGCACCATGCAAGCTCGGGTCCAGGTGGGTCGAAACGGAATGGGTTGGGCCCGCCAAAACAGAATCGCATTGAGCAGTTGTTGGAGCGTAAGACCCAGCACAGGAGCCCAATAGCCCTTGCCTGCTAGCACGAGCGGAATGGACAGCCCATAGTTTGCCAGTTGTGCAATCACTTCGATCACGCCGATTTCGGCAAACTGAAGCTCCCTCGCCATGATCATCGCCGGGGCATCGCTGATCATTTCGAGCCAAAGGGGCAAGGCTAAAAAGCGAACCAACCAGAGGGTTTCGGGTTGCTTCGTCCAGGCGCGATCGCCGGAGCCAAAAACCACAACGCCACAGCGGTGACGAAGCTGATGTGGTTATAAAACGTCAAAATATTTTGGGAGCAATTTTCGGGCAGCGATTGCTCCCGCACAAAATAAACGCCAATGCCTAATTTGTTGCTCCAGACGAGAAAGTAAAAGATTCCCATCGCCACGGCCACGATGCCGTACTGCTTCGGCCCCAAGATCCGGGCCACGACCAGAATACTGACCAAGGAGAGCACGGATGTGACCATCTGGCGCAGCGCCAGGGAGAGCCCACCCTTGAGAATTTTGTCCTTGAGAGCTTTGTCAGGGTTCGGGGTTGGCTCAGGCATGGCAGTAAAACAAGGACGTAGGCCTTCTGGGACATGGGCACCTTAAATCCCCACGAATGTACACGTATACAGTTATACAGATAAAATATGCAGAGAAATTGTTGTAGAGAAAACGCGACGAGAGTCGTCGGATAGTCACCGTTAGGGGTTCCGGCCCTGGGTGCGAAGGGGCAGGGTGCAGATTCCGTGGATGCCGATGCTCATCCAGATGCCGCCCAGTAGGACGCCGATGCCTTCGGCAAAGCAGTTGAGCCGGTGGCGGTTTTCGGCAGCTTGGGCTAGGGCAATGTCTTCAAGGGTTCGCTCAGAGGAAAGGGCGACTTGTTCTAGGCGATCGTGAGCCTGGGCAAGCGCGCGCCAGTCCACTAGCACCCAGTAACCGCTGACGAGGGCCGCCGCTGCACCGGGCAAGACGGCGCTCAAGAGTAGTAGGTTAAATCTCATCGAAAATAGGGTAGAGGAACCCGGTCATGGGGGACGGCACTACATTGCTGCATGTTTTTTTACGACTTGTACGACATAGATATCTGAAATTCCCTCACCTAAATACGTGTATAATTATACGAGTAAACTTGGGCATTCTGGCTGCGCGATCGTGGCAAACCTTCCTCCACGACCCAGTGGCTGCCAGTCAGTGCCGCCAGCGGCTCAGGTCTCAGAGCGTCGATCGCCTGTTTTCAATTCAAAGCGCTAGCCAACCAAAGATTTGTGCGGGGCTAAGTTCCAGCCTCAAATTAAGGAATACAGGCAGGGTTGTATTCCCTCGATAGAGTCTTGGGGCTTGCTCAGGCAATAGGAGCAAAATGCTCTCGTCATCCGGTTCTAAAAACCAACCCAGCTGACAGCCGTGTTGTAAGCAATGCAGAATGTTGTCTAGCACCTTGTTGGTTTGTTGCTTGGGTGAAAGGATTTCGATGATCCAGTCTGGGGCTAGGTCGAAATCGTCTGGAACTGTCCCCGTCGGGGTGCGAGGAATGCGGTTCCAGTCAAAAATGGCCAGGTCAGGGATGATCGAGCGTCCGCCAAAATTGCAGCGCAACTCTGGAAAGGCGTAGGCCAAGCGAAGTTCTTCAGCCGACGCATTAATTGCGCCGCCGAGCTTTCCCTGTAGACGGCTGTGTCTTCCTTTGGGCATGGGCTTGGGGCTAATTTGACCGTCGATATATTCGCTGGGGGGATCCGTTTCGGGCTGTTGCAAAAAGGCCTCAAGCGTGAGCGATCGAGTCAGGATAGTCATCGTCCTAAAAATCTCCCCGCTCTGCCAGCGCTGTCTTCAGCCGCGCCAAAACGTCCGTCACCTGCAACTCGCCCAGCTCGCCGGATTTTCGGGTGCGGATATTGAGCGCGTTGGCTTCGACTTCCTTGGCTCCGACCACCGCCATGACCGGGATTTTGGCCTTTTCGGAATTGCGGATGAGTTTGCCGAGGCGATCGCCACTCTGGTCTACCAATACCCGGACACCGAGCGATCGCATTTGGTTCGCCACATCCTCACAAAACGGCAAAAAGTCCTCGCTCACCGCCAGCAGCCGCACCTGCTCCGGAGCCAGCCACAGCGGAAAATCACCCGCATATTGCTCAATCAAAATGCCGATCAACCGCTCCAAAGACCCAAACGGAGCCCGATGGATCATCACCGGTCGCTGGCGGCTACCATCTTCCGCCACATATTCCAGGTCAAACCGCTCCGGCAGGTTGTAATCCACCTGCACCGTACCGAGCTGCCACTCCCGCTCCAACACATCCGTAAAAATAAAGTCCAGCTTGGGACCATAGAACGCCGCTTCGCCAATGCCCTCAAAATGCTCCATACCTAGCTTTTCCACGGCTCGACGAATCGCATTTTGCGACTTTTCCCAAACCTCGTCCGTGCCAATGTACTTGTCGGACGTCGGATCTCGGAAACTCAAACGAGCCTTGAAGTTTTTAAGCTGAAGACACTTGAACACCTCCAAAATTAAGTCCACCACATTGAGAAATTCCGCATCGAGCTGATCTGGGGTCACAAACAGGTGCGAATCATCCACCGTAAAGCCCCGCACCCGCGTCAGGCCACCCAGCTCGCCGGACTGCTCATAGCGATAGACCGTGCCAAACTCCGCCAGCCGCATCGGCAATTCCTTGTAGGAACGCAGCTCGTTCTTATAAATCTGAATGTGGAATGGGCAGTTCATTGGCTTCATCACAAAGCCCTGCTCCCTCAAGCGTTCCGCCTCGTTCTCCGCCATCATTGGGAACATATCTTCGCTGTACTTTTGCCAGTGCCCGGACATCTTGAACAAATCCACACGGGCAATGTGGGGCGTCACCACGGGCAAATAGCCGCGTTGGGTCTGCTCCTGCTTGAGGAAATCTTCGAGCGTGCTGCGCAAAATGGTTCCCTTGGGTGTCCACAGGGGTAAACCGGGGCCGACAATATCCGTAAACAAAAACAGCCCCAGCTCTTTGCCCAGCTTGCGGTGGTCGCGCTTGAGCGATTCTTCCTTGCGACGCTGGTATTCTGCCAGTTGCTCAGGGGTCTCCCAGGCGGTGCCATAGATACGTTGGAGTTGGGCCTTGGTTTCGTCGCCGCGCCAGTAGGCCCCGGCGACGGACTCTAGGGCGATCGCCTTCGGATTCAACTGGGCCGTCGTCTCCACATGGGGCCCCGCGCACAAATCCCACCACAGATCCCCTAAGTGATAGAGCGTAATCGGCTCCTTGAGTCCCGCGAGAATCTCCAATTTGTAGGGCTCACCCAGCGCCCGAATCCGCTGCTCGGCATCTGCGCGACTCATCACCTCGCAGGTGATCGGCAGCTGTTTATGGATGATCTTGACCATCTCTTTTTTAATCGCCTTGAGATCTTGCTCCGTAAAGGCCTCTGGCGTATCGAAATCATAGTAAAAGCCCTGTTCCGTCCAAGGCCCGATCGTCACCTGGGCCTTGGGGAAGAGCTTTTGCACGGCCATGGCCATCACATGGGAAGTCGTGTGGCGAATCTTTTTGAGTGTTTCAGACTCGCTGGTCTTGGGTAGGCGCAAGATTGGGGCTGCGGTATCGAGGCCAGTGGCGTTCGAGGCTAGGGATGGCTTTACTTGGGACATTTGCGGTATTTAGGACATTTACTGGGCGTTACCGGGCTCGGGGCGTTACCGGGTTTGGTACCTCTCGTACGACCCACCTGAGGGAGCGAAAAAGCCGCTCTTTATCTTAACGTTTCCTTGGTCGGTGGTTGAGTCAAGGCAAGTTTCCCCGAGCTTTCGCAAAGGGTTTCTCTAGGGAAAGCCCTCCCTCCCAGTGCCCTCGTACCATCACACGAACGTCATCACGACGAATGCCATCACGACGAATGTTGTCACGGCGAATGTGGTTATCGGCAATTCCTGAAGTAGACCTAAAGAGAGGTGATGTAAAAAAGTGAATCAAGGTAAGATTTAGGGCATCAGATTGAACGGCTCAGTGGGTTTTTCCTTTGGAAGAAACTCCCAGGCTTCCTAGCGTTGAGACGCGCTTGTCGAGTGGTTTAGCCCCAAGCTCTGACAAGAGGTTCTACCGAGTCAATGCTCGATCGCTCAACTTGGGAACGCTAGTCCTGTGCCGTCGGTGCACTCTCCGCTTTTCTAGCCCAATCTCTGAAACGACTTTCAGTGGCATGTGTCTCGGCCCCTTGGGGGTCTGGGTTTTGGGCTCCGTTTTCAGGTTACGTTTTTCACTCAACTCAAAACTGCCATCTTCAAACTCCCATGTTCAACGCGCCCTTACCTGAGACCAAGCTACTCAAAACAGTCCTCCAACCTCTGTTAGAAGATTTTCAATTTTGGTTCGGACGAACCCAAACACTGCTCGAGGCTGAGCAGCTAGATTTTATCCCTGCTGCCGACCAAGCCAACCTGCTAGAGCGGCTTCGCCAGACCCGGCAGGAGGTCGGCGTGGCCCAGGCCTTACTCGAAGCCACCGACGGACAAGCCGGGGTCGAAACTTCTGTCATCGTCCCTTGGCACCAGCTCGTTTTAGAATGTTGGCAACTGGGGATGCGTTTTCAGCAGCAGCGTGCTTAGGGCACAGCTGGGAAATGGGGTCTATTCTTAGCTTATGGGATCCAGATCTCTGAACCGTGTGATCGAGATCTCTGGGCCGGACAGTCGAACCGCTGATGGGACGATTCGGTTCAACCGGTTTGTGAAGCGTTATTGGAGGGAAACCCTGTGCTGCATCTGCTTTATATGTTGGTTTTTGTGATCCTAGCGGTGCTGGCGGTGGGTAATTTGTTTCGCAGCATGTTCACCCTGGGGCGGGATGTACAGCAGGGGGGTGGCTCACCCTCTCCATCGGTTCATCGACCCGTGCCCCATCCAGAATTGCTAGATGATGCGGGGCGGCTGATGAATGAGCCGCTGTTGGTGATGCGATCGCTTCCCATTGATGACGTGCGTTCCAAGCTCGACGCGCTCTATCATTCCCCTCCCGGCAACAACGCAGCCGATACCTCGGACGAGGGCTAAGGATCTTGTTCAAGCCAGATCAGTTTTGGGAATTCTAAACCTACCAATTCCAATACCGAGCCCAACCGCGATCGGCTACATCCAGCCGATTGCCAGACCCCAACAACGCGCAAGCTTAAAGTGCGCGAGTTTTACGGCTGAGTCAGGGCCAGCGGGGTAGAACCAGATATTCCCTCACACTATGGCCACAGCAGAACGCACGTATCCAGTCAAAGGTGGGCTCACAGCCCTCAAACTTGCAGGAACAATCCAGCAAATCATTCAGAGTGAAGGCCAAGGGGAACTTGAGATCAAGATCAAAGCCGGGTCAGGATGGACTTTGCTTTTTAATGCTGGACGGGTTATCTGGGCTTCCGGGGGTGAGCATCGCTGGCGGCGATGGTATCGCCAGCTGCGGCAACTGCAGATTCACCCCCACTCCATTGATGCACCGATGGAAACCTACCCACCGCAGATTGAGCATTTTGTCCTGACTCAGCTCTATCAGCAACGACGCATTACCCGTAAGTCGATGCAGTTCGCGGTCGACAACACGGTCAACGAAGTGTTGTTTGATGCGTTTTTGGCGGCCTCGGAGATTATTGAGGTGAGCTGCAATACGCGGGTGGAGCAGGCGCTGCCAGAATCTCCCGTGACGGTTTTGGGTTCCTATGACGAGTCGATTGCCCGAGCCCATGCGAGTTTGCGAGTTGGCAGGTGACCGAACTGGGGTTACACTCACCTAACCTGGCACCTCGATTGAACGATGAGAAATTCCGCCACCAGGGGCGATCGCTGCCGGAATCCCACGAGCGCTTTTTAAGTGTTCTGAATGGTAAACGCTCCGTGCGCGACCTCGCAGTCAAGGTTCAAAAGGACCTGACGACTCTAGCGCGGTTGTTGGCAACCTATTACGAACAGGGGATTATCGAGCTAGCTGCCATTGAGGACCTACCTCAACCCGAGGCCGAGGTCAGGGCCTCCAATGCTCGAGCCAGCACTGAAGCCGGTCTCGAACCACAAGACACTGGCCACAATCCCCGATCGCGCATGTCGGCCCCTCCTACCGTCGCCTCTTCCGGAGCCCTTCCGACTAGCCTCGATCCAGCCAGTTTTGAGGGCGGACATCCCGGTCTAGCCGCTCCTGGGGGGGCTTCTCCAGAGTCTCCCTTAGTGATGTGTATTGATGACAGTCCGCAAATTTGTTACATCATGGAGCAAATGCTGACCCAAGCTGGGTATCGGGTCGTCTGTATTCAAGAGTCTGTGGAGGCGGTTTCGAGCATTTTGCGGCGCAAACCCGCCTTCATTTTTTTGGACTTGGTGATGCCGGTGGCCAGCGGCTACGAATTGTGCAAGCAAATTCGCCGCGTTTCGGCCTTTAAAGACATTCCCATTGTCATTCTGACGGGAAATGACGGGGTGATTGACCGGGTACGCGCCAAGATGGTGGGCGCAACGGACTTTGTCGGCAAGCCGGTCAAGGCAGACAAGATTATCCCCCTGCTGGACAAGTATCTCAATGGGGTCAATCTCGCGGGCCAGGAGCTCGCGATCGCACCCTAAAACGCCGAGAAATCACGGCTCCTTGGCTTTGTTCTTCGAGTGCCGCTCGTAGAACAGAGCAAACACAGCCGTGTAACGATGCAGATAGGTACCAGCGCCAATCGGGCCGATTTCGCCATCGGAAAAAAACCACCCACCGGCAGCGGTGCCAGATAGGTCTGCAAGATTTGCGAATCCACATTGCTGGCGTCATACAGCTCTTCGCCACGGCCCATGCAGGAGAACATCAGGGCACCAAAGGGTTTGTCCAAGCTGGTGGGCTCCATCGATCGCAGGTGGCGCTCCAACATCGCCGCCAAATCCTCGGAGGCCGCCGCAGCGTCGCGCAGGTGAAACTGAATGCGCTGACCGGGCCTGACCTGTTCGCCAATGGCGATCGCCCCCACTCGCGGATCGATTCCCACCAGGCTACGAATTAGAAAGTTGCCTTGACCCAGCTTGGCCTGAAACTCGCTGTAGGCCACTCCGAGACAGAGCGATCGCTGTGCTAGCGCTCGTTCCTCTTGGGTCACCTGGCGCAGCAGAGCTTGCAAGGCCTCCAGAGGTGGCTTATTTTTACCCTGCTCCAGCTCCTCTGCCTCAATTTTGAGAATAATATTGCGCTCCCCCTCCACCACCCGAAAAATCGGCCCCACCGGGCGACAGCCTTGGGCGACCACAGACCGAATCGTCACATCACCGCTGAGCGCCACGCCCACCGTCCCATCCTCGTAATACTGGTCATTACAAAACAAGCCATTTGCCCGATTCGTGGTTCCTCCGCTGGCCATTCCCCCAACCTTGACCGAACCAGGATAGGCAAAATCCATCCCTTGAAGTAAATCGCTGATTTTAGAGGTAAACGGGTCGGCAATGAGCACAAAATCTGGCCTGATCCTGGGATCAAC
>JAAUOP010000136.1 GCA_012034805.1 Synechococcales cyanobacterium CRU_2_2 | reverse complement strand
GGGTCTGGCCGGAGATCAAGCGAGGGCGATCGAGCAAGATGGGCGCACTCCCACCCCCACTCCCACTCCCAAGGCCCGCGTGCAGCTCCTATCGGCCTATCCCCACGACAACCTCCGTCTACAGCTGGCAGATCGCGTCGTGGGTGGAGTTCAGTTGAGGGTACATCCGAGCGGCAGACTTTTGGGTGCAACGGTGATGGGAGCAGAGGCGACGGAGTGGAGCGGGGCGATCGCCCTGGCCCTCCAGCACAAACTCTCCGTCGAAGCCCTGGCCCAGATGCCCTGGTTGCAGCCCAGCTTTGCCGCCATGCTCCAGGCTGCCGCCCAGCAGTGGCGTTGGCAAAAGCTAGCCCACCCACCTCGCACCGAAGACCTCTGGGAGCGATTTTTTAACTGGCGACGCACCGGCGGGATCTAGCTAGGGTGAGCTTTAGCTTGTGATTGAGATTCATGTGAGACTCAGAATCTCCCTCCTAAAACAAGCTACCCTAGTCCGGTACCGTCGGTTAAGTTCAGCTCTGTACCCCCATGGATCGCTGCCGCGTCGAAGTCATTTCCCAAACCCCGAACCCGCAGCAGACCATCTATGCAGCGATGCATCAGGACTATAGCGAGAACTTTGTCGTCGATGAGCGATCGCGTTGGCCCGATGAAGCCCAGGCGGGTGAGGTGATTGTCAAGCGGTTGCTGGCAGGAGAGCGCGGGCACTATGGCCCGCTAGAACATCCCCAAATTGTCTTAAACTGTGGGTTCTTTCCCCACAGCGTCATGCAACAGGCCCGGACCCATCGCGTTGGGATTTCGATGGATGTCCAGAGCATGAGGTATTCAGGGATGCGCGTGGTTGATGCAGCGAACGGCACGCGAGACATCGAAGATGTTTTCTATCTGCGTCCAGTGGGGGATTACCGCGATCGCCAAGGCAAACACTACCACTACTCACCAGAACAGCGCGATCGCGACCTAGATTGGTGCCTAGAAGCTGCCAGACGCTATGCCGAAGACATCGAAGCGGGCTGGTCTGAAGAACATGCGCGGGGCAAGCTGCCGTTCGACTATCGCCAGCATTTTGTCATGAGTTTGAATGTGCGATCGTTTATGCATTTCATGGATTTGCGCAGCAAGAAAGACGCACAGTTGGAAATACAACGGCTGTGTGATTTGATGTGGCCGCATTTTCAAAATTGGGTACCGGCGATCGCCCAGTGGTATGAAGCAACCCGCCTAGGTAAGGCGAGGCTTTCGCCCTAGACCCGCGCGATCGTCACCTGTTCTTCTTGGTCTTGATACTTACCCTTGCGCGTCTCATAGCTGACCTCGCAGGGCACACCTTCAAAAACAACAGTTGTACACACCCCTCCCCGGCGTAAATTCGCGCATCTGCTGGGGAGCTATTGCTAAATTCCAGCGTCAGATGTCCGCGCCAACCTGCTTCCGCCGGGGTCAGGTTAGCAATGATTCCGGCCCTGGCGTAGGTCGATTTGCCAATACACAAAACCGTTGCATTGTCCGGAACCGCAAGCTTTTCCAGTGCCACCCCGAGGCCGTAGCTATGACCGGGCAGGATGAAGAACGGACCGAGCTCGTCCTGGTGAAGTTCAGCCGGCTCCAAATTGTGCGGATTGAATCGTTTGGGGTCAATCACAGTTCCGGGGACATGGCGAAAAATGCGGAAGTCGGCGGGCGAGAGGCGAATGTCGTAGCCATAGCTGCTGAGGCCATAGGAAATCACGGCAAGCCCTGCGTCTGTGCGCCGAACCAGTTTGTCTTCAAAGGGCGTGATCATGCCCTGGGCGGCCATTTCTTTGATCCAGCGATCGCTTTTAATCATGGGGGCTCCGTTTGAAACTCCGTTTGCAACGAGAGATGCAAGGCTCATTCCTTCGTGCGGAACTCCGATGCATGAGGGAAAACTACTTTACCCGCTTCAGTGCGCTTGCTGATAGTACGACGTCCCTCCGGAGCCTGGCGAAGCCAATCTCGCTGGGCTCCATATCCAAGATGGTGCTAAATCTCCCAACCTGGGCTGGCGTCCCAGTGAAATTCGCGAACGATTTCAACAATCTCTAGACTTCGGTTAGGCTGGAGCTAGTTTCACATGGCACCCCCAAACCATGACGGTCACTTCCCTCTCCATTGATTTGCCCAGTACTGTTTTTTCGGCCTTACGCAAGGCTCCCCAGGAGTTTTTGTTGGAGATGCGTTTGGCTGCAGCGATTAAGTGGTATGAACTAGGAGAGATTTCTCAAAGCAAGGCGGCAGAAATTGCCGGGGTGAGCCGGGCTGAGCTATTGCAGGCATTTGCCCGGTATCGTGTGGATTTTATGCAATGCACGGTTGAGGAGTTGGTCGAGGACTTGGCGAATGCCGAATAAGCGTGTGGTGATCAACGCCTCACCGCTAATTGTTTTGCTGAAGAGCCAGCAGACCGAACTCCTCCCACAGCTCTTCTCGGAGATTTTGGTACCTCGGGGTGTTTTGGAAGAGGTTCTGGCGGGAGGGCCCGACGATAGGGCGGTGCTGGGCTTGCCTGAAGTTGCATGGGCCAATGTAATCGATATGGATGGTGGTGTGGCCCCGGAAGTTGCGGCTTGGGATTTGGGCAAGGGGGAGTCAGAGGTTTTGAGCTTGGCCGGAACGACATCTGGCTCTGTAGCGATCGTGGACGACCGAGCAGCACGGCGCTGTGGTTCTTCGCTGGGGATTCCAACGCTAGGAACGGGGGGAGTTTTGGTTTTAGCGAAGCGTCGAGGCTTGATTACTGATGTTTCATCTAGGCTACAGGCGTTGCAAGATGTAGGGTTATGGATGTCGGTAGGACTGGTGGAGATTCTGAAGGAGCAGGCTGGGGAATAGGGAGTAGCGGTCGGCCATAGGGAAATCACCGCGAGGGCTGCGTCTGTGCGTCGAGCCAGCCTAGGCTCAAAAAGCGTGCTCATGCCCTGGGTTTCTTAGTCGATGCCAGGGATTTGTAATTGACCCGGTAGTACCCAGCATTCAGTGGCTTGGGGCCGAGACTGAAGCAAATTTAAGCCTTGCTCAGGCTTCGTCTCAGGCTGGGGCCGCACGGTCTTGCTGCGCATGGGGACAACATTCGAAAGCGAAACCGGGGAACGCGGAGCCGGGGCAAGTGGAGTCGATGGGCAACTGGCGATCTGCGGCTCGAGCCACTCCAGTGGAAGGTCGCTGGGGGGGATGTTGAGATTCTTGAGGGCAACTTGGCCGAGGGGGCGCTCTTCTAGCGGGATATTGAACAAATTACGCAGATTCGTGACCTGATCTGCCGCTTGGATAATCGCCGTGGGCATGTGCTGACCGAGAAAAATCACATCGACGTGGGGCGGTCGATGGTCGAGCAACGCCTGCACCTCGGCTTCGGCAATGACCCCGTGAAAAATCGCCAAACTCAATTCATCCAAGATCACCTGTTCGTAACGCCCGCCTTCGATCGCATCTTGCGCAAACTCCCACAGCTCCAAAATCGCCGATCGCTCCTCTGCCTGCTCTGGCGCGCCGTTGATCGAATCGGGTAAACGACAGCGCACCCAATCCAGATTTTGACTCAAATGGGTCGGATTATGGGGGCCTTGATCGATACCGCCCTTAAAAAACTGGATAATCAGAACCGCTGTTCCCTGGCCCGCATGGCGCAGCGCCTGGGCCAGCACGGTCGTGAAGAAGTTGCGATGGACACAGGTAAACACCTGGATTTGTCCGGCGATCGGAGAGAGGGCGAATGGTGACTTAATCTGAGGTTGGGCGATCATTGCGGAAGGCTGTGCGGGGGGCTGCTGTGCGGGGGCCGAACATAACGTTGGACATAACATGCTCAATGAAACATGCTCAACGGAGCGATAGACATGGGGTCTGCATCGGTCCAGATGCTAAATGTAGCGTATTTGGGAACGTCTGGCGCTTTACGAACGCTATCCGTAACTCTATCGTGGGCTTATTCAGCGATCGCAATCCCGGCCATTTCCAAGGAGATTTTTCGATGACACGGCAACGTCCCGACGGTCGGCGGCCCGACCAACTACGCCCGGTGCGCTTTCAGCGCCAGTTTACCCGCAACCCTGCGGGGTCGGTGTTGGCCTGCTGTGGCGACACCCAGGTCATTTGTACGGTCACGGTCGAAAACGGTGTGCCTCGCTGGCTCAAAGACAGCGGCAGCGGTTGGCTGACGGCGGAATATCGCATGATGCCGGGAGCCACCCAGGAGCGCCAGGCACGGGAGTTCATGCGCCTCTCGGGCAGAACCCAGGAAATTCAGCGATTGATTGGCCGCAGTTTGCGCGCGGCGATCGACCTCGAAGCCCTCGGCGAAAAAACCATCACCGTCGATGCCGACGTGCTCCAGGCCGATGGTGGCACCCGCACGACTGCGATTACGGGCGGGTTTGTGGCGCTGCGGGAGGCGATGGAGGGTTTGGTGGCGCGGGGTGAGCTGGCGCGATCGCCCCTCCAATGCAACGTCGCCGCCATTTCCGTTGGCTTAATCGAAGGGGAGCCTATGCTAGACCTAGACTACCCCGAAGATGTGGCGGCGAATGTGGATTTTAATGTGGTGATGACGAGTGATTTGGAGTTGATTGAGGTGCAGGGAACGGCGGAGGCGGGGAGTTATACGCGATCGCAGCTCAACCAAATCTTGGACGTTGCTGAGATCGGGATCAAAGACCTGATCATCCTCCAGAACGCAGCTTTTGACTAAAGGCCCACCAGGTGCAAAATCTCCAACACCACAAACCCGCCCAGGGCTCCCACCGCCCCGCCCTTAAAAAATCCTTTCGACAAATCAGCCCAGCCGCGATAGGTTTCTAAGGGATCCGACGACTTCTGGGCCTTCGAGAAGGTTGCTATGCCGTAGAGCCGCATTCCGGCCTTGGCAATGAAGACTAGTCCAATCGCCGACGCAAGGGCTGCGAGGTTCGCATACTCTGAATCGCGCAGTGGGCCGAGTTTGGCAAAGGGGCCAATCAGGAAAAAACCGTGGGCCGCGCCGATTTCTAGGCCCCGCTGTAGCGCTTTGAGGCCGGGGCGATAGATCGGCAAATTTTTGAGATAGTTGCGTACCCAGGCCGAGTCGCTGATCGGTGTGGACAGATGTCCGAGGCAAGGATCGCCGTTGAAGGCTTTGATGGCGTCGGCAGTGGGTTTGCGGTTGGCAGTTGTTTTCATGATCTGATCCTCAGATGCAGAAGGCGAGCCTATTTTGCCATTGCAGGGGCAACAGGGTGGCTTCTGTTAAGGTTTCTGTAACCGGGTTTCTGTAACCGGGTTTCTGTAACCGGGATGTTGTCAATGGTCATCGCCCTGCCAAATTTGCACTGAGCCATCGGCGTGGCCGCTGATCAAAGCACGGCCATCGGCGAAAAATGCGAGACTTGTGACACCGGAGGCGGGTGCGATTTTAGCGAGCAGTGTTCGCTTCACCCAGTCCACGATCAAAAGGTGGCCAGCTCGGTTGGTGGCGGCCAAGAGCTGACCGGGGCTGAGGGCGATCGCGTTAATGCCCGACCCCAGACTTCCAGACCCCAGACCATCCAACACCATAATCGGCTGCCCCGTCCGCAACCGCCACAGAAAAATCTGCCCACTGTCATCTCCTGCCGCGACGCAATCTTGACCGATGCCGATCGCCGTTTGCTCAAAGCCACTGCCGTTGAGCGGAGCCAGAGGCACCCCGGTTCCCATCGACCAAAGCCGCAGCCGGTGATCGGGCGATCGCACCAGCACCTGTTTGGAGTCCGGACTCAGCCCCAAAAAGGTCGCCTCCCCCATTGCCCAGGCGGCGATCTTGCCACGACCGGTGTTGCCATGCCACTGCCGAACCTGTCCTTGGCGATCGCAGCAGGTGAGCGTCTGGCGATCGCCACCAAAGATCAAACTGGTGATCGGGCCAGTGGCAAAGCTGCGGAGCAAACTGGCGGTGGGCCAATGCCACAGTTGCACGCTGCCCTCTGCGCTATGGCTGGCGAGGTGCTGGCTATCGGAGCTCAGGGCCAAGCCACGAATGGCCCCTGAATGCCCCTGCAAGGTTGCAAATTCTTGAGCTTGCAACTGATTGCGCTGGAAGTGCCAAAGGCGCAGGGTGCCGTCTTGACTGGCAGTGACAAAGTTATTTTTTCGCAGGAGGGCGATCGCCGTAATCTCACCGTGATGCTGCCGCAGAACGCTCTGGCAGGTATAGGTCTGCGTGGCCTGTTTGAGCCGAATGGTCTGCGGAAAGGGGCTGGAGCTGGGTCTGGGTCTGGCGCTAGGCCTAGAACTGGTTCTAGGACTGGGTCTAGAACTGGGATTAACCGGAGCTCCAGCCTGCCTTTTAAGCTCTCGCACCTTGGCAAAGTCCCGCTGGGCCAGCAGCGTAAAACCGCGCTTTTCGTACAGACTCCCCCGATACTGTCGGGCTTCGATGTGTTCCGCACACAGGCGAATCGCTTTGTCGAGGGCGTCGGTGGCTTCGCGGTAGCGCTCGGCTTGGGCGAGGGCTTGGGCTTCTTCATAGAGGGTTTGGGCGCGCGATCGCAGTCGCTGTTTGGCATTTTGCGCGATATGAACCCAGACCTGATCAGAGGCTGCCTGCCGATTTGCAGTGTTCTCTGAGGTGTTCTCTGAAGTGTTTCTTGAGGTGGCCGTTGAGGCGTTTCTAGCAGACTGGGTGGCGTTGGGCGTTGGGGTTGTTGCTGAGGTTGAGGTTGTTGCTGAGGTTGGCGATCGGCGATCGCCCAGCTGTTTGAGTTGCGCATAGGCCCCATTAATCAGCTTCAGCTTTGCTTCAGCTTGCGCCTTCTCACCCAACTCCATAAATTTGTCGGGATGCCACCGCTGGGCCAAGGCTCGATAGGCAGCTTTGACTTCCGCAAAGGATGCCTGACGGGTCAAACCCAAGATTTGATAGGGGGACGGGGGCTGGCTCATGGGCGCGACGGAGACGGGGGTGAGCTGAGGCGATCTGGGGATTGCGGGGCTAACCAGTTCACGAGGTCGTTGAGTTCGGTGAAATCTAGAAAGGTTTCGTTGAGGGCTTCTAGTTCGGGAAGCGTGAGTTGGTTGATCTGGGCTTTGAGGTCGTCGGGGAGGTTGCCGAGGGTGCGCGGGAGCAGTCGGAGGAGGAGCGATCGTTGGCGATCGAGGATGAGGGCTAGGGTCTGTGATGCTCCTTCTTGGTGTCCGGCTTCTAGTCCGGCGTTTAGGCCTTCTTGCCTAGCGGTATCGACGACGTTGTTGAGGTCACGATAGTACTTGAGACTGCTTTGGCAGCCTTGTTGTTCGGCAGGGGAGAAGTTGGCGATTTCAGCGATGTCAAAGAGTTCGTTGAAGATGCCTTCTTGGAGGGGTTGGGGGCGATCGTCAAGGTTGTCGAAGATTGCTTGCGGTCGATGGGGGTGCTGCCGAGTTGTTCGGTGTTTTTGAAGGTGAGGTCTTGGATGTGGTGGTGGGTGGGGAGGAGGGTGTTGAGGAAGTCGATGAGGAGGCGTTTGTTGGGTTCGGTGCCGAAGACACGTTTGAAGCCGAAGTCGGTGAGGAGGCTGATGTATTTGTCGGGGATGGCGGAGACCATGGGGATGGTGGGGGCTGTTGGGTTGGATGATTTTGTTTGATTATAGGGTCGGGGTCGGGAGGCTTGGGTGGGCTTGTCGATGTCAGCCAAGGTTATGATTCCCACGATCAAGCGCCACACAGATCAATCCAACCTACGGGGTCATCTCAAATCCAAAAAATTCGATCGCGCGCTGCGCGAAGCAACCCAACAGCCTAAAGGGCAAGAGGGCAAAAGAGCAGAGGGCTAGGGAGTCCTCGGCAAAACACACAGAACTCGAAAACCGTAAAAGTCGTGGCGGAACGCGAGATTGTCGCCGTTGCGGGACGCGGAGCGGCAAAGCCTGGGAAAGTTGAGCCAAGAGCCGCCGCGTTGTATATGCAACTTTGACTGATTTTCTAACCAAGCACTTCCATCCGCTGGCGCTCCCTCATAGTTTTCATGCCAGTGATCTGCACACCACTCCCACACATTCCCATGCATGTCACAGAGCCCAAACCCATTGGCTGGGAAGCTACCCACTGGGGTTGTCTCCTGTCGAGATTTTCCTTCAGGGCCGCCGTTGTAGCCACTACCGTCGTAATTAGCTAGCTCCGTCGTGATCATCTCCCCAAAATGAAACGGGGTTGTTGTCCCCGCTCGGCAGGCATATTCCCATTCCGCTTCGCTCGGCAAACGATATTCCCGTCCCGTCTCTCGGCTTAATCGAGCGCAAAACTCCACGATGTCGTCCCACTCAATGTTTTCGACCGGGCGATCCGCACCATTGAAACCTGAGGGATCCAGTTCCAGTTTGCGGTTGCTCTTCCTCTTCTGGGCAATTGCTTTCCACTGAGCTTGGGTCACCGGGTAGCGTCCCATAAAAAAACTCGGCACCGTCACCTCATGCTGCGGCCCTTCAGTGCCCCACCGTTCTGGTTCATCTTTTGGGGAGCCCATCAAAAACCTACCGCCGGGAATCAGCACCATATCCAGCCCAACCCCGTTACCCAGGTCTTCGGTGAAATATTGGGCCGTTCTGATGCTGCGTTTGATCGTCAGTTCCGCCATGGTTGCCAGGGAAAGGAAATTCTGGAGAGGCCGGATCAACTCTTCGGCGAACCTACCAAGCTACCGGCCTCCCATCGATTTTCGGACAAAGCAGCTTTGACGCTGCCCCATCACCGGAATAGGTCTGGACTCCCCTTCGCACGCTCGACAGATTCACACCTGCCAACTCTGGCCGAGAAGAGTGCCCGGCAAAACACACAGAACTCGAAAACCGTTATTGTTGTTGCGGTTCGCGAGATTGTTGTTGTTGCGGGACGCGGAGCGGCAATTCCTGGGATTGTTGTTCCAAGAGCCGCCGCGTTTTGCTGCCTACCCCAACCAGATTATGTAGGGACGAACCGCCGTTCGTCCAGCCCCAGCCGTTCGTCCAGCCTTAGCCCATGCAAGACCTACCCATCATCCAAAAGACCTACGACCTAATCAATGGTACGTCCCCATCCTGAACAGCCTGCCCCGTAACCATAAATTTGGCCTTGGCGAACGTTTGACCCATCGCCTTTACGGACTGCTCGAAGGTCTGATCGAAGTCCGCTACGCCAAAACCAAAACGCCACAACTCCAAGCCCTCAACACCCAACTCGACATCATTCGTTACCAAACCCGCCTCCTGCTCGATTTTGAGCAGCTACCCATGGCACGCTACGAATACGCCGCCCGCCAGGTCAACGCCATTGGCATTTTGCTCTGTCCCAAGGAGAGTGTTCAGATTTTTGGGTACATCCCCAATGCCGCATCAGGTCAAACCAGTCCATACCAAGTAGATCGGCCCTTCCCATAGCGAACAAGCAGTCGATCGCCGGTCAGTTGTTTGAGCCTTGCCTTAATCGTGCTGCGACTTTCACCCGTGGCTTGCTCGATTCCTTGCGTTGTCACGCGACCTTGCGCCTTGGCTAATTCAAGAATCTGAACTGACAGCAACGGCAAACTCGCCGCCATAATCTTCTCATTATCGAGTTTGGTTTGCAGTCGATTTTTCTGCCGCTGAAGCACCCTTAAAAAAATAATAGCCACGGCTCCCAGTTTGGTGTTTGATCCGCACCCAGCGTCCCCTGCGTCAGACGCAGCGCCAGATAGTAACCCTCTTTGCTTTCCTCGATAATGCTTTCGAGCGAGACATAGGGCACATAACCGTAACCTGCCTTTAACAGTAGCAATGTCGTCAGAATCCGCGACAGGCGGCCGTTGCCATCCTGAAATGGATGAATCGCCAGAAACGTCACAACAAAAATCCCGATTGTCAGCAATGGATGTAGCGTTGGCGCAATCAACCGATCGGCAGTTTGCGTCACGATTGCCGTCATTGCACGCGGTGTGTCAAAGGGCGATGTCGTCGCAAACACCACGCCCAAACTCTGACCATCACCATCAAAGGCTTGGACGCTATTCTCAAACTTTTTGTATTCCCCGCGATGCCGCTCGTCCTTGGGACTATATTTCAGCAGCATTGTGTGAAACTGCTTGATGTAATTCTCAGAAAACGGAATCGATTCCCAACTGGCAAAGATCACATCCATCACTTCGGCATATCCGGCTACTTCTTGCTCATCGCGGGTGGTAAAACTGTGCTGCCCCAGATTGGCTAGCAAGGCTTGAACCTGCCGGTCTGACAACTTGGCCCCTTCAATCCGCGTCGAAGACCCAACACTTTCGATCGTCGCAATCTGCTGCAATGCTGCCAAGCGTTCTGGAGCCAGCGTCTTCAATGATCGCCACTGCCCCTTAAATTCATCAATCTCCGCAATCAGCATCAGAATCTCTTGGCTGACATGGATGTCGCTAGCGGCCATCATGCTTCAACTCTGTCCAATTAACGAGCCAATTGTAGCCAATTCAGTCCGATTACGTCCAATTAGTATCGACGACTGAAGGTATGAGCAAGGTGCAGATCGCGGCGGAGCCGGTGGCATTTCGCGGTAGGCGGGAGGGCCATCCTGGTGTCGCACACTGGCTGGGGCAACCTGATGAAATTCGACAGCGCTGTGCGACAGTCCCCTAGCAGCCTGGGGATAAATCCCCTCAGGCTAAGCGCTAAAGCCATTTGGGCGATTGATCGGGCCATGGCAGAAGGTTTGCACGATTCTGTCCGAAGCTGGATCCGCGTTATTACATATGAACCTAGTATAAAGTTTTCGAAGAAAGTCTTTTAAAATATTCTATCTAGCTAATTAAGGAATATGATGGAGAGCATGGATTAGCCTAATTACCCATTCGGGATTAGGCAGGCTTGAGGTCGGCCTGATCACTTGGTTCTGGGTAGTATACAAAATCCAATTCTGTCTGATGTCTGTTTTGGGTCTGATTAAGCCGAACAGGGTCTGCATAACATCCCGGCTTTCAGGGATTAGACAGGCTCGACGCGGCTGAATTAGAACGTTAGACATCTGTTGGTGCATTATTTGAAATGTCAGTAAGTGTCGATCTCCGCTTGACTCATGTCTCTATTCTGCAACACAAAAAGTCGCCTATCGGATTGACTTTTTGTGTTGTACTGAAAAACTTTACAATCTCTGGATAAACGTTTTTCTGATGAAAAGAGTATTAAAAAAGTCTCAAGTGTTGATCTGGTTTTGCTGGTGACAAAGTGGAAGATAATTATCCAGTTAGTCTGACGACTGTCAGGATTAACTGAGATACGTGATTGTTGCACTTCAGGAAGACTCTACCAATTTACTCATCTTGTTTTTTGAGGTAGTGTTCGATGACTAGAATGACGCTTTTGAAAACGCTTTCTGCTGAGCAGTCCAAGATTACAAAACCGGGGCTCTTTGCTCTTGGTGTGGCTTGTATTGCAGCTAGTATCGTTGCAGCCCCCGATCTAGCTACTGCGGCGACCATTTACGACACCAGCTTTACAACTACGGGCGCAAGCGTCCAATTCCCCAGCCCTACTGTTGGGACTCAAATAGGACCAGGTTACACGCAAATTGCCGATCAATTTCAGCTTCTCCAAGACACCGCACTCACAGGGATGGCAATCTACACACGTTCCAGCAGTGCAGCAGTTGGGCAGTCCGTCACGATTCGCCTTTGGAACGATAATAGCGGTGCACCAGGAACTCTCCTGTAATCGTTCGCTGAAAATCTGTCCGTGCTCGATACTGATGGAATCAACACCACTGATCTCCCAGATATGAGACGTGCCTTTGCCAACTTTACTACACCGATTCAGGTGTCAGGCAATACGCCCTATTGGATTAGTATGAGCGGAACTAGATTCCCGCTTGGAATCGTGAGATCGCAAGCTGGTACTGGAACAATTCCAGCTAATGCTTACATCGCCTCGTTTAATGATAGCGGTGTCAACGTGTCACATGTACAAGATATGCCCTTCCTCTTATATGGTCAAGCTGCTACGCCAGCCACAGTAGTTCCCACCCCAGCGGTGCTTCCTGGCCTAATCGGTTTCGGGGGTGCACTTTGGCGTAAGCGTAAAGCAAGAGCGTTAGCATCACAGTCAGTCTGATTTCAGTAGTTGTAATCGCCACCTCCTTTTCGGCCATGTTCATCGTTGAGCATGGCCGTTGTTATGTTAATAGGGGTAATTTCGGCATTGCTGAATTAAGGGATGAATCTAGGTGGTAGGGGCAACTCCCAGAACCGGAGATAATGACCCAACAAACGTATCGAATGTTGCAGCATCTTCAGGGACTTGGAATAACACAACGTCTTGCGATGCAGCCGAGCCAGATAGTGCCTCAATCGAGTGTTTTCTCCTTCCACTCGGGTCATATAGGTCTTACTAAC
>JAAUOP010000304.1 GCA_012034805.1 Synechococcales cyanobacterium CRU_2_2 | reverse complement strand
GACCTAGTAACGCCAGTACCTAGTAACGATAGTGAGCGAAACGCCTTGTTCGCTTCCCGCCATGCGGTGGGTTTCCTCCCGGCGGCCGGATCGCATTGCCCGTCTCATTGGCAGCATCCATCAGCTCATTGGCCAGCTTCATGGCCATGGTTTTGCCGGGGCGGGCGCGGGAAAACTGAACCAGCCAGCGCAGCGCCATGGCGGTGCCGCGCTCGGGGCGCACTTCCATGGGCACCTGGTAGGTGGCACCGCCGACTCGGCGGGCACGAACTTCTACGAGGGGAGTCGCATTGCGCACAGCGGTCTCATAGACCTCTACGGGGCTGGTGCCGGTGCGCTCTTCGATGATTGTGAAGGCATCGTAAATCAAATGGAAGGCGAGGGACTTTTTGCCACTCTTCATCAGCCGCGACACCATCATGGACACCAGGGGGCTGCCATGGACGGGATCGGGCTCAATCGGGCGTTTGGGGGCGCGGGTACGGCGGGACATGGGGAAACTTCCTCAACGAAAGACTTGGAGATGAATGATTTGGGCCAGGGGCGGGGTCGCCTCGGCTGGGGTCGTGCCTGGAAGAAAATATCTTGAGTTAGATCTCTTTAGATATCTTGGGTTAGATATCTTTGGCCAGATGGCCCTTGCCCAGGGCAGCAGCTCGAACGCCAGTTACTTGTAGACCAGTTACTTGTAGACCAGCTACTTGCAGACTGGCTGGGGAAAGACCGGTTAGCCGGAGGCTCTACCCTAACCCCAAACAGTCGCCTAGCCAGGCCAGCGATCCGGCCAGACTAGCGCCTAAACCGGCTAACGCCCGGCTAGCCAAGGCAGCGGGCTTGATCGGCGAGACCGCAGGAAATGGGTGGCGGAATAGACAGACCTCAACGGCTTCGAGATCTATTCTTTAGGTCGCTTCGCGCCGTACTTGGAGCGGGATTGGCGACGATCCTTGACACCGGCGGTATCCAATACGCCGCGCACGATGTGGTAGCGAACACCGGGCAAATCCTTAACCCGACCACCCCGCAGCATCACGACGGAATGTTCTTGCAGGTTGTGGCCAATTCCCGGAATATATGCCGTCACCTCGAAGCCAGAGGTCAAACGAACACGGGCCACTTTCCGCAAAGCGGAGTTGGGCTTTTTGGGCGTGGTGGTGTAAACCCTGGTACAAACGCCCCGACGCTGGGGACAACTCTTCAACGCCGGAGATTTGGTCTTCTTGATGGTTTTGTTGCGCTCGTCTCGGATGAGCTGCTGAATAGTAGGCATTTATTAGGCGGGGTGAATTGACGCTACTGTCATACTAAAATTCCAATCTCTAATGCTATTGGATGGAGCATGACTCTGTCAATTTTGATTTGGCTGCTGGGGCCAAGAGAAGGACTGGCCACAGTTGCAGGTTTGGGATAGGGCGGGATTGTCGAAGCGAAAGCTGCCCCCCATCAAATCTTCGCTGTAGTCCAGGGTGAGCTGCTGGACATGGGGCCAGGCGATCGCCCGCACCACCAATTCCACTTCGCCATTATCCATAGAGTGATCCTCTGCCTCTGGGGGCCCTCAAAGTTGATTTGATAGCGCTGTTGGGCACAGCCTCCAGGCTCGATGCTAAGCCAGGCTCGGACCTGGGCTTCGGGGCCAGAAGCGGATGGACCCAGGCCGGATTGCCCAGCCAGGAGTGGCGCAGAGGCGGGCGCGCCGCGATCGCGCTGACCATGGAGGCGCAAGATTTCAGCCTTGGCGGCATCGGTGAGCTGGGGACTCATGGGGGGATGGGGCTAACAGCACCGGACGAACGGACCAGCGGCAGGCTCCCTTGGGGGCCATCTCAAACACTACCTCCAAAGCAGCTCACCTTCAAACGATAGGACAAAACCCCAATTAGTCAGGGCCAGGGGAATTTGTTCCCCTGGCCCTGGATTTTTCTAGCCTGCGATCGCGAGGACTCTGAAGTAACGCCGCCCGAGGTCAGGCTACGGGAGCGAGTGACTGGTGAGTGAGTGACTGGTGAGTGAGTGACTGGTGAGGGAGCTACTTACGAGAATAGTCATCCTGGAAACGCACAATGTCATCTTCGCCCAGGTACTCACCATTCTGCACCTCGATCAAAATCAAGGGCATGACGCCGGGGTTCTCTAGGCGGTGGGAGGTGCAAGGCGGGCACATAGGTGGATTCATTGCTGGTCAGCATTTTCTCCAGACCGTCGCACTCGACGCGGGCAGTGCCGGACACCACGATCCAATGCTCGCTGCGGTGGTGGTGCATTTGCAGGCTGAGGCGGTGGCCAGGCTTGACCTCAATGCGCTTGATTTTATAGCCCTTGCCCTCTTCGAGGACGGTGAAGGAGCCCCAGGGGCGGAGCTCGGTGGCAGCCACATTGTTGCCAGGGGTCACGGCGGGCAGGACGAGGGTGGGGTTGGATGCGATCGCTTGAGTATAAGCCACGAAAAATAAACTCCTGTTTGAGCGTTGAGAATGCTGCATTGAGCGGCATCAAATGGAAGGGAACCTGGAGCGCAGTCCGAGGCCCGCCGAGAACCGAAGATGCGGTGTTTGGGCTCGGCTGGCCGGTTCAGCACGGCGAATTGAGTGGAGCCTGGTCATGAACTTCCTCCCTGGGCTGGGTGCTTGGCTCTAGGCGAATAGGCCAGTTCGGTGGACCAGTTCAGTAGACCAGCCAAGGCCCTGTAACTAATACAACGAGAAAAGATGGATTACTGAAAATGCCGAGACCCAGCCACGACTGATTTCAGCATCACCCATTGGTCTGGCCTGGTTGGCCTGGCCTGGTTGGTCTGGCCTGGTTGGTCTGGCCTGGCAACGCCACCGAACAACATTGACGTTGCTGGGCTGATCGGAGGCTCGTTGGGGCCTTACTGGACAGACTTCACTTTCTAGCCTCAACCATTTTGGCCTGGTCTCCTGCCTCAGAGAACACATCAGCCTTATTTCGGCAGAGAACTTTAAACGGAACCCCATCCAGTTCAACAGCGCTTGATGTTGAGCCTGAACCAATTCTGGGCCTAGAACCTCTGTCTGGGGCGGTGCAGCTCCGGCAGCAAATAGCAGCGCCCCAGCCAGCACCGCAGGCAAACTGGAGCGAGGGGGAATTCGTCATTATTCCGGGATGCGAGTGGCGGGGAGGCTTACGGGATAAGGGCAGGGGCAGTTCCGGCAGAGGTCGTTCCGGGAACAGCCGCTCCGGGAGCCGCCTGGAAAATGCCCAAGCCATTGTGAACCCGAGCAGCGGTGCGGGGATCTCGATCAATCATC
>JAAUOP010000303.1 GCA_012034805.1 Synechococcales cyanobacterium CRU_2_2 | reverse complement strand
GGCCGTTGATGCTGCCGGTCTCGTAACGGGCGATCGCCGCCCCCCACCAGATGGGCATCACCGCCACGCTGTACATCGGGGGCTTGAGCGCCGCCATCCACAACTTTTTATTAATAGCGGGTGCCAGGGCCGGTGAAGTCATTGAAGGTGAAGAGACGTTAAGCGATCGCGAGAGTGCTGGATCCAGTGACCCGGCGCAAGCCCCGAAGCCGCTGTGCTCCAGGCTGTCCTTTCGATCAATACCAATTTCTTAAGGGCACCGTCATGATTTGACACCTTTGTTATCAAAGCCAGCCAGCATTCAATTACAAAGCTGAAACAACAGCGACTCACAGCGATGGTCAGATTAGGCTGATTGGGCCTGTCAAGCTTCCTTGCATTGAACACCGCTGCACTCATGAGCACTAATTTGTCAGATTCCAGTACAAGAGTCGCCCTCGTCACCGGGTCTACATCTGGCATTGGCAAAGCGATCGCCATCAAGCTAGCCCAAGAAGGCTTTGCGATCGCCTTCCATTCCAAATCATCTGTCGAAGCCGGGCAATTGCTAGCCCAGTCTTACTCCAATGCCTCTTACAGCCAAGCCGACCTGTCAGACCCGGATCAGGCTCGGCAGCTCATTGCGGCAGTGCTGGCCCGGCATGGTCGTCTAGACGTCTTGGTGAATAACGCTGGTATCAGCGCCACCATTCCCTAAGGAGACCTCCAGCAGGCGACGCCCGAGATTTGGCGGAACCTCTACGAAGTCAATGTGATTGCGCCTTGGATCTTAGTGGCTGAAGCCGAAGCCGCCTTGCGTCAGTCCTCCCAACCAGAACAGAGCAGCTGCATCATCAACATCACCTCCCACGCCGGAATCCGCCCCAAAGGCGCTGCCATTCCCTATGCAGCGACCAAGGCCGCTCTGGGTCATGTCACAAAATTGCTGGCGTTGAACCTTGCGCCGACGATTCGTGTAAATGGGATCGCCCCAGGCTTGGTCAACACTCCCATGAGCAAAGACTGGGCCGCTGCGCGAGAGCTTTGGAAAACGCGATCGCCCATGCAACGCGGCGCGGAGCCGGAGGATATTGCCCAACCTGAGTTCGACAATCCTGCCTGGCTTGCCTAGGAATGAATTCCCAGGCTCAGAGCGGATGTCGGCTAAAGCCGACTCCGACCCAGTAGCGGCGGGGGTTTTAGCCCGCTTTAGCGGGCATGAGTTCTTAGCCTTGGGATTCATCCCTAGGCGGCTGGGCGCAGGATTTTGCGAGCTGTCGAACTCAGGTTGCCCAGGTCGCTGCCATGCTGATTAACAGCCGCTATCTGACTGGCGAGATTGTCATGGCCGATGGTGGACTCAACTTGACCTAACGAGAAGCACAGCAAAGTCTCACAGATACTTGCCGCTTCCAGTTTGGGCAAACGACCGATATACCCGCTCTATTCCGCTGGCCGCTGCCAGGGCTCCCCACCCAGCTCCCGCACTTGGTCCTCCAACCGCCGCACCCATTCCGATCGCTCATCGACCACCGCCAGAGCCGTCGCCAGCTCCTCATCCTGGGACTCCAGCAGCACCTGCATCGCCGACAGCTCTGCCAAGTAGTCTGCTTCCGAGCGATCGCGCTCAAATACCGCATCAAACCGCCGCAGCAATCCCTCCAGCGTGAACGCCGTGCAGAGCGCAAATGCCTGCTTGTTGCCTCGGTGAGATTGCCACTGCCAATAGACCGCCACCACCTCCAGCGGTAGCGCCCGCACCCGACTCCCACCTCGGACTTGCTCCCCCGATTCTATCTCAGAAATCGCGGGCGTATAACCCTCACCCATCAAAGCTTTCATCGCTTTTGAGCGCAAAAATCGCGGGCGTTCCTTTCGACTAAACCCACTGCTTCCGCAGCTTGAGATTGACTCATGGCATAGGAGCCATCGGGCAACATAAATCCTTCCACCTCGGACTGCCCGAGTTGAACCATCGCTCGCCGCGCTTTTTCTTCTGCCATGCTGCTCCTAAGCGGTCGTTTCGCTCAAATTGGACCGCTGCTTCACCTGCGATAATACCTTTCGGGCTTCGGCCTGTCAGAGCCAGACCCAACCAGTGATGTGTCAAGGCTTAAATTGAGGGTGAATTCAAGTCATCGGTAATGGGTTGTTGTGAGCCCCTATTACCGACCCAACCCTAATTCTTAAACTTGACGCTGCACTAAGCTCGATCGCCGCATCATTGTGAATCATCCGATGTCCAGCTCGCTCCCCCCCGGCCCCCGCCTGCCCAACCTGCTCCAAACGGCACGCCTGATCGCCACTCCCCTTGGCTTTCTCGACGAGTGCGCGGAACGCTATGGCGATTGCTTCACCCTGCGCGTCCTGGGTCTCAACTCGCCCCCGGTGGTGTTCTTCAGCGATCCTGAGGCGGTTCAGGCCATTTTCACCACCCTGGCGGACCAGTTTGACTATGGCAAAGTCACCCAGGTGTTTCGGCCCTTGGTGGGGCATGAGTCCTTGATCATGCAGCAGGGCGATCGCCACCGCCGCCAGCGCAAGATGCTCATGCCTGCCCTCCATGGCGAGCAGCTCAATGGCTACGGCAGCGTCATCCAGGCCATTACTCAAGACATCACGGCCCCCTGGGCCGTGGGTCAAACCCTGTCGATTCGGGAGCGAATGGCGGATATTTCCCTGGAGGTGATTCTGCGGGTGGTCTTTGGCATTGACCCCGGCCCCCGCTGCGATGCCCTGCGGCAGCGGCTGGCGAAGCTGTTGGAGGCGATCACGGCACCGCTGTATTCGGTTCACGTTTTTCCTACCGCCGCTTCAGACAAAACCTGGGGCCGAGCAGCCCTTGGGGGGCTTTTTGCAGCAGCGGGCGGAAATTGATGGGCTGATTTTTGAGGAGATTCGCAATCGCCGCGCCCAGTCCTCTGCCCATCAGCCATCGGCCACTGCTGATCCTACGTCCAATCCAAGCACCGAACCGAAAGACGTCCTCGGCCTGCTCATGACCATGACCGATGGCGAAGGCCAGCCCCTCAGCGACCAAGAGCTGCGCGACCAGCTCATGACCCTGCTACTCCTGGGCCATGAAACCACCGCAGGCGGGCTCACCTGGGCCTTCTACTGGCTCAGCACCCACCCTCAAGCCCTGGCCCAGCTCCAGCAAGAACTGTGCGATGCCCCAGCGGATCTAGACCCCATGGCCCTGGCCCAGTTGCCCTACCTTTCTGCGGTCTGCCAGGAATCCCTGCGGCTCAACCCCATCGCCCTCATTTCCCAGCCCCGCAAGCTCAAGCAGCCCCTGGACC
>JAAUOP010000302.1 GCA_012034805.1 Synechococcales cyanobacterium CRU_2_2 | reverse complement strand
CGGTTGCATCAGGAAGCTATCCTGATTGCCACACGCGCTGACATCCAGGAAGAACTGGACCGCCTGTTTGCTCACCTCGAAGCAGCGCGGCACCTCATGGCCTCACCCGAGCCCGCCGGCCGCAAGTTTGATTTTCTGGCCCAGGAATTCAATCGCGAGGCGAACACCTTCGTCCACGAGGTCGAGGTGGGCGACGTCGACGGGGACGGCATCCCGTGGCGCACCATTCCAGGCACGCATCCCGAGAAGGGCGCCTATTTTACCCGCGGCACGTCGCATAACGACAGTGGCACCTACACCGAGGATGGCGCAATCGTGGCTCGGGTGACCGTGTGGGACGGGAAGGGCATCGACAAGCGGCCGGACGAGGAAAAAGAAGACGTCGCGCTGGAGCAGGCGCGGCGCAAACCAGGGAATCGCCCAGGCCCCCCAGGGGGAGCGGTGATCAAAATCGAGAGGGCGGAGATGGCGAGAATTTCTTCGCCGCCGGGAATGTCCAGGGCGAGGGGGATGGCTCCCACTGCGGCTTGCACCGTGGCTTTGGCGGAGTTGCCGGGCAGCAGGAAGAGGCGTTCGGGCAATGTCCAGTTGCTGCCTGCGGTGGACAGCGCCCAGCCGAGGCTGCGGCCCAGGACCGTGCCGATCGCCAGAATCAGCAAACCGACCCCAAAGCGCTGCTCCAGCACATCTAGGCGGATGCTGGCTCCGAGGAGGACGAAGAGGAAGATTTGGGCGATCGCCCAGAGGCTGTCGAAGCCCTGGCGCAATTGCCGCGCCAGGGGGGCATCTTGGCCAATCAGGAAGTAGCCTGCGGCCATGGTGGCGAGGTAGCCGGAGTAGAGGGGAATGCGCTGGGCACCGATCACGAGGGCGAGGGCGATGCCTGCGGTCACGAGGGAAAATTCGAGGGGGCTGGCTGCCCAGCGTTGCTGGATCAACAGCTTGGGCAGCAGCTTGGCGGTGAGCCAGCCCAGGAGCAGGGCGAAGCTGATTTGGAGGATGATTTGGAGGATGACCTGGAGCGGCAGCAGCAGGGGTTGGTTGAGGGCTGCGAGCCAGGGGGCACTGTCCTCTGTTGTAGGGGCAAGATAGGAAATTAGCAAACTAAAGAGTAGCAGCAGCAACACATCGGAGAGGGCGCTGCCGGTGAGGATGGCATCGGGGATGCCCTTGGTGACGCCCCAGCCCTGGGCCTTGAGCTTGAGCATGGCGGGGACGATGACGGCGGGGGATTCGGCTCCGAGGATGCAGCCCAGCAGGAGGCCGGTGGGGAGGTCGAAGCCGAGCAGGGGGATGGCGCGATCGCCACCACCGCCATTTCACAGGCCCCCGGCAAAAAACCGAGGCGGAGGGCGACGCTGCCCTGCTGTTGGAGTTTGTCGCGATCGAGGCCCAGCCCGGCTTTCATTAAAATGACCATGACGGCGAAGGTGCGGAAGCTGTCGGCCTGGTTGAGGAGGTCGCTGGGCAGGAGATCCAGCAGTTGGGGGCCGAGGGCGATGCCGCTGAGGATCATGCCGATCAGGGCGGGGGCTTTGAGGCGGCGGGCGAGGGTGGCCGCTGAAGTGGCCGCTGAGCAGGATGAGGATGAGGCCGGTGAGCATGGGGCGATCGCTGGGGAAGTCTGGGGGCGCTGGACCTTTGCACTATATATCGTGGGGTTCTGACTGGCCTGATTGACTGGCCTGATTGACTGGCCTGATTGACTGGCCTGATTGACTGGCGCTGATTTGCACTCTCCCCCGATACAAACACTACTCAAAGCTAACTTTCTCCTTCTTGGAGCCAATCGAAGAAAAACTCTGTACCGGGTAGACATTGACTGCCAGTTCCACAGGGCGATCCAGCCGCCGTTCTATGGCTTGACGAACCAGATCGACTTGGTTCTCTGAAATCGCGTCTTTCTGTGCTGCGACTTCAATTCTGATGCGCAGGCGATCGCCATCAGAGTTGATATCTACACCCTGGATTCTGCTATCGCAAAACGTTAGTAGATCTGAGCGAATCATTTGGTTGACTGCGGAACGGCCCTTTTCCTCAGCAATCAAATCTTGCATAGAGAGGCCTAGGGGAATGCCTAGCAAAGCAAGTAAGGCCGTTGAAGCTGTTAGGCCTCGCCGGGCTCGCTTGAGGGAGCCGTATTCCTGCCAGATGAAGACCAAACCGCCGCTGAGGATGATTCCCGCTAGGTTTGTCAGGAACAGGAGGGTTGAACCTAGGGCTACGCTGCTGGAGCCTAGGGCGAGGCCAATGCCGATGACGCTTAGGGGTGGGACCAAGGCCACGGCGATCGCCACCCCCGGCAAAGCCCCAGCCACTTCCCGGCGCGTTTGGGCAAAGGCACCCGCCGCACCCGCCGCTAAGCCGATCACCAAATCAATCAACGTCGGCTGGGTTCGCTGCAAAATCTCTGAATTCAAAGAGCTAATGCCAACAACTTCACAAATCAGATAGGCCGTTGCGATAGTCAGAATAGACCCACTCAAAACGGCAATGCCCGAACGCTTAAACAGGCGGCGATTGCCCACCGTAATGGCAAATGCCATACCGACAATTGGCCCCATCAGCGGTGCAACAATCATCGCACCAATAATCGCCGCAGCGCTGCCAGCTAATAATCCCAGAGTTGCAATGATCCCAGAAATAAACAGCATCACGTAGTAGCTAGAAGCAGGCTCTGCAATGCGCCAGAGATTCCGATTCAGCAATTTGAGCGGCATTGGCTTTTGCTCTAGCCAAGCCCAGTCGCCGCTGTTGGTGTCCCATTTTCGGCCTAGCTTGCGGAAGACTTTGATGATGGGACGGTGAATGAGAGCTGGAAGGTAGTGGCGAACCCATACCACAGCAGGGCGGCGCGAGCTTCTGGCTTGCTTTGCTGGGGCCGTGATCGGATTTTGCTCGGGATTAGGAGTCGAGGCATTGGGGTCTGCTTTTTCGTACATGTTGTTTGCCTAGATCCGTGATGAGAGCACTGATGTTTTGTGTGTGTTCTGTGGGCGATCGCGGAGCTTGGCTAGCAAATGTGTAGCCATGGGTTCGTAGAGCTGGCTGTTGGAAGGCTAATTGCAGCTAGCAAGGTTACGGCCATGATCTATGAGTGATGACCCCCTAAAGATCTAACTTGGGACATAGATTGGGGAAACGGCAGCCTGAGAACTGCCGCCCTACTGGATTAGCCTGGTGGCGTCGCCACCAACATTTCTAGCCTGCACGGGCTTCGCGAGATGTTGTTGAAATCCAGCGGTCATTGGTACCCGGTGATAATCCATTTCGCCAGGCATAG
>JAAUOP010000301.1 GCA_012034805.1 Synechococcales cyanobacterium CRU_2_2 | reverse complement strand
AGTGAGAATTGTGGTCTACTGGAGCTTTGGCTGTCGACCTCGTCCTACCGCTGATTCATGGCCTTCCACTCTGCTGTCCCACCTTGGTTTGGCTGCCGCTGCGGCCCTGTCTCTGACCCTGGCAGGCTTTGGGCTGGGCCAGCGATCGCGTCAAAGTCCCGACTTCCAGGCCGATGGATCGATCCAATCTTCTGGGGAAGCCATTGCCCCGCAGCTAGCCGCCTTGGGCCTGGCAAATTCCGATCTGGTCAATTCCAACCAGGCCAATTCCAACCAGGCCGATCCTGGCCCCGACTGGCGGGGCGACGTGCGCATTGTCGTGATCAGCGACCTCAACAGCCAGTATGGCGCAACCACCTACGAACCGGAAGTGGCCCAGGCGATCGCCCTGATTCCCCGACTTAGGGCCCGACTTTGTTCTCGCTGGGGGCGACATGATTGCGGGCCAAAAGCGGGAGCTATCCAATGGCCAAGTCCAGGCCATGTGGGACAGCTTTGACCGGGTGATTCGTCGGCCCCTAGATCTCGCCCAGATCCCCTTTGGGTTCACGATGGGCAACCACGATGGCTCCGGGGCTGTGAGTGGGGGGCAACTGGCTTTTGCGCGCGATCGCGCGATTGCCTCAGATTACTGGAATCGCATTAATCCAGCCCTGCCTTTCATTGATCGCGCCCAATTTCCCTTCTACTACAGCTTCCTTCAAGACCAAGTCTTCTACCTGGTCTGGGATGCCTCCACTGCCCAGTTGGATCAGCAGCAGCTAGCCTGGGTCGAACAACAGTTGGCTAGCGAACCGGCTCAGTCTGCCAAGGCACGGTTGGTGATTGGCCATTTGCCCCTCTATCCGGTGGCGGTCAACCGCGATCGCCCCGGCGAATTTCTCAATAATGCAGATCAGTTGCAACAGCTACTAGAACGCTACAAGGTCCAAGCCTACATCAGCGGCCACAACCACGCCTACTATCCAGGACGCAGCGGCCCGCTAGAGCTGCTCAATGCCGGAGCCCTGGGGGGCGGACCTCGACAACTGTTGGGCAGCGACCTCGCCCCCCTACAAAACCCTGACCATCATTTGATCTGTTCTGGCAGCCGGTGGTTCGCCAGCGCTATACCACCTATCGATTGCCGGAACTTTCAGTGGTTGATATTACAACCCTTCCGGCCAGCATCGTGAGTGAGTATGGTACGCTCAGGCGCTATGATTTGGAGTAATAGGCCATGGCATTGGTTTCAGTTCGGTTTTGTCCCGCCTGCGGCAGCGATGGTTTTGGGGCAATTGATGGCGAGGCCCTTCATCCCAAGGAATACCGCTGCGATCGCTGCGGTTTTGTCTACTTTCACAATGTCACTGTGGCGGCGGCGGCCATCCTCGAAGCCGAGGGCCAGGTGCTGATGGTGGTGCGCGCCAAGGAACCGGCCCAGGGCAAGCTCGATCTGCCCGGCGGTTTTGTGGATCCTGGCGAAACGGCGGAGCAGGCGTTGCTGCGCGAACTAGAGGAAGAGTTGGGATTACAACTGTCGGTCCCCTATCGCTATCTCTGCTCTTCGGTGAATGACTATCCCTATGGCGGAGTCATGTACCATTCCCTGGATTTGTTCTATTTGGTGCGGCTGGCGGAAAAGCCTGTGCTGAATCCAGCGGATGATGTGGCGGGCTATTTGTGGTGCGAGCTGGATGCGATCGCGGCTGAGGCGATCGCCTTCCAATCGGTGCGGGATGCCCTGCAAGCCTATCGGGATGGTCCGACGACAGAAGATTTTGCGGGCTGATGTCCAGTTTCTCGTGCCAGCCTTTCAGCGTCTCGTAGCTAGTACATCATCCCCAGGGCGCTGGGCGATGATCAGCATGTGGTCGCGGTAGAGGGGCACGGCCCAGTGCCGCCGTAGTCGGCTGCCGAAGTATTCAAAGAGCCACTTGCCCAGGCCAGGCGAGGAGGGATGTTGCTGGGACCAGGTTTGGATCGCTGCGAAACCGGTTTGTTCCAATGCTTGAACTAGCGCCTGCTGGGAGGCGACGGCCACGTGGCCGCGCAGCGCAGGTAGGCCCAGTTGGCTCCGGCGAGATGGGCGAAGGGGCTCTGGGCATTGCCGGTGTAGAGGAGGAGCTTGCCCCCTGGTTTGAGGCATTGGCGGGCCTGGCGCAGTTCTGCGAGGGGATCGCTGAGGTGTTCGGTGACGTCGATGTAGGTAATCACATCGAAGGATTGGGGGGCAGATTGGCGGTGGCAGGGTGCCTTGAATCCAGGTGGGGGGCGGGGCAGGGACTTCTCCAGGAGCGTCTTCTGATTCAGTTGCTGAAGCGACTCGTGGGGCGATCGCCAGCTCAGCGAAAACAGCCATGGCCGCTGCGGGCTCTCCCGGTTCGATGCCGGTCTTGTGCCAGTAGTTGCCCAAGCCCCGCAGAAAACTGCCGTCACCGCAGCCGACATCACATAGGTGCAAAGGCAACTTTTGTGGATTGAGCTGTTGTTCGAGAAAGGCGAAGAAGCGATCGCCATGGCCCGTTCCCAACCCGCTCCAGTAGTCCGGCGAAAGCTGTTGGTAGAGCAGCAGCAGGTCAAAGTTGGCGTCCAGGCGAATATCGGTGGCGATCAGGGAGTCGCAGCGATCGCAGCGCCCATAGTGCAACTCGGGCAGAGCGGCTTTGAGCTGTGGTGTGAGTGCAACATCGACGATGCGATCGCTGCTGAACCGAGCAAAGGGCTGGAGCTGGCCCTGGCAATAGAGACAGGTATTACTGGGGCTAGGACTGGGGCTACTCATCCAGCCAAACTCGCCAGCCAATTCAGCACCAGCGGATTGACGATCTCTGGCCGCTCATCGTGGGGACAGTGGCCCGTATCGGGAATGGAAATGAAGCCATTGCCCGGCAGCGCGGCCCGGTCTTGGAACAGCTTAGCCCCCTGCACCGGCGTCCAGGGATCCGCCTCTCCCCACAGCACCAACATAGGCTGATTAATTCGGGGCAGCAGTTCGTCAATGCTGGGACCGGGATCGGCGGTGAGAATGGCGGCGAACACCTTTTGGGCATTGGGGTGGCAGGATGGCCCATGGAGCATGTCCACCAGTTCATCCGTGACCGATGCCTTGCGGCGGTAGACCTGGGAGATGCCCCAGCTCTGTCGCGTGTAGTGGAACCACTGCCAGTAGAGATACAGCGTGACGATCGACCAGAGGCCGAGCCCGGCCGCCATCATCGCCAACGGCGGCGAGCACGATGACCGGCAGATACAGCACGATGAAGCGGTGAGCGCGGAAGCTCTCGCGGTCCATGGCCAGGCGGGT
>JAAUOP010000300.1 GCA_012034805.1 Synechococcales cyanobacterium CRU_2_2 | reverse complement strand
GCACGATCGGGATCGTCATGAAATGAACCGTTCGCAGCGTTTGCCAGTTGTGGAACAGATTCGCTAGCCAGTGGAGTTGGGCGGGTTTGTACATCGCGAGGCCGGACACGATCGCCAGTAGCAAGGGCGGAATCAGGATCGTATAAACCAACTTATGACCCGCAAAATTTACGTTTCGGATTCGCGCTGGCTTTTAGTGCATTGAGATCACCACCACTGACAAAACGATTCTTCCAACGCCGGGTGATAAAGATAAAACATCCGTAGACAATCAGATTAATCACATAAACCCACATCGCGGCGAAATGCCAACTCCGCCCACCACCCAGCCAACCTCCCAAGGTGACCAAATCAGGGAAATTCCAGCCCCCGCGCCCCCCAAACACCGGATTGGCGTTGTAAATCTGCAAGCCGCTACTGGCCATCACGAGCAAACTCACGATGTTAATCCAGTGAAAAGCCTTTGCCAGAAATGCCTGATTGATTGGTTTTGGCGGACGTTTATTGGCGGGTGGATGGGTGGCATTATCCATAATTCGACCTATAAAACTTGTTTTGGGAAGAGCGGTGCGAGCAACAGTTGGATTTGGACATCCCAACCGAATAGGATCGCGATCGCCGTGAGGATGATCAGTCCCCCCACCGATTTGGGTCAGCCGAGAACTGGCTTTGCGGAAGTTGAACAACCGCCGACTGATTCGGCGACCCCCATAGGCAAATAGTAACATTGGGATCCCAGCCCCGATGCCATAAATTAACAAGAGTAGAAATGCCTGATCAAACCGTTGGTTAATCGATAGCAGCAAGATACTGCCCAAAACTGGTCCCGCGCAGGGCGTCCAGAGCAATCCCAATTGGGTCCCCAAGCAAAACTCCGCGACTAGCCCTGACCCTTCTGGTGGTTTGAACCAACGTTGAATCGGTAGATAATTGAACAGGCGATAGCCCCAATTCGGCACCAGCGTCAGCAGTCCGAGTCCGATCAGAACAACGATCGAGACCGATCGCAGCGCCGTGGTCAACCCCGTCAGCCATTCCCCCGCAATGCCGAGCAAGCTCCCCGCCACCGCAAATCCAGCGATCAAACCACTCACAAGGGCGATCGGGCCAAGCCGATGGGTCGAGAGCGATCGGCCCAGCAAAATCGGCAACACAGGCAAAATACAAGGCGAAAACACCGTCACAACGCCGCCCAAGAAGGCCAGCCCCCAGGTGAGATGGACCATGATTTACCCCAATAACCGCTGAATGGTTTGCTCGATCGTGTCGTAAGCACCCTCGCCGACGTGGTCGTAGCGGATGATGCCCCTGCCGATCGGCGAGAAACAGATGCGGCCAATACTGATTATCGTAGGCTTTCCACATGGCGAATTTGTTATCGATCGCGTTGGGGTAGGTGATGCCGTGCTTGGCGATCGCTTGTTTGACATTATTGATATCGCGTTCGTAGGCGAATTCGGGGCTGTGGATGCCAATGACTTTGAGTCCCTTGCTGGCATATTGCTGGTGCCACTGAACGACGTAAGGCAACGTGCGCTGGCAATTAATGCAGCCGAACGTCCAGATGTGAATCAGTGCCACACTGCCTTTGAGGTCATTAACGGCGAGTGGGCCACCATTCAGCCATTGCTCAATCCCCTGAAACTCAGGGAGCATCGGTTCGCTGGGCGCGGGCGGGGTTTGGGCACGGGTCGGAGGTATGATTTGCGCTTGCCGTTGGTTGGACTGGCAAGCGATCGTGGTGCCGAGGCTGAAGGCGCTTAAGCCCATATAAGTCAGCATTTTGCGGCGATTGAGTGAGGGATTGTCCACGATGGGCCTCCGAGGGATTCATACCTTAGGTATACCGGGTTGGGGCACGATCGGATTGATCCAGGGGCGATCGGTTTATAATGAACGTAAACCACTCATTGACTCCAGCTATGGTCACGCGCCAAGCTAGCAAACTCACCTTAAAAGCCGTTCGCGATCGCCTGGGCTATCAAGCGAAGGTCAGCCAATCGTTTGATTTGTGGCTGGAGTTGTTGCCGTTGAGTCTGATGGATCAGCAACAGATTGAGCAACTTCAGGAAAATTTCCAGCGGTATTTGCTGGACGGACGGGTGCTGGAAGGGCAGGTGCGATTGTTGGCGATCGCGCCGTTGTTACAATTGAGTGGATTTTATGACCCACCGAATCGGATTTTGGTGGAGGAATCGATCGAGACGATTCAGATTCCCCAAGATGCGGTCGAAATTACGGGGCGCTTTGATTTGGTGGTGGTGAATCCCCTGCTAGAGAGAATGCATGGAGGCGATTTCTGGATTTTGGTGGTGGAATCAAAGGAGAGTCAAATTGATGCGTTGGCTGGATTGCCACAACTGTTAGCCTATGCCTACACGAGTTTGTCGAATCAGCAGCGGGTGTGGGGTTTGACGACGAATGGTGTGAGTTATCGGTTTGTGCTGATTGAGGCGGGTGAAGTTCCGACTTATCATTGATGCCGGAGTTGAATCTGATTGACCGCGATCGGGCATTGCAACTATTGCAAGTGTTGCGGGCGATCGGAAAATAATTAAGGGAATTTCCATTTCATCGGCAATTAATTCACCACATAAATCCGATCGCTTCTATTGCACTACTTGCCAATTCAATTTCGTAGTCATTGCCAAAATTGCGTTTGAGTTGCTCTCCCAGGCTAGTTAAAATACACGGATCGTCATCGACACAGATAATTACTTTTGTCGCCATATCTTAACCTAATGCAGTAGTAATAATTTGAGATAACTCTTCTTCCGACCAAGGTTTGTACAAACAAGCGTAAAGATTCGCGTGTTGTTTGGCTCGTTCGATCGCTCTTGAATCGGCTTGTCCGGTGAGCATTACCTTGACAATTTCGGGAAAGCGCTGATGAACTTGAATCAAAAATTCATCGCCTTTCATTCCAGGCATCAACCAATCAGAGACAATAATAATCAGATTAATCTCATCTTCTTGTAACTCTTCAATTACTTCCCAAGCTTCGCTAGCACTTTCTGCCACCTCATAAACATAGAGATCGCCAAATTTACGCTTGAGTTGCTCTTTAAGGTTTCTAAAATAACTACTTCGTCATCGACACAAAGAATTGCTGTATTAGACATAATTAATCCGATTATCGATTGTTAATGGGTAAGCAAACGCTAAATTTAGTTTTTCCTCTGGTTGACTGACAACTTCAATTCGCCCTTGATGCTTCTCGATAATTTTTTGGCTGATATGCAATCCCAAACCACTTCCTTCTCCAGCCGGCTTTGTCGTGTAAAAA
>JAAUOP010000135.1 GCA_012034805.1 Synechococcales cyanobacterium CRU_2_2 | reverse complement strand
AATTGGCTCATTTTCGTAGGTCTCAATCACTTTTTGGCGCAAGTCAAGGGAGTAGGATTTCATTGCTATTCTGTTGGGTTATCCAGACTAATAACTGTATCCCTTAATTCTGAAAACCGCTATATCACCTTCTACTATGCCAAATCGTGCCGCAATTCTCAAGCAACAATTCAGCCAAAGCATCGGCTTGCCCAGGCAGGATATCCTACCTGAAGGGCGGCTGGAAGCCATATTGGCGGAAGAGGCGATCACCTATCGAAACTGTCTGTACACACCGATTGTGACCCTGTGGGCCATGATTTTCCAGGTACTCAATCCGGATAAAAGTCTGAGTCATGTGGTTAAACAGATGACGACCTGGCTGAGTTTGGTGGGGGCGGCCTGTCCGTCCGCCGATACTGGGGCTTACAGTAAAGCCCGCACCCGTCTGCCGGAAAGTCTACTGCAACGACTAGTGCCGGAAACCAGCGCCCAACTCGAACAGCAAGTGCCCGCATCACAGCAATGGTGTAGTCGGCGGGTGCGGGTTTGTGATGGCACCACAGTGCTGATGAGTGACAGTGCGGCCAATCAAGCCGTCTATCCGCAACATGGGAATCAAGCGACCGGCTGTGGGTTTCCCATTGCCAAATTAGTCGTAATTTTCTCACTACTGACGGGGGCCGTGGTCAGTGCTTGTATCGCCGATTGGCACACCAGCGAGATTGTGCTGAGTCGTCAGCTCTATGCGGATTTAGACCCCGATGACGTGTTGGTCGCCGACCAAGCCTACGGGAGTTATATGGACTTGGCACTCGTTCAACAACAACAGGCCGATGGCGTCTTTCGCAAACATCATGCCCGTCACACCGATTTTCGGCGCGGTCATAAATCGGGGATTGGCGATCATCAAGTCACATGGCAAAAACCCAAAAAGTGCCCGGAACATATGACCGAAGCCGAGTTTAAGGCCGTCCCAGAAACCTTGTTGGTGCGTGAAGTTTGCCTGCGCTTGTCGCGGCGGGGATGGCGCGATGAGCCGATTATTGTCGTTACCACATTACTCGATGCGGAACGCTATAGTCTCCAGCAATTAACCCAACTTTATGGCTGGCGTTGGGCCGCCGCTGAAGTCAATTTGCGCCATCTCAAAACCACCTTGAAACTGGAAATGCTCACCGCCAAAACCCCCGAAATGGTGCGGAAAGACCTCTGGGCGCATCTCCTCGCCTACAACCTCCTGCGCACCGTCATGGAACAAGCTGCATCCCAGGCCCAATATCAACGGGCGCAACTTTCCCTCCAAGGCACCCGACAGCAGTTTAATGCCATCATTCCCCATCTCGCGACCGGAGACAAATCAATGCGACAACGCTTGAATCAACTGCTGCTCCAACAAATTGCCACAGATTTGCGGCCATTGAGACCACTACGGCAAGAACCCAGAGTCGTTAAACGACGACCCAAACCGTTTCCCCGCATGAAACATGCGCGTTCCCTCCTCAAAGCCAGATTGGTCGCTTGATCCAGCTTATTTCAGTGACATTGATCTAGAGATTCCGAATTGAAAGCAATCTTTGTTGTGCCAGCCACTCATTCGACATTCCCGTATGCGTCGCCATCATCCGCGACAATCGCCAATATCCGTACATGATTCGGTTGCAGCGGCGGAATCAAGATGAAGGGATGGTTGACAGGTCGGAATTCATAATCCCCAGCGCAGTTGCTCTTGCAGCAGCCAGCCCTCGGCCTGCCAGCGGTTGACGAGGGTTGCGATCGCCTGACGCAGGGGTTCATGCTGAAGGCCTTTCGGGAGAGCGATCGCCAAGGGTTCTACAGACAACACTGGCCCCAGCGCACGATAGCCTCCAGCCCCCTGGAGCCAACCGGCCAAAACGACCGTATCAGCCCCAAAAGCTTCGACTTCGCCCTGCTCTAGGCCTCGGCGGGCCGCCTGGTAAGAATCGTAGGGAACCAGCGTCAGACGAGGAAACTTGGCCTGGAGTAGCGGCACGGCATCGGAGCCCCGCAGGATACCCAGGCGCTGGAGCGCACTGACCTGTGAGAGATGGGGCTGGTTGGTGATAACTTGTAGGCCGCTGGTGTGGTAAGGCTGGCTGAACTGGACAAGCCGACGACGATCGCCCGTCACGGTCACCTGGGCAATGACCAGATCCACCTCGCCCCGTAGCAGGGCCGGGAGACGATCGCCATTTCTCAAGGGTTTCAGCTCAACACTGCCGCCTGGCCCTAGCAACTCCTGGGCCAGGCGGCGGGCCAAATCAATTTCGAATCCCACGAGCTGGCCACTGGAGTCACGATAGCCCAGGGGACGAAGGTTGTCTTTGACACCAACGATCAGTCGCTTGCGACGAAGAATTTCGCGGAGTTCGGTGGCTTGGGCGAATAGCGGCGATCCTAGCCCTCTAGCCGCCCAGACCCACTCAACGCCTTGCCATCCCAGGGCAATCCCTAAGCTCAAACGAAAGCTCAGACTCAGAATGGACTTGAGCTTTCGTTTGCCACTCACGGACTTGCCCCTTCACTGCTCTTAGGCCGATTTCTTGGCCAATTCGACCACTGCGGCAAATGCGGCAGCATCCAAAATCGCCATCTGGGACAGCATTTTGCGGTTGATTTGGATGTCGGACTTTTTGAGCCCGCCCATGAGTCTGCTGTAGCTGATCTCATGCATCCGGGCAGCGGCGTTGATCCGTGCAATCCAGAGGCGGCGGAAGTTACGCTTTTTCTTGCGGCGATCGCGATAGGCATTGGTCAATGCCTTCATGACGCGCTGGTTCGCGGTGCGGAAGAGCTTGGACTGACTGCCCTGGAAGCCCTTCGCCAGCTTCAAAATTTTGTTCCGACGTTTGCGGGCAACATTCCCGCGCTTAACACGTGCCATTTGGTTAATTCCCCTATTTTTTAGTTGAGTTGGGTCAGCATCTAGATCAGCGTCCGGGCAAGGGGTGAGCTAGGCCTCGGAGTTGGCGATCGCAACGGATGCAGACAAACCGATAGCGAACCGGGCAAAACGGTGCAGCTCGAAGCAAGGCAAATCCTACTTCTTCTTGCGCAGCGTCGGCACCATGCCGCGCACCCGTGCCTCATCGGTTTCGTGAACCAGAGTCATTTTGGAGATATCGCGCTTCTTGGATGGGCTCTTGTGCTCCAAGAGATGGCTCTTGAACGCTTTGCGGCGGACAATTTTACCGGTACCGGTGGTGCGAAAACGCTTGGCCGCCGCTCGACGGGTTTTTAGCTTAGGCATGGATCATGGCTATCTGACACAGCCTCCAATGATAGAGGCGATCGGTGCCAGACGGCAAGCAAAATTTGGCTTTAAATTTGGCTTTATCGGGCGATCGCCTTTCGCTTCAGGTCTTCTAGGGTGACGTGTTTCAGGGCATTTTCGTGAGTGGCCTGTAGATGGACGCGGGGCGCGACGCTGTCGTCCAAGGCTTCTTGCCAGCGGCTAGCACACAGACACCAGCGATCGCCCGGTTTCAGCCCCGGAAAGTCGTATTCCGGGCGCGGCGTGCTCAGATCATTGCCCTGGGCTTTGGTGTAGTTGAGAAATTGTTCGGTCATTTCGGCGCAGACAACATGCACACCGTGGTCATTGGGGCCGGTTTCGCAGCAGCCGTCGCGATAGAAACCGGTTTTAGGGTCGAGGCTACAGGGTTGCAGTTCACCTCCCAGGACATTTTTAGAGAAATTAGAGAAATTTTTAGAGGGACTCATCGGATTCAGGGGGTGAAGTCAGGGATAGGTCGATTTGAAGCAGATGTTCTAGGGAACCTTGGTTGATTTTTTGCCGAGTTTCGCTGGAAATCGGCTGACCCGCAATCTGCCCTTGGAGCAACGCTTGAACTGAGGCTTGGAGAGACTGGCGCAGATGCTCGGTCAGCCAGATCTCGAGGTCGCTGAGATCGTTGAGGCTAAAGAGGGCGATTGCCAGCGATTCTGATTGCGTCACAGACAAGCGGGAAACAGCTTGGGTGAGGGCCTCAGCGAGTTCGCCAAACTTTTGGTTCAGCATGAGGAGGAGGAGCGATCGCTGTCCTTCCTGACGCCCCTCCTGACGCCCCTCCTGACGCCCCTCCTGACGCCCAATTTCTTCGCCTTCGGCTCTGACTTCATGATAAAACCGCGTTTCTTGCAAGCTTGTGCCCAGCATGGTTTCTACCTCCGCACGGCTTAGGTTTGTGAATTTATAGATCATGATGGTGCTGATCATCTCCATTATGGCCTGCTGTCGAGCAGCCGGAAGCGCAGATGCTCTGGCTCGTGCCAGCAACTGCCGAGCTAAATCGGGTGCTTCACGCTCTTGCGCCGTGGTGAGGAGCATCAGGGCGACTTCAAGTGGCTGGTTTCCGACGTTCCCCAATTCGTCGAGATAGATGCGATCGACGCGACTGCTGTTGAGCAAGTCGTTATAGGGCAAGGTGATGGTCTGCTCTTTGCTACGGGAGGGGTAGATGACAACGGCGTGCCAGTCCAGGAAGCGATCGCGATTTCGATAAAAGTACAAAAACGATTCACCAAATACGCGTTCGTAGAGCCGTTCGTCCTTTTGAAACTGCACTTCGCAAAAATAAACGACACCTGGCTCTGTGGGTGGCAAGAAGACGCCGTCAATTTCAAATTTGGGCTCCTTAACCGCCACCGAGTCAAAACGATAGCGTTCGGCTTCGGTGGGCGGATGCTCGAGCAGCTCAAACAGCAGACTGGGCGATTGCTGAAAGAGGCGATAAAAGATGGAATCTCTGCGCATGGTGTTTAGGGATCTAGGCAATTGCGACTTCGCCCCGATTCCATGGCTCCTCGGGTAACGCCGAGTTGGTTTTGGAGCTTGAGGGTTTGCCAGAGTTGCCAGCCTTCGAGTTGGCCTTGCAAGAGCTGCTGGTAGCTTTGGATTGTGGTTTGGACTTGGGCCGCAGATTCGTGGAGGAATTCAATCCGAAAGTGGCGCAGGCCCGCTGCTTGCAAAAGGCGTACGGCTTCAGCCCCGGTTTGGGCGGTGCCGTTGTAGAGCGTATTGCGGCAACCTGCGTCGGCGTGGAGCGGATGTTCTTTGCCGACGCGATCGCGCAATTTCACCTCGTGGTGCTCGCAGGGCCGCCCGCAGTCGCGGAAGTCTTTGCCATCGGATAAAAATGCACAAAAGACACAGTGTTCCATGTGGAACATCGGCATGTGTTGATGAATCGTGACTTCGAACCAGCCTGGGGGGCATTGGACGAGGAGCGATCGCAATTGCTGGGCGTTCAGATCGTAGGAAGCGGTCAAATGTTCTAGGTTGAATTGGTGTTTGAAATAGCCAGCGGTGATCGAGTTGGCGATGTTGAAGGAGAAATCGGCGATGCAACGATTGCTTCGCAAGCTTCCGGAGGAATCGCCTGCAAAGAATTCCAGTTGGTCGTAGTTGCGAATCAAATAGCCATCCGCCTGGCATTGGCGCACCTGCTCGAGGATATAGCGCTCCTTGGGTTTGGTGATGCGCGGCGCGGCGACCCAGATTTCGGGGCGATCGCCTAGGGTTTGCCGCACTTGCTGCACGGCGTCGCGATAGCGCGAGGGGTCTTCAAATTCGCAATAGATCCGCTGGATGGCCGCCGTTTTGAGGCTCAGTACGGCCTGCAATTGCTCGAATTGCCGCACCAAAACGGTCAACTCCCCAGTCCCGCATGGGGCCTCCTTGGCTGGAGACTGGGGCACAGATCCGAGGCTGGGAGCTAAGTCAGTCCAGTGGGCTGTGGCTTGCGCGGGGATCGAGTCTGCGGTGGCCCGCGCTCGTAATTGCCAGAGTTTGGGGCGCGATCGCTGGTCATCCAGTTGTTCCACGAGCGATCGCCGCAGGTGGTTCAACTCGCTTACTGGCAAGATCAGGTCGCCCTCCAAATTTGTCACCAGAGACGACAGCGCGTAGGCCGTGTTGCCGAGACGGCCGAGCTGTTGTTGCAATTTTTCGCGGCTTAAGGGTTGGGTTTGAGCAGACGCAAGGGGCATTTGGGAGGTTGCTTGGGCAATGTGGCCCTGGGTGTCGCGGGCGATCGCCACCAGCGGTTCGCCCAAGCTGCCTTCGACGTCGATCGTGATTGGACGCTTGAACTGAGGCTGCTCGCCGCTGAAGCTTTGGCGCAACCGGCGCTCGAGCTCCGGGTCGCTGGTTTTGTAGAGGCGATCGCCCAGCTTCACCTGACGCAAGTCCAGATCCCGTCGCCCAAAGGCGACGAAGCTAAGCTGATTCGGGCCGCCCGCCTCGACGGCATAGACTCGCCCGCCCTGCTCCTTGCCCTGGGCGTAGTCCCCAGCAAACACCACACCGTCTCCGGGTTTGAGCGGGGCTTCGAGGTGAATCGAAATCTCGGGATCGCGTCCGGGGTGAATGCCGCTGACGCTGCCGAGGTAAACGCCGCGTTTTTTGGCGAAGTGGCCCTGAACGAGCTGCTGATTGTCGATGCCCTCAAACCAGCCGGTGTGGAGCCCGCGCGAAAAGGCCATTTCCAATTCGTAGCGATCGTCCGCCGGATCGACGCTTGCTTGACCAGTGATCGCCCGATCCAGCGCCTGCCGATAGACCCGCGTCACGCTGGCAACGTATTCAGGCGCTTTGAGGCGGCCTTCAATTTTGAGGCAGGCGACGCCTGTTTGAACCAATTCGGGCAAAACGGCCAGCCCCGATAAATCCTGAGGACTGAGGAGGTAGCGGCGATCGCCCTGGGGATCCACCAAGTCCATGACTTCGCCATCCACCACCAAGTCGTAGGACATGCGGCAAGCTTGGGCACATTCACCCCGGTTGGCCGAGCGTCCGCCGAGGGCTTCACTGGTAAGACATTGGCCCGAGTAGGCGACGCAGAGCGCACCGTGGACAAAGACTTCGAGGGGTAAAGCCGCATTTTGTTGGGCCGCTTGGGCCTGGATTTTCTCGATGTCGGCGATCGAACACTCCCGCGCCAGTACCACCAACTCACAGCCCAATCGTTTGGCAAAGGCGACTCCTGCTGCACTGGTCACGGTCATTTGGGTGGAGGCATGGAGCGGAAAGTCTGGCGACAGGTGTCGGATCAGCCGACAGAGGCCGATGTCCTGGACGATCGCGGCATCGACGCCTGCGGTAATGATCGATCGCAAATATTGCTCGACTTCGTCCAATTCGTCGGGAAACATCAGCGTATTAAGGGTGACATAGCCCTTCACCCCGCGCCGGTGCAAAAAAGCCATGAGTCCCGGCAAATCCGCCTCGGTGAAGTTGTGGGCGCGCATCCGGGCATTGAAGCGATCGAGACCAAAGTAAATGGCATCGGCTCCATTTTCCACCGCCGCCTTTGCACAGTCCCAGTCTCCAGCGGGGGCCAGTAGCTCTGGGGATCGCAGATTTCCAGGGGAAGAATGGGCAACAAAGGAATGGGCAGCGGGGGCAACCCAGCGGTCGGCCTGTGTCATGGCGGAAGGGGAAACGAACGGTAAGGTCTATGATCTTAGCGAAGTGGCCTTCTAGAAAATCAATCCATCTCGAAATCCATCTCGCTCACGTCTTGTCCTAGACGTCTTGTTCTAAGATATTTGCCCAAAATGTTTAGCCAACGTTTGTCCGGTTTCGTGGCGATGGTCGTGGCGATCGCGATCGCGACCCTCTCACCCCAGGCCAATGCTCAGATGGAAAGCCCGAGACCACCGTCTCTCGGGGCAATTCTCGGTGCGATTGTTCAACTGGAGGGTTTGGCGCTGCCGGAGCCGGTGGTGTCGGGTCGTGAAACGGTGCCTCTGGACTTGCTGGAAGAGTCTCGCGGGGTGTATACGCTGGAATTGTCGATCGAGAGACCGACGGGCGATCGCTCGGGCGATCGCAATCCCGTCCTCGGACGATTTCTCTTCGATACCGGTGCGTCCACCACGCTGCTATCGGCCCCGCTGCGTCAGCGTTTGGGTCTAGTCGGCACTCCCGTTGCCCCGGATGGCCTTGCCTACGCCGTCGCAGGCAAACAGTGCCCCACCCTCACAGCCACCCGCCTGACCCTGCCGCTGCTAAAAATTCAAGACGTGACCATCCGCCAGCTCCAAGCCTTGCAGTTTGACCAAACCCTGATTCCTGAGGGTGCTGATGGCGTCTTGGGCATGGATGTCTTGGCGCAATTTCAGGTTACCGTCGATCCACAACAGCGCCGTCTTAGCCTGGGGCCGCCCCAACCCCTGAGTCCGGCCCAGCGCTTACAAGCGATTCCGCTGGAGGTGCGATCGGGGGTGAGGCTGGCCCAGCTTTGGATCAATGCCCAGGGGCCGTTTACGGTCTTGGTGGATACGGGCGCAGATGGCACATTTATTTCTGGAGCTGTGGCGAAAAAGCTGGGGTTGGGCGGTCCTTCCGAGCTTGGCGGAGCCAATCGCAAGCCCATACAAATGCTGGGTTTCTGCGGTCTAGAAGACGCCGAGCAAACCCATCTCAATCACGTATCGTTGCAAAGCCCGCTGCAAAACCCGCCGCCAAACTACCGCCAAACCAGTCTTGATGCGGTGATCACCGACTCTTCCATCTTGCGCACGCTTGGAATTGATGGAGTGTTGGGCCAAAATTTTTTGAACCAGTATCGACAGACCTGGCATTTGTCCAAAGATAAAATCTCCAAAGATGAAACCCAAGATAAAAATTGGCTAGTTCTAGAGTTAACACAGCCTAGATAATGTTTGTTTTTATACTAGAAAAACTCTTTACTTGCTGCTAGATTTAAGTGAAACCCCCTATTTTCTTGAGGTTTTAGTGAAGCGCCTTACGGCTTCTCCGTGTTCCTCGCTATGATGCACGCAAGGCCATCTATATTCCATAGGTGCGAAAAATAAAGAAACTTTGATGGCGGGGAATTCTCTCAACATCAGCTTCGTCAACCGGGCAGCATTGAACAAGCAGGAACTCTATGAATCAGAATACGGTTGTAATTGGGGCAGGGCCAGCGGGGCTAACGGCAGCCTATGAGCTCTGTAAACAGGGTGAGCTGTCTACGATTTTGGAGCAGGGCGATCGCGTCGGCGGTATCTCTCGCACCGAAACCTACAAAGGCTACCGCTTTGACATTGGTGGCCATCGATTTTTTACCAAGATTGGCGAAGTGACTGACCTTTGGTATGAAGTTCTGGGGGAAGAATTCATTAAAGTTCCTCGGCTCTCCCGTATTTACTACCAGGGCAAGTTTTTCGACTATCCCCTGTCCATGGCCAATACCCTGCGAAATCTGGGATTGTTCAACAGCGTTGCCATTGGCCTGAGCTATCTCAAGGCCCGGCTTCAGGTGCGTTTTTCCCCTGGCCCAGAGGCAGAAAACTTTGAGGACTGGGTGACAGAGCGCTTTGGTCGTCGGCTCTATCGCACGTTTTTCAAAACCTATACTGAAAAAGTCTGGGGCATTCCCTGCGACAAAATCCAAGCGGAATGGGCCGCCCAGCGGATTAAGGGGTTATCGCTGAAGAAGGCCGTGATCGATGCGATCGTCGGCAACAGCGACGCCAAAACCCTGATTAAAGAATTTGACTACCCGATCCACGGCCCCGGCATGATGTGGGAGCGGTTCCAGGAAAAGGTTCAGAACTACGGCTGCGACGTCCACCTCCAGACTCGAGTCACCCGCGTCGATCACGAAAATGGCCAGATTCAGCGGGTCATCGCCCAAAAAGACGACGAAACCCTAGAACTTACGGGCGACCACTTTGTTTCCACCATGCCCGTCACGGCCTTGGTGCGCTGCATGAATCCGGCCCCGCCAGAGCCCGTGATTGCGGCGGCAAAGGGTCTGAAATACCGAGATTTTCTGATTGTTGCGATCGTCGTTGATCAAAAAGACCTCTTTCCCGACAACTGGATTTATATCCACAGCCCGGAATTCAAAGTGGGCCGCATCCAGAATTTCAAAAACTGGAGTCCGGCGATGGTACCCGATGCGAGCAAAACTTGCCTGGGCATGGAATATTTTTGCAGCGAAGGCGATGACATTTGGGAGATGTCGGATACGGACTTGATCAAGCTGGCCAGTCAGGAAATTCGGGGCTTGGGGTTGATGAATGCGGCAACCCAAGTGGAGGATGGCACAGTCATTCGCCAGCGCAAGGCCTACCCGGTGTACGACGGCGAATACCGCCAGCATTTGCAAGTTCTGCGAGAGTATTTGTGTCAGTTCAGCAATTTGCAAACCGTGGGTCGCAACGGCATGCACCGCTACAACAACCAAGATCATTCGATGCTCACCGGGCTGCTGGCGGCCAAGAATATTCTGGGTGAGTCCCACGATCTTTGGGAAGTCAACACCGAGCGCTCTTACTACGAGGATTTTACGAAGGAGCAGTGGACTGAGCTGAAGCGCAAGCAAGGCTTTCAACGGGAGGCCATTGCTGCCTAATCCATGAATGTATCCCCATCCGCAAAGGGCAATGCCAGCCAACCGATGGCGAGCGGAACAATCTGGATTTTTTGGCAGAGGCGTTAATTTTGCCCACCGGGCTGATTACAGCCGGCGTTCTGACTCGCCGTCTCGGCCCAGAAGGCTACGGTCTGTTTACCCTAGCGTCGGTGCTGGTGGCTTGGCTTGAGTGGACGCTGACGTCGTTGTTTGAGCGCACCACCATTAAGTTTGCTCGAGAAGTCGAAGATTGGCCGTCGTTTTGTACGGCGATCGCCCAACTCCACCTCGGCCTCGGCTGTCTCATGGGCTTGCTACTGGCGGCTTTGGCAGCTCCCCTGGGGGCAGCGTTCCACGAGCCAAGTTTGGCAGGCTATCTGCAACTGTATGCCCTGGACATTCCAATTTTTTGCTTGGCCTATGCCCAGCGTCAGCTGTTGATTGGCCGGGGGGAGTTTCGGGAGCGGGCGATCGCCAGTGCCAGCCGTTGGACGGCTCGGTTTTTGCTGATTACGTTGTTGTTGCTCAATGGTTTTTCAATCTATGGGGCAATTTGGGGCACCATCGGCGCGTCCTTGATCGAGCTGGGGGTGGGTCGGCAGTTCATTCAGCCTGCGATTTTTGCGCGATCGACCTTCCCAATCCGCAAGCTGTTTGACTACGCCGTGCCGCTGTTCCTGTTTGCGGCCATTTTGCGCTGCTACGACAAGCTCGACTTGATCATGCTCAAGCTGTTAGATGGCAGCGCTGCCCAAATGGGTATCTACAGCGCCGCTCAGAACCTAGCCTTCGTCCCCAGCCTGTTTGCGATGTCCTTTTCACCGCTGCTGCTCTCGGTTCTCAGCCAAACCTTGCGGGAAGAAAATTGGCCTAAGGCCCAGCACATCGAGCGCAATGCCCTGCGCCTGACCGTGATTCTGTTACCGTTTGTGGCGTTGGCCGCAGGTTCTGCAAACGCCATTGTAGGTTTAGTGTATGGTGCGGAGTTTTTGCCTGCGGCGACCCTGCTAGCCCTGTTGTTGCTGGGTGCCTTGGCCCTGGTCAGCATTTCCATCGCCACCGCCATTTTGACGGCGATTGGCCGACCGAAGCTGACGCTCTGGGCTGTATCACCCCTCCTGCCGGTTTCGCTGGTGGGTTATGGGTTGGTCATCCCCCACTGGGGATCCGTCGGTGCTGCCCTGGTGAGTGTCGCCACCGCAACCCTGGGAGCCGCTTTGTCCTTGGGCCTGGTCTACCATCAGTGTCGGGTGCTGCCTCCCCTCGGCACGGGTCTGCGCGCACTCGGCATCAGTGCAGTTCTCTATGCTGTGGCCTCGCAGTGGATCGCGCCAGATTCGATGTTTATCTTCAAGTTCTGCCTCTTGGGAGGGATGACGCCCTTGGGCTTTTTGCTCTTGGGTGAGTGTGATCGCCGCGAACTCCAATCCCTACGGGCTTGGATCCTCTCGACTTTGGGAAGGATAAATCAGCGCTCCTCTTAGCCTGTCCCGGTTGAATACCGTTGGATGCCCATGAATACTTCACTTGGTCATATCTTTGACTCACCCGTGGAGCCCGACTCAGGTTCTGCCTTGCCCAACGCAATCAACCGACAGCATGAACCCGCAATCTTTGTTTCGGTGATCGTGCCGGTTTATAACGATCCTCAAGGGCTAAGGCGCTGCTTGGCCCAGCTCGAACAGCAGACCTACCCCCGAGATCGATTTGAAGTCATTGTTGTTGATAATGATTCGGATCCGGTAGCCGAGATTCAGGGCGTTGTGGCGCAATTTGCCCAGGCCCGCTACGTCTATGAAGCAGTCCCAGGGTCCTACGCAGCCCGTAATCGGGGGATTCAGGTGGCTCGGGGGAGGCGATCGCCTTTACCGATGCCGACTGCGTGCCCGAGCCCGATTGGATTGCCCAGGGTCTTGCCGTGCTCCGCAGCCATCCCCGTTGCGGTTTGGTGGCGGGAAAAATTGAGGTGCGGGTAGACGGTACGAAGCGGAGCAATGCGGTGCAGCTCTACGAGAGTTTGACGGCCCTGACCCAGAAAAATTTA
>JAAUOP010000299.1 GCA_012034805.1 Synechococcales cyanobacterium CRU_2_2 | reverse complement strand
CCGGAGCTTCTGGCAAAAGGCGCGAAAGAGCATCGGCCGCGTGCCCTTTACCGAGGAAGCGGTCGCGGCTTTCTATTGTGCCACCGATAGCGCCACACCGATGGCGATCCGCGCCACCATACTCCTCTTCCATCTCCTCCATCTGCGCGATCGCCGCCTCTAGCGCCGCCTGCTGAACCTCGATCGCCCCCTGCTCATCGGCAAAATACCGCGCCACCATCAACCCCTTCGGCACCAAATCACAAGCCCAACCCTTATCGACCTCCTTCCCCGCCTTATTCTTCTCCATCACCCGATAAGTCGTCGCCGTCCAGCCCTCCGCCGCGATTAAATAGCAGTCATCCTGCATCACCGCCGACCAATAATCCATCAAATGCTGATACACATCATACTGATTCACCAAATCCTTCCCCGCATAATGCTCCAGCAAATCCTCCGCCAGCTTCCCAATTACCGCCTTCGGGTGACACCCCACATCCAGCCCCTTCAACATCACCGCACTGCGCGATCGCCAATCCTCAAATAGCCCCGCCATCCCCTCCACAAACGCCACAAACTGCTTATGCCCAAAAATCGCCGCCTTAATCCCATCCTTCGCCACCGCCAAATCCACATACCCCGATCGACTCGGCTGAAATAACGCCGCCTTCAGCTTTGGACAAACCGCCCAATATTGCTCCAACGCATCCACATCCACAGCCGGAATCCCACCCTGCAAATGCCCCGCAATATCCTGCACATCCTCCGCCTGCTGACTATCGATATAACGCGGAATATTCAGGTTAAATTCATTGCGCTCAATCTCCTCGATCGGCACCATCCGCGCCAACTTCGAAATTTCCAATTGTCGATTAAATACATCCACAATCCGGTGAATATCCATATCCCGCAACCGATTCTTATTCCCATCCTTCACATAACCCGCACTGGCATCGATCATAAAAATGCCGTCACGCTTTTTAGCATTCGCCTTATCAATCACCACAATACAAGCCGGAATCCCCGTCCCATAGAACAAGTTCGCCGGGAGACCAATAATTCCCTTGATATACCCCCGCTCAATCAGATTCTGCCGAATTGCCGCCTCTGTATTGCCACGAAACAACACCCCATGGGCAAATACAAGCCCCTTTCCCCGTACTTTTCAGCGATCGGACAATGTGCAGCAAGTAAGCATAATCCCCCTGCTTATCCGGCGGAATGCCGTAGGGCATAAACCGATCGAACTCATCCTCATCCGGCTTAATTCCCGTGCTCCAGCGTTTATCACTAAACGGCGGATTCGCCACCACATAGTCAAACATCTTCAGCTCACCCTCATCCGTCTTGTACAACGGATTCGCCAAGGTATTCCCCTGCTTAATCTCCGCCGTCGGATTACGATGCAAAATCATATTCATCCGCGCCAACCCCGAAGTCGCTGCATCCTTCTCCTGACCATACAGCGACACAGGCGTCGTCGCCGCATCACTCACCTTCAATAGCAGCGAACCCGACCCACAAGTCGGGTCATACACCGTCGTCTGGCTACTCGTCTTCGCCCCACCAATGCCAATAATCTGGGCAATCACCCGACTCACTTCCGCTGGGGTGTAGAACTGCCCCTTGCTCTTCCCACTCTCCGTCGCAAAATGCCGCATCAGATATTCATAGGCATCACCCAGAATGTCATCCCCATCCGCCCGATTCTTACTAAAGTCCAGCGCCTTATTCTCAAAAATCGCAATCAGATTCGTTAGCCGCTCAATCAGCTCCTTCCCACTACCCAACTTTGCCGCATCGTTGAAATCAGGCACATCCGACAACTGATTCGCCAGCGCCAATGGCCCAATAATCTTCTTATTAATGTCATCGCCAATATTCGCCGTTCCCTTCAGCGCCACCATATCGGCAAAGCTCGACCCAACTGGCACAGTGATGGCAGCAAACGGCTGGCCCGCATACTTATCACTCACATACTTGATGAACAGCATCACGAGGACATAGTCCTTATACTGGCTCGCATCCATCCCACCACGCAATTCATCGCAGCCAGACCAGAGTGAGCTATAGAGTTCAGATTTTTTAGCGCCACGGGGTATCTATCGCTACAAGGGGAAATACGATCGCTTTCCAGCATAGAGCCAAAGCACAACCAGCAAACCGCCTGTCATCTTACATCAATCTAAAAAGTTGGCTCAGGGCAAAGTCGCAGTTTGGAGTTCCTTCAGGGTCTTGCCTTGAGCATCTTTCCATTCAATGCGTCCATTCGCCGGGTAGCCCAGAATCACTCCAGCAGCCGTAGAAGGAGAGCTAAAAGGATAGTTCTGAGTGAACTGGAGGGTCTTGCCATCCTTGGCGGCGAGAATGCCTTGCTTGAGCAAGTCTTGGCGCAAGGTGCTGAGAAAAGGATGAATCGAGGACGTTTCGGTATTGCTGGCCAGGGAGCCTTGGCGGACGATGAATCCCTGGGGGTCTTCGTAAGCCGTGGCTTTGAGGTTGGGACGATCGAGCGCCAGGAGATTTTGGGGCTGCTTCAGCGGTTGGATTGGCTCGAAGGCGTTCAGGCCCAGTAAGGGGAAGATACTGAGCATATCGAGGAGAAAGCTCTCAGTATCAGCGACTTCCGCTTCAGAAAGGCTAGGAGCAAGCGAAGATTGAACATTATCGAGTTGAGATTGTTTGGCGCGCGTAGCTAGTTCGAGCAGACGGGATTCGAGGTATTTGATGTGGGCCTTGTTGAGGCTATTATCTTTGGACGTGAAAAAGATCGCCCATTCCCAGAAGTCCTTGGTACTTTGATGGCTGGTGAGACGGGCTGCAACGGGATCAGCCTTCGCCGATGTAGAGGGTAGGAAGGCTGCTGTTATCGGGATTGCCAACGAGAATATAGACGCCCGTTTTTTGGAACTCAGAGCGCTGGGCCGCTTGGGTGAAGTTGGGTCGTTTGAAGTAGATCCCAATCCCTGTCCAGTTAGATTTTTCAACGATGCGAAGGCCATCGGGATCGCCAGTAGGCAGAAAGATTTTGATGGAGAAGGGGCGTTGCTGAAAGTTAGACATGCGTGTCGCCGTTCACGATCGGGCCATCGCATGATACTCGGATCACGATCGACCAGCATTAAATCAAGACCAGGGGTTCGGGGGGCCTTGGCTTCGATCAAGGCCCGTCGTTGGACTTCGGCCAGTCCGGCCAGTTGCGCAGCTTGCTGCTGTTGCACAATCACCTGTTGCTGCTGTTGGGCTTGCTTGTCTGATTGGGCGGTGGTGATTTTCTGGATCAGCAAGGAACCCAGGATGATGGCGCTGATGA
>JAAUOP010000002.1 GCA_012034805.1 Synechococcales cyanobacterium CRU_2_2 | reverse complement strand
TTCCTTCTTTTTCTTGAAAATGTCAACAAACAATGACTAAAGTCACTCGCTTGTTTAACTTATTCCTTCACGAAGTTCTCTGGCTTAAAGCTCTCAATCTATTTCTCTGTCTAGGTTCTGGCTGCTTCACAAGAGCGGTGCCCTCTTCAGCGCTTTACTAAGATAACGCGGAATCAATCAATCTGTCAATACTCTTGACTAACTTTTTCAGAAGTGGCGGGACACTCGCTAGGCTTGGGTTGGAGCAAGTCTTTCGATAACGCTAGTCTGGAAAGCAGCGTAGAAACAAATGATGGATTGCTTAGGAAAATGCCATGGGTATTCGTCTTGCGGTCTGGCAGTGGATTGTGTTGGCGGCTCCGATCGCGACCATTACTGCTTTTGTGATGATTTCGGCCGGAGCTCAGATTCATGCTTGGGGCATTAGCTGGATCTGGGCAGTTTTTGCGCTGGTGCTGTTGGGTTGGCGCTGGTTATTAGTGAGGTGGACGGGTTCTAGGTTTGATCGGCTTGAGTCGGCGATCGAAGCTGCAACGGCGGAGCTAGAGGCTTCGGGGGAAGAAAATGCTGCTGCGATCGACCACGATACAAGACGCGCTGAAGCCATTGTTCAACGACTGTTGCGAGAGACCCAGGAGGATTCTGCCGTTTGGGAGGACTGGGGAACCTTTTGGCAGCGCTGTTTATCGCTGGTGACGGAAATTGCCCATGTTTATTATCCGGAAGTGAAATACCCGTTACTGAACATTTACGTTCCCCAGGCCTATGCCTTGATGCGGGGGACGACCGATGATCTGGATCAATGGATGCAAAAACTTGCGCCCGCTCTTAATCAGATGACGGTGGGCCAGGTTTATCAAGGATATGAAGTGTATCGAAAACTAGAACCTTCAGCCCGTAAGCTTTTGAAAGCTTGGCAGTGGGTTCAGTGGGCGGTCAATCCAGTGGTTGCGGTGGCTCGCACTGCAACCCAGGGCTACAGTGCGAAAGCGAACCAGCAATTGCTACTGAATTTGAATCAACTATTGCGTGAGGCGGCGCTGAGAAATTTGGCACAGCAGGCGATCGCCCTCTACAGCGGCAATGCACTCCCAGCAGAGGCCTTTGCGGCCAGTGGTTCGACGTTATCTCAAGCAACGCTACCCCAGTCCCAAACCGATACCCTGCGCAGCATTCTCGATCGGGCAGAACCGGTGGAGGCGATCGCCCAAAAACCAGTCAATATCTTGCTCGTGGGGCGCACGGGTGCGGGCAAGAGTAGCTTGATCAACACGCTATTTCAAGCAAAACGAGCCGAAGTCGATGTTTTGCCCAGCACCGATAACATTCAAAGCTACACCTGGCAAACACCGACTGGAGAGACGTTGAACCTCTGGGATACGCCAGGATATGAGCAGGTGGAGCGAGGGGATCTACGCGAGTTGGTGTTGAATTATGCGGCGGCGGCGGACTTGATCTTGTTGGTGACACCGGCGCTGGATCCATCACTGCAGATGGATGTGGATTTTCTAGGGGATTTACCTGAGTTGGGAATACCGGCGATCGCCGTTCTCACCCAGGTTGATAGACTGCGACCGCTGCGGGAGTGGGAGCCTCCCTACGATTGGCTGGTGGGCGATCGCCCCAAGGAAACATCTATCCGCGCAGCCACCCAGTACCGCGCCCAGGCATTGGGCGATCGATGTGCCCAGGTCATACCAGTGGTCACAGGTGATTTGCCTGATCATTCACCCAGCGGGCTGACCCATGATCTGGACCAGAAAAGGACGACAGAGCGCGTAGCCTGGAATATGGACGTTTTGTCTTTGGCGCTCTTGGATGCGATCGATCCAGCTAAGCAGGTTCGTCTCGCAAGATTTTTGCGCAACCAGGACGCTCGCACTGTTGCCGCAGCCAAAATTATTGATCACTACACCTTTCAAATGGCCACGACCCAAGGGCTAGCCGCACTGCTCAAGAGTCCAGTACTTCAATTTATTTCGGTGATGAGCACGGGATCTACTGCATTGGCCCAGATGCTGATGCAGCAGATTCCGGTGGAGCGTTTGCCGGTGGTGATCGGTAGGCTACAAATGGCTTACGACTTGTTCACGCTGCTGAAACCCGACGCGAGCCCGTTCAGCTTTGACTTGCCCAAGCTGTGGCCGCTGTTGCTTCACGACTCTGCATCAACCGACGATCGCTCCAGAACGATCACCCGCGATGCTTGGGCGTTTGGCCATGGGTTGGTGGAGTTTTGGATTGAGGATCTGAGCACCGAACAACTCCGGCAACGCTTTGAGCATTATTTGGCGGATGGTCTTGACCGCCAGGATTAACCGCCAAGGCTTGGCATGAGGTTTTTCCGTGAGGTTTTCGATGAGTTTTGGGAGTGAGCTTTGGGCACGAGTCGGCGATCGCTAGGTCATCAAAGCAACTTGTTCACGACGCTTCTTGATCATCCCAGCCCCAAACGCCATCAGTCCCGGCAAGAGTGCAGGAGTGGGCACAGCTGTGGGATTGGTCTGAATTAACGCCGTAAATGTAGCAGAATCATTTGCGTCGGGGCCGTTGGGGTCGAGGGCCAAGTCGAGGCGATCGCCCTCGGCTAGGGTTGCGACGAAAGAATAGTTGGTGTCAGCGTTCAGAACCGCAGTGGGAAACAACTGATGCTGAATACCGTTCAGCAAAATACGTCCCAAGACATTCCCTTGCACATTGATATCGCCAAACACACCGGACACAGTGACCGAGCCTGCATAATCGCTGATCCAACGTCGAACTGCCCAACGTTGACCATTGGGAAACGATGAAGGATGACCAGAGGTCTTATTCAGCATCGTCCAGGAATCCGTACCGTTGTAGGAATTCGTCGGACGATCCGGCGTTTCTTCCCAGATGGCGTTGCTCGCGTCGTAGGACATGGGCGCAAAGGAGTTGGCGTCATTTTCCGTTTGGTAATAGCCATACTGCCATTGCCCCGGCTGCGTACCCTGAGTCCCAGAAAAATCGGCCATAGAATCTGCCAAGGTCACACCCGCCGCCTGGGCGGGTGCAATTAGTCCTAAGCCTCCCAAACCTGGAAAATCCAATACCCCAACTTCAGCAGCACCCACGGCCAAACTGGCCAAACCGACGCACATTGCGCCGGATAATCTCGAGGACAATCCCGAACACCTTCGATTTTTCATAGCAATATCTCACCTAGCAAGGAGAACACATCAGCAGAACACAACAGGTGGTAGGCTTGGCCTGACTCTGGCACAAATTGACTCTGACCTAGAGATGGAACATCTCCAATCGTCCAAAATTCATCGGCATCACAACCAGTCTCAATGTCTCCCATTTTACTTTTTTCACATTCAACATGGGAATCAATCTGCTTGCTTTTATCGAAGCTTTACTGTAAGGGAGCCAATAGTGCCAACGATAGATGAATCAATCTTGGTAACTTGATTGGCAACGCATGGCCACGCCTGCGCCTAAAACAGCACGGCTAAAGCAGCACGTCTAGAACAGCACGCATCAAGCAGAATACCCTGTCTCTTTTTCAGCATTCCCCAGCGAAAAATAAACGCATACCTCGACACCGTCGCCTCACCCTAGCTTCATTCACAGAACAGATGTGGATACATAGCTTCACTGGTAGCGGCTCAAAGCTTGAGAAATATTGCGCCAGATTGCGCCAGATTGCGCCGGAACTGAACGGTCTTCGCTAAGATCAATCAGGAACTCGAATTTCTGGGGAAAAATTATGGCTGAAGCACTCACGCTAACCAACGAAAACGTAGAAACCGTCTTAGACGAACTGCGTCCTTACCTAATGGCGGATGGTGGCAACGTTGAGCTAGTGGATATCGACGGCCCCGTCGTTAAGGTGAGACTCAACGGGGCCTGTGGGAGTTGCCCAAGTTCAACCATGACGCTGCGCATGGGAATTGAGCGTAAATTACGGGAGATGATTCCTGAGATTGCTGAGGTGGAGCAGGTCGTCTAGCAAGCTAACAATTTTGATTTAGCAAAGTTGGCAAGGACGCACGGCGATCGTAGATTGACTGGAGGCGATCGCCCTGTTCTATAAAGGTTTTTTGTTTACGTCCGGGCTATGGCTTGTAACCGGGTTGCAACCTGACTTCATCCTCCAGAATAAAAAACCCTTCCGAGGGAAGGGTCTGTCGTCAAAAGTTCTATGTCGATCGCAGGATCGATCGCCACCGCTTTATTTCAACAGTTCAATGTTGGAAAACAAAAACTCAGCCGTGGGCTGACCGGGTTCTTCTGAAGAGATCGCCCGACGGGTCAAGATCAAGTAGCCCTCAATTTTTTCGTATTCGTCTTCAAAGAGGCTGACGCCGCTGGTGCGATCGCCCGTTTTCGGATCGCTGTATACCGAATCGTACTTGTGGGACAAGTAGCCCTCGCTGGTGTTGTGACTACTGTGGGTGTGAATTGTGACCACGGTGCCATGCATGTGGCGGTGGACGAAGGAAACTTGGTTCTCTTTGACTTCGTAGCGATCGCCCTCGGACTTGCCCCCATGAGCAATTCCACCGCGCCATCGGCTTTGGTTTCACCAAAGCGAAACGTATTTTCAGCATGGGTTTGCTCAAAGTCGCGGCGAACCCGATGGATAGCAGTCTCCCAAAGCTGACCTTGAACTGCCTTGAGCACATCGGCGTCTTCAATCCCGGTGACCTCGCCTTTGTAGCCCATGCGGGGGTCGGGAGAGACCTTGGCCTTGCCGTGAAATTCTACGTCACCGCACTGATAGGTGACATCGGCAGTGTAGCCGGGAAAGCTGGGTTCCCAGGTATAGCGGTTGTCGTAGGCAGCGCGAAAGAATTCCCGAGCCGAAGTTTGTACTGCTGTCATGGCACTTAATAATCTGGAATAGAAAAGTCGTCTGTTGTCCAGTTTAGCGCCTCGATTCACGCACCCGAGTCAGGCGTCTGAGCCAGGCCTTTGAGCCAAACATTAAGGCAACAGATCCAGCTTGCTTTTGAGAATTTCACAGAATTGGTCGAGGCCATTTTCCTGGGCCGCGATCGCCACCGGCAGCACCAGCAACGGCGGGCAGGGGGTATTACCGGCAATGTGTCGGATCAGGCTACTCAAATCCACTTGGGCCTCGGAGGACTGGGTCAACAATTCGCAATGGTGGGGCGAAAACGCTTGGCATAGCTGATAATCCAACGATCGCCATTATCCGGTTCTAGGCCTGCAGCGATCGCCAAACTGACGGCAGCGTCTTCCACATCCCCGTCGCAGTCTTCAATTTCGATGAGCGATCGCAACACTTCGGGGTAATCCGCCAATTCCGACCGCAACGGGGCGGCTTGTTCTGCAGTCAAGATCAGCATGGGCACAAAACCATTAGAATTTAGATGATACAGAAGAACGTCAAAGACGATACTGACGAAAGACATCACTAGCCGCACGATGCAGCAAAGAGTGGCGGTAGACTAAAGCGTTCAAATCGTCGCAATAGCCGCCGCCGATCACACAGGCCACCGGGTAGCCTGCTCCAATGCAGGTACTGAGCACCTGCATCTCTCGACGAAAAATGCCCGTGTCGGTGAGGGCAAGTTTGCCCAGGCGATCACCCAGGTGGGGATCCACACCCGCATTATAAAAGACAATATCCGGCTTGAGCTGTGCCAGTAAATCCGGCAAATATTCAGCCAAAACTTGCAGATACGCATCATCCTCGAGGCCTTCCGCCAGCGGAACATCAAGGTCGCTTTGCTGCTTACGAAGTGGAAAGTTAACCCCGCAGTGTATCGAAAACGTAAACACATCCGGCTCGTCTCGAAAAATCCAGGCGGTGCCATCTCCCTGGTGAACATCCAAATCGACAATGAGAATCTTTTGGGCTAGGCCAGTTTGCTGGAGCGATCGCGCCGCTATCGCAAAGTCATTAAAAATACAAAACCCCGAACCATAGTCTGGAAAGGCGTGGTGGGTACCGCCAGCGGTATTGCAGGCCAAGCCGTATTCGAGGGCCAACCGAGCGGTCAAAACCGTACCCGCCACCGCTCGGCAAGTCCGCTTCACCACGGCAGGTGTCCAGGGCAGACCAATGCGACGCTGAGCCCGCGAATCAAGGGTGCCACTGCAATAGGCCGCGATGTAATCCGGCGTGTGAACCAGCTGGAGGAGTTCGTCCGTCGGAAATTCTGGCGCATGGAACTGGGCAAGATTGACCACATTCTCGCGTAAAAGCAAGTCTCGCAACATCCGAAACTTGTTCATCGGAAAGCGATGATTCTCGGGCAGCGGCGCGACGTATTCGGGATGATAGACCAGGGGAAGGTCGGGGGCGATCGCCATGCGCTCAGAGGAACTTAGAAAAAGGCAAGGGGCAACTGGGAGGTACTGTAACGCGATCGTGCTGCGTTATTGCGGTTGTCCGGCCTAGTGCGGCAAGCATCCCCAGGTCTGCCAGAATTAATCTACATTTTCTCGGCGGTTGCCATGGTTCCTCTCAAAGACGATAATCCCGTCCGTATCACGCCCTACATCACCTACGGCTTGATTGCCGTCAACGTAGCTTGCTTTTTGATCGAGGCCAGTCTGGGCAGCGATCGACTCGATTTGTTTCTTCACCAGTGGGCACTCGTTCCCAGCGAACTCAGCGCCAGCTTTGCGATTGAACCTTCGGCGCTCAGCTTGAATGAGTGGCAAACCCTGATTAGCTCCCAGTTTCTCCATGGCGGTATTTTGCACCTGGGCGGCAACATGCTCTATCTCTGGATTTTCGGCAATAATCTCGAAGAACAGATGGGACGGCTGCGCTACTTGAGCTTTTATTTACTCTGCGGTGCGCTAGCAGCACTGACCCAGTGGTTCTTTGCGCCACTGTCTGCGATACCGTCCTTGGGAGCAAGTGGGGCGATCGCCGGGGTCATGGGAGCCTACATTTTCCGCTTCCCCAAGATCAATATCCTGACCCTGATTCCCCTAGGCATTCTGTTTTTCCCAGTGCGCATTCCGGCGATTTTCTACCTCGGGATTTGGTTTCTCCAACAAGCGCTCTATGGCCTGCTCAGCTTGGGCGCACCGATGAATATCGGCATGGAGAACGGCGGCATTGCCTACTGGGCTCATGCCGGTGGCTTTGTCTTCGGGGCGTTGCTCGGGCCTTTGTTTGGTTTATTTAGAGGCGTTACGTCGCGGCCGCAGGACGGTATGTAATCATCAAGAACGTCCCACCGCCCTCCCCAGCACCGATGGCTCAGATTTTAGATGGCAAGGCCCTAGCAAGCAAAATTCAGGCTGAGTTGCGCGATCGTATCCAATCCCTGCAGCCCCGCATCGGTCGGCCTCCGGGGTTAGCCGTACTGATGGTCGGCGACAACCCCGCCAGCGCAGCCTACGTGCGCAACAAAGAACGCGCCTGTGCAGCCATCGGCATGACCTCCTTTGGCCAACATTTGCCCGCCGACAGCGCCTTTGAAACCCTGGCCGGAATCATTCAAGACCTCAACCAAGACAATCGCATTGATGGCATTTTGGTGCAGCTGCCCCTTCCCGGCAACCTCGACGCCGTGGCGCTACTTCAGCAAATCTCACCCGAAAAAGATGCCGATGGCCTGCATCCCGTCAACCTCGGCCACCTCCTACGCGGCGAGGCCGGACTGCGCAGCTGCACCCCCGCCGGGTGATGCGGCTGCTCGCGGAATATCAGATTGACCCAGCCGGAAAGACAGCCGTGGTCTTAGGCCGCAGCATCTTGGTGGGCAAACCTGTGGCGCTGATGCTGCTGGAGGCCAACGCAACGGTGATCATCGCCCATTCTCGAACGCCCAACCTCGCCGCAGTGACGCGATCGGCCGATATTTTAGTGCCTGCTGTGGGCCGACCCGGACTGGTAACAGCGGCAATGGTCAAACCTGGCGCAGTGGTCGTGGACGTGGGGATTAACCGGGTGGACACCCCCGAGGGCGGGTCGCGGCTGGTGGGCGACGTGGATTTTGAAAGCGTTGCGGCGATCGCCAGCCATATCACCCCCGTTCCCGGAGGGGTTGGGCCTATGACCGTTGCCATGCTGTTGCATAATACAGTCTGGAGTTACGGCCAACGTCATCCATAAAGTTGTCCAGGAAGTTGTCCAGGAAGCCGTTCGTAAAGTCGTTCGTAAAGTCGTTCACCCAGTCGTTCACAACAATTGGCTCAAAACCTATGATGAGTCCTCCAAAGGGGAGCACCGCTACCGTACGCCAGAGCCCGGAGCACCAGAGCGTTAGCTTCGATTTGAAGCAGTATTTAAGCCAAAAGCAGGCTGAGGTCGAGGCAGCTCTAGACCGCTCCTTGCCCCTGGCAGAACCCAAAACGATTTACGAATCCATGCGTTACTCGCTGCTGGCGGGGGGCAAGCGGTTGCGACCCATCCTCTGTTTGGCCACCTGCGAGCTGCTCGGCGGCACGCCAGAAATGGCGATCCCCACGGCTTGTGCCTTGGAAATGGTCCACACCATGTCGCTGATCCACGACGACCTTCCCGCCATGGACAACGATGATTTTCGGCGTGGCAAACCGACCAACCACAAGGTCTACGGCGATGACATCGCCATTTTGGCCGGAGATGGGCTGTTGGCCTATGCCTTTGAATACATTGTCGAAAACACCCAAAATGTTGCCCCCCAGCACCTACTGAAGGTGATTGCGCAACTGGGCCGGGCCGTCGGAGCAGAGGGACTAGTCGGCGGTCAGGTGGTGGATTTGGAGTCGGAGGGCAAATCTGACGTTTCAATTGAAACACTCAACTTCATTCACACGCACAAGACCTCGGCGCTGCTAGAAGTTTCCGTGGTCTCAGGTGCAATTTTGGCCGGGGCCGACGCGGCTGTGCAGGCAAGTTTGCTACGCTACGCACAAAACATTGGTCTCGCCTTTCAAATCATCGACGACATTCTCGACATCACTGCGACCTCCGAGGAGCTCGGGAAGAGTGCTGGCAAAGACTTGACAGCCCAAAAAGCAACCTACCCCAGCATTTGGGGTCTCGAAGAATCCCGGCGGCAGGCCCAGGTGCTGGTGGAAAACGCCAAGGCTGAAGTCGCCAGTTTTGGCGATCGCGCCATCCCACTGATGGCGATCGCCGACTTCATCACCGCCCGCAGTTACTAGTTAAAACAGTCACGGATGACGACGGTTACTTGTTACAACAGTTACTCGTTACAACAGTTACTCGTTACAAACAGACGCGAACCCGCCGTCATCCGACCCACTCAGTCGAACAGGAGCTATCAAAACCCGTCATGCAGAGTGTGACAGACATCGTTCACAATCAAATTTTGATTACCTCCTTAGTCGCCTGTTTTTTGGCCCAGGGCATTAAGGGACTAGTGGGGGTTATTCAGCATGGCAAATTGGATATCCGCCTGATTCTGGGCTCCGGTGGAATGCCCAGTTCCCATTCTGCCCTCGTAACTGCGCTGGCAGCAGGTGTCGGTCAAACAGTGGGCTGGGATGGCGTTGAGTTTGCCGTGGCTGCAGTGTTTGCAGTGATTGTGATGTACGATGCCACGGGCGTACGGCAGGCCGCAGGCAAACAGGCCAAGATTCTCAACCAGATGGTGGAAGAACTGTTTCAGGAAGATCACCAAATTAGTCAAGAAAAACTTAAGGAATTGCTGGGACACACACCAGTCCAAGTGTTTGCAGGCTGTGCCCTCGGCCTTGCAGTCTCTTGGTTGGCGATCGGCTAGAGAACAATCCTAACGAACGGCCTCGGTGAGAACCGTGATGCCCTGGCTATCCACCATGAGCGTCTGGAAGCCTCGCTGGGTGAGGTTGCGTAGGGTCGTGACGGCGGTCGCGCTATCCGCCGAATATTGCACTAGTAGGTACGGGCGCTGAGCATAGGACACCAGGCCCACAGGACGTTGCAAAGCAGACTGGACTTGGGTGGCGATCGCAGGCTGGTTCGCATAGTCCACCAAGACCACATAGCCCGCCGCCAAGGATTTAGGCGTAAAACTGGGCGTAAAACTTGCCGAGGCCAGGGGTGGCACCGAAATGGGGGGGCTGAACCCGGTGCAGGCACCGAGACGGTGGCATTGGGGTAGCGAGAGACACTGCCTCTAGCACTGAGGTCGGGCTTGGGGATTGCAGAACTGGCGGGCAGGCTCATGGGCTGAGCCGTTTCCCCCACGGGTGCTGCACCGAGCGGCGGCACCAAAACCTGGGGGGAGGATTTGGGGGGCAAGACTTGGGGTGAGGGGACATTAGCGATCGCAGGCACTCCCGTGCTCACCTCTGTTCCGACCTTTGCCCTCACTTCTCCCGCTTTGGGCGGTTGGGCAATGAATGCCGGTAGCGCCGCCACTTCGCGCAGGTAAGAGGCCCAGGCGTCGGCATCTTCGGGCCGACGGAAACCGCCCATGCGAGCCACCCGCGTACCTAGATAGTTGCACGTCGGCGCTTTCACGCTGGGCGGTAAGGTCTGCCTCAGTTTTTCTTCAGCATTGGGAGCCTGCACCACCACCAAAAGCAAATACTCGCCACTGGCTGGAGGTGCGCAGGATTCTAGGCTAACCGGCGTCTGTGCCAGCACGGCAGGCCCCCCAATCAGACCCAGGGTTAAAGCAAGACCATAGGCCATATCTTTTAGGTGATGCAAACCGTGAGGCAAACGAGGGGGGAGCATAGGTCACGCGGAAAACAACAGTTAAACACAAGTCACGAGATCAGGCGAAGGCGATCGCCTCAGGACAGCGCAACGCCGTCAAGTCTAGGTTAGAGCTACCCTGGTCAACCCAAGGGAATCGATCGCCCTAGCGCTGCCGATGGTAGCAGGAAAATTGCACTCATCCTGCAGCGGCAACCAGGGAAGCGAGGGGATCGGCGATCGCCCCTGTCGGTGCTTCAAACTCCCCCGTCAAAACAAACTCCAGCCGCAGTTTTAACCAGGTAATAAACGACTTGTTGGTCGAAATAATCGCAGCGGCAGGCTGGGGGCACTGGTCCTTGTAAGGCTTTAGCTCAAGAGCCTCCAAAAAGGCAGGTTGTCTTACCAGCCAAAAATCCACCTCCTTTTCCTGGGATTTGTAATGATTGGTGCGTTCGCGCAGGACTTCTTCTAGAGGTTCTTCTTCACAGAGAAAGCGATCGCTGGCCAAAACAAAGTAGTAAGTTTGCATCATGTACCAATTCCGATTTACAAAAAATTTACAAAAAATTTACAGAAGAATATTCTGCTAAAGCAGGGTCTAGCGCTGATTACCAGTCTAAGCCCGGCCGTGCATCACATCTTTCATTTCCCGCACCGCCCGCTCAAGCCCCACCAAAACAGCTCGGCTGATAATCGAGTGGCCAATGTTGAGCTCTTCCATCCCAGGAAGTTGAGCAACAGAACGAGTGTTCCAATAGGTGAGACCATGACCGGCGTTGACACGGAGGTTGAGAGCGATCGCCTCCTCGCAGCCGCGCTTCAATTGCGCCAATTCTTTGTGAGCGGCAAGATTGCCCCTCGCCTCGGCATAGCGCCCCGTATGCAGCTCGATGAACTGGGCCTGGGCCTGGGATGAAGCCTGAATCTGAACACTGTCCGGATCAATAAACAAGCTCACCGGAATTCCGGCACTCTGCAGTCTATCCACCACCCCATTGATTCGCTCCTGTTGGCTTGCAACATTGAGGCCGCCCTCAGTCGTCACCTCTTCCCGGCGTTCGGGCACCAATGTCACATAGTCAGGCTTGATCGCCAAGGCGATGTCCAGCATCTCACCGGTAGCACCCATTTCCAGATTCAGGTGGGTACGCACTGTCTCCCGCAAAATTCGCACATCCCGGTCTTGGATATGCCGTCGGTCTTCGCGCAGATGCACGGTGATCCCGTCGGCCCCCGCCAGCTCGACCAGCGCTGCCGCCGCCACCGGATCGGGCTCTACGGTGCGGCGCGCCTGACGAATCGTGGCCACATGATCAATATTGACCCCTAGGGTTAGCACCGCTCTGAACCTCGCTTGCAGAAGAATGATAATGTTTCCAGCCTCTTATTTTAGGCCATTCCTTTAGGCTCCCGACTCATTCCTTTTTGTCAGGCATTCCACCCACTCAGTTTTTCCACACGGGTAATTCTCCGGAGTAATCCCGGCGCTTTGAAGGCTGTTCTCTCGGGCGCATCAAGCGGGTCGTCGCATCAATCGAGCCAAAGAAGCCGTCCCCCAACTGCTGCACCGTAGACTGGTGGTTCTGTTGGGCGATATTGCCGACTTTGTTCCCTACCTCCAGCTCGCAGCCAAGAGTCCCTCACCACGCCGCTTCAGGTCCAGGCTTATCTCCAGCGTCACCATCGTCATATCCGCTATACCCAGTTTTATCAGCAACAGCCCTCCCTCGGGTCGGGGATGATTGAAAACGCCTTAAGTCGCCTATTCAGCAGCGACTTAAGGCGTTGGCATGCGCTGGAGTGAGGACGGCTTTGAGAATCTCCTGCTTCTGCACCTCGCATGGGTCGATCAGTGCTTTGAACCTCTGTTTGCTCAGCTTCCTAATCCTGAACGTCCGTATTCCCCGAATGGATAACTACGCCCATTGGCATCTTTTTTGTTTCGGTTGAATGCGCTCGACCGAGTCGCTTGAAGAGAATGAGCAGTCACCGAAGCTGGCCATTACGCTACGCTAGGGAGCGTAGCTTAGGAATTAGCCTGTGACAGTTTTTGCGGATGAGCGATTATTATTTGAGCCAGCGGCACCCGAGCGCGATGCGGTGCCATTAATTTTTGCCTTTCCCAATGACTACACCGTCGGCATCACTAGCTTGGGGTATCAGGTTGTTTGGGCAACCTTTGCCAGCCGCTCGGATGTCGATGTATCTCGACTGTTTACTGACATCGCTGAGCCCTTGCCCTCAAATCCGGAGCTGATGGGTTTTTCCGTTTCCTGGGAGCTCGACTATGTCAATATCTTTAAGCTCCTGGAGCAATTGGGCATCCCCTTGCGCAGTTGCGATCGCACCCCCGCCCATCCCCTCGTCTTTGGGGGCGGCCCAGTCCTGACAGGTAACCCTGAACCCTTCGCTGATTTTTTTGATATCATCTTGGCCGGCGATGGTGAAGTCGTCCTCAACCCATTTCTGGACGCCTACCAAGAGGTGCGAGACCAAACACGTTCGGCTCAGCTCAAGCGCCTCGCCCAAGTGCCTGGTATTTACATTCCGAGTCTTTACCACGTCACCTACCGAGACGCAGAAGGGGCGATCGAGTCGATCACGCCAATCGATCCAGATATTCCCGCAATCGTCGCCAAGCAAACCTATCGCGGCAACACCTTATCCCAATCCACCGTCGTCACCCAGCACGCGGCCTGGGAGAACATTTTCATGGTGGAAGTGGTGCGCAGTTGCCCGGAAATGTGTCGATTTTGTTTGGCTAGCTATTTGGCCTTGCCGTTTCGCGCCGCGAGTTTAGAAGAATCCTTGATGCCTGCGATCGCCCAGGGCCTCACCGTCACCAATCGCGTCGGCCTCCTGGGCGCATCGGTGACCCAACATCCGGAATTTGAGGCGCTTTTGACCTATCTGAATCAACCCAAATACGATGATATTCGCCTGAGCATTGCCTCCGTCCGCACCAATACCGTAACAGAAGCACTGGCGCGATCGCTCACCCAACGCGGCACGAAGTCCTTGACGATTGCGATCGAAAGCGGCTCGGAAAAAGTGCGTCAAATCGTCAACAAAAAGCTCACTAACGACGAAATTCGCCAGGCCGCCACCCATGCCAAAGCAGGTGGCCTCAAAGGTCTAAAACTCTACGGCATGGCCGGGGTTCCAGGAGAAGACCTCAGCGATCTCGAAGCTACAGCAAAACTTTTAATCGAGCTCAAAAGGCTAGGCCCTAGGCTGACCTTTGGCTGCAGTACGTTCGTCCCCAAAGCGCACACGCCCTTCCAATGGTTTGGAGTCAATCCAGAGGCAGAAAAGCGACTCAGCCAGCTACAAAAACAATTGCGGCCTCAGGGCATTGAGTTTCGACCGGAGAGCTATAGTTGGTCTGTGATTCAAACCTTGATTTCGCGGGGCGATCGCCGTCTTGCGCCGCTGCTCGAACTCGTACGTGACTATGGCGATTCCTTAGGCAGCTACAAACGCGCCTTCAAAACTCTGCGCCGTCAGCTTCCCCCCTTGGATTACTATGTCCATCAAAACTGGGCTATAGACCAGGTGTTGCCTTGGCATCATTTACAGGGGCCATTGCCTGATGAAACATTGAAAAAGCATTTATTTAATTCAGGGGTAACGCTGAACGGCGGGCAATATTGAAGGTGTTGAAGGTAATCTTGAGGGCAATTCTGCAGCAGTACTTGACGCAGCCAATCGTGCTGCTAAAAGTTCCCAAAAGGCAAAGACAGCAGGCGGATGATCCGTATCTAACAGACGCGCGGCCAGAATAGTACGCCAATAGGGCTGCGGCAGGGAACGGCAATGGATGTCTGGAGGAATCGGTGCGGCGGCAAGATGGGGAAAAATACCCGCCGCGAGGCCACGATTAATCATGCTAATGGCTGTTGAATCTTCCCGAATTGAGTCATTGATTTTAAGTTCAGGAGCATGGCATTTCAGATGTTGATGAAGTGCAACGCCACAGGGTAAGCAGGGAACTAGCAGCAGCCCATAGGTACTGAGATCCTGCCAGGTCAGCGACGCATGGAGGGGAGTAGCATGGGGTGGCAAGAGGGCGATATATTCGTCCCGAATCACCTCAAAAACCTCCAAATCTGAGGCAGCAGGCTGATAGGTAAAGCCGATATCCGCTTGACCTTCCCGCAGACATTGCTCAATGGCAATATAGTGCGCCTGTTCAATTAAGGTGACCTTAATTTCGGGGTATTGCACAGAAAATTGGGCAATGACCTCGGGCAGCAGGTGCGTCGCGACACTACGAAAGGTGGCAATCCGAACCTCCCCGCCACTGAGGCTGCGGTGTTTGTATGCTTCGAGGGTGATGTTCTGCAAGTGTTGAAGCACAAGGCGAGCTTGCTGGACGATGCGATCGCCCGCCGGCGTCGGCACGGCCCCAAGGCGTCCCCGCTTAAACAGGGCGACACCAAGTTCTGCTTCGAGGGTGGCGATCGCATGGCTCACCGTTGACTGAGAAAGCTCCAGCGCCAAAGCAGCAGCACTAAAGTTTCGATGTTCAGCAACGGCAACCACAGCGCGAATCTGGGAGAGATTCATGGGCAAGTTTGAGGGCACATGTTTACAGTTCGGGCATTGGATTTAGAGGCAAGAGACTCGCAAACCTGATCGAGCTTAGACGATTTCCATCCAGCAAGAACGATCGATCTATCGAGGGAATGCATGAATGTCATAGACACGATCGCTGGATTGTCCCCCACGATTCCGGTAGGTTAAATCCAGTCCGCACAAACTACCCAGTATTACCAAATTCCCAACTCCCAACCCCCAATTCCCATGCAACTCATCATCGGCAACCAAAACTATTCTTCCTGGTCTCTACGTCCTTGGCTCGCTCTGAAACAGATGGAGGTAAAATTTGAGGAAATTCGGATCCCGCTGTACGAGCCTAATTCTGCCGCCGCGATCGCCCAATATTCCCCTTCAGGGCGAGTGCCTGTTTTAATCGACGGCGCTCAAACCGTTTGGGATTCCTTAGCCATTTTGGAATATCTTGCAGAACGCTATCCCGAGCAACCCTGGTGGCCCAGGGATCTGGCCGCGCGAACCCAAGCACGCTGCATCAGTGCCGAGATGCACGCCGGTTTCTTCGCCCTGCGCGAGCAAATGCCAATGAATTGCAGAGCACGGTTTCCGGGGCAGGGGCGATCGCCTGCCACCGATCGAGACATCGCTCGAGTTCGTCAGATTTGGAGCCGTTGCCGGGAACAGTGGGGCCAAGGTGGGGCGTTTTTGTTTGGCGAGTTTTCGATCGCCGATGCGATGTATGCTCCGGTGGTTTTGCGATTTGTCACCTACGGGGTTGAACTCAATGCCATCGAGCAAGCCTATCGAGAGGCTGTACTCAATCTCCCTGCACTACAAGATTGGCTCGCCGCAGGACTCGCCGAAACCGAAACAATCGCGCAGTACGACACCCTCTACGCTTAAGCACGAGAATTCAATCAATCCATAGGTTGGGTTTCGTGGCCTCAACCCAACCAGCTAAAGTGTTAGCTTGAGCAAAAGCCGGACGAACGGCGGTTCGTCCCTACGGCAAACATCCCTTCAATCGGCAACGCCCAAATCTAGACTTCACGCCCATCAAATTCGCTGCATTGCAATTCCCAGGGCTCGATTGATCGCACTGATAATCGCCAACAGCGAAGCCGTCACGATATTCGGGTGAATGCCAACACCATAACAAGAAGGACTGCTACCCTGATTCAACGACGGCTCAAGGGCCTGCTCCAACGCCAGTTCAACATAGGCGATCGCCGCTGCCTCGCTGCCGGAGGTGAGCGATCGCTCCTCAAAGGATTGCACCCGCACCGGTCGATCCAGACCCGGCAACCTGGCCCCATTCAAGCCATTCAAAAATGCATCGATCGGCCCCTTCCCTTGCCCCTGAATGATGACTCTTTGCCCTTGCCAAAGCAGCGTGGCCGTCAGGGTCTGATCTTCCGAGGCTGGATCAGATTTAGCGCTTTCGTGGGTGACGTACTTGAGCGGGTGAGCACTTTGCAAATAGGCCTGCTGGAACAGTTGCCAGAGCGTTTCTGCCCCCATTTCTTGGCCTTGCTGTTGGTCAGGGTCCTGCTGCTGCTGCTGCTGCTGCCGACGATCCATCGCCTGCTGCACGATTTGACTGAACTCAACCTGGAGCGATCGCGGCATCATCAAGCCATAATCTCGCTCCAACAAAAACGCAATTCCCCCCTTACCTGACTGACTATTGACGCGCACCACAGACGCATAGGTGCGTCCCACATCCGCTGGATCCATCGGCAGATAGGGTACCTCCCACACCCCCACGGAATCTTGCACCGCCAAACCCTTCTTGATCGCATCCTGGTGAGACCCCGAAAATGCCGTGTACACCAGCTCACCCACATAGGGATGGCGAGGATGGATGGGCAACTGCGTACAGTCTTTGGCCACGGCGGCGATCTGGTCAAGCTGCGAGAAATCCAAGCCGGGGTCAATCCCCTGGGTGTAAAGATTGAGGGCAAGGGTCACCAGATCCACATTGCCGGTGCGTTCACCATTCCCGAACAGGCAGCCTTCCACCCGCTCGGCCCCGGCCAACTGGCCCAGCTCGGCAGCGGCGGTGCTGGTACCACGATCGTTATGGTTATGCACACTCAACACGACACTCTCTCGTCGGGCCAGATGTCGGTGCATCCACTCCACCTGGTCTGCGAAAATGTTAGGCATCGAAACTTCCACACTCGCGGGCAAGTTGATGATCGCTCGATGGGCAGGCGTGGGCTCCCAAACATCAAGCACCGCATCACAGATCTGCTTCGCAAAGCCAAGCTCAGTGCTAGTGAAGACCTCAGGAGAATATTGGAAATACCAATCCGTTGCAGGGGATGCAACAGCCAGATCTTTGATCAACTGGGCAGCTTGGGTTGCAAGTTCAAGGGTTCCACGTGGTCTAGACCAAAGACAATCCGGCGAAAATTGGGTGCTGTGGCGTTGTAGACATGGACGATCGCCCGGCTCACCCCTTGCAAACTTTCGAACGTGCGCCGAATCAGATGCTCCCGAGACGGGGTTAGCACTTGGATCGTGACATCAGCGGGAATGAGATCGGCTGTGATCAGGTGACGAACAAAGTCAAATTCGGTCTGCGAAGCAGCCGGAAAGCCCACTTCGATTTGCTTGAAGCCAATCGCCACCAAGAGCTGGAAAAGACGCAGCTTGCGGCCCAGATCCATGGGCTCTGCCAGCGCCTGGTTGCCATCCCGCAGATCGGTACTGAGCCAGATAGGGGGTCGAGTGAGCACCTGGGAGGGCCAAGTGCGATCGGGCAGGTCAATGGGCGGGAAGGACGAGTAGCGGGTTGATGGATGTTTTAACACGATCGAATTCTCCAAAATGGCCAAGCAAAGCAAGGGGTCGGTCTGCGGTGGATTGCACAAAAACGGTTCGGGTTACCAGGATGGCCAAAGTGGATCCAGCCGGATTGCCCTAGGCAACCCAGGGTCAGTCGCAGCAAAGCTGCCCGCAGTAGAGAAGAAAGTTGCATTAGAAACCTCAAAATTGGGTAAATAAAACCGAAAAACATCAAAAACTCTATTTAAGGCAGATTGCAATTACGACAAATTTCAGCCCTGGTCACCCCAGAAAAGCATCACGTTTGCCTGCCAACACAATTGCAGGGCAAGGCGGCCTTGACCAGAAACTCATTCCCCAAACCGGCAACGCTCCAGGAGTAAGGAAAAACGATCGACTAGATCAAAGTTGAGTTGCGAAAAAATGATTAATGCCCAATGGGCAGCAACAGCAGCATCGCGGGGAGGCTGGCTTGAAGAGAAAGAAGTCGCTGCAAAGGTTGGAAAAACATAGCGATCGCAGGGCAATATTATTGCCAACACCGTGCCCAAACACTAACCCATTACTTTTACAAACGTCAAGAGGTTGCAGCAAAATCCTCATTCCAGACAACCAGGGATTAGACCGCTTTAAGGCGATCGGAGGGAGCTAGGCTGTCAGGGGCTTATCACACGAGGATGGGCGATCGCTCATCCAAGCCTAGAAGCAAACGCAACCATACGACCGACGTCTTGCAAGACCAACTCAGGTTTAGCCACCGCATCCGGTCATCGCATCCGGTCATCGCATCTAGTCACCGGATACAACCAAGATTTTTTGGTTTAGATCTAGACAAGATCACCCGTTGCACATACAATCTTTATCAAAATTACCCCAGCCAAGCAGACCAGTCAAGCAAACCAGTCAAGCAAAGGTTGCTCTCACAACCTAAAAACGCAGTTCACAAAAAGACAGTTCACACCAAAGTATTTGTACTATGAGCACTATTGAAGAAGTCGGCGAACAGATCACCAATGAGTGTGCAGCTCTGCGCATTCGTCAGCTCAACCGCGTCATTTCGGGCCTCTACGATGAGGAGTTGCGTCAGTTTAAGCTCACGATCGCCCAGCTCGATATCTTAGCTCTCGTTTCCCAGTACGAAAGTATTACTCCTCAAGTCATTGGCTTAGAACTCAACGTTGAAAAATCAACCCTCAGCCGAGGCCTAGATCGCATGATCCGTAATGGTTGGTTGAAAGCCGCTTACAGTCCAGGGAAGCGCCTACAGACAGTAGCACTCTCGAAGAAAGGAGAGGCTCTGTTGAACAAAGCCGCCCAGGGATGGAGCGATGCCCAAACGCGGGTTGAGGAGTTGTTGGGCAAACGCCATCTTAGCAATTTATTCAAAATGGCTGAACGGCTGATCAGCGAATAGGGTGTCAAGCCACTCGAAGCGTTTGTGTTGGGCTCAATTCCTCGCTCAGCCACGCGCTCAAACACTTGAATGAAAAAGCTCAAATACTTGGTGGCAGAACTCTTTGAGTTTTTTCGTTGTATCTGTTGCTGGAGATTTGCGCCCCACAACACGCCAATCGGCAATAGTAGAGATGCGCCATTGCTCACCTTCGTAGGTGAGACCGACCACCTCCAGGCCAATCAGTTTGGCAGGTTCCTCTTCTTCGACTGTAAAGTGAATTTGCACTAGCATACTGCGACTCTCCAGGCGAGGGCTCCACCCTGGAAAATGAAAGCCGACATCCAGAGAATCTGGATCCAGCGCAGCTCGCGTTGCCGAGTCGTTGGCCCAGGGCTTGAGATCGGCGCGCGCGTCAGGGAAGCGCTGCTTGAACAAATTGACCACAGTGGCAATTTTGCTGGCCAGATGAAGATTGGTTGCTTGCTCGGCTGCGTTCACGCGGGTCACTCCTGGGCTAAAGCTGCAGTCTGAAGCGCTGGGGCTAAGGTTCAGGCTTGGGGCGGGCGATCGCCATCGGCTTTCGTCAACGCAGCTTGATATTTCTACTTTATTCTTACACTTGCTTAACTGTAAGTGGTGTAAGGGATTCACTAAAGTGATCAGTTTTACGGTTTAACACAGCCGACGCTTGCGTAGCTCAGGAACCGGAGAAAGACAAAATTCTGATCTGTGCCAACGGTTTATTTGGCGATCGCATCGCTTGCCGTTTCTGAGGTCACTTCGGCGGCGGACTGGACGGTCCCGCACCATTCCGGGAAGGTTTTGCAGCGGCTTTCCTGCACAATCTCCAGGGTTTTGATGCTGGCCATGCCCAGCGTTAGCAATCCTGCGATCAGGCTACTCAGCATCAGTGTCTTAGACATCGTCGCACTCCTGGGATTCTAGGGCTCAAGTTCATGGCCACCATGACGAATCAAGACACGCTTTGGCGAAGGGGTGGGTGACATTTACAAAACTGGTCGTTGGGAGCGCAGGGCTAGGAGCCGAGCACGGGGATGGGCAATCACCCCTAATCCAACCCCCAGCGACGCCGCCAGCTTGAGGTTGACTCCAGATCGGTAGCGACTTGTTCCTCGTGCTGACGCGCCAAAATCGTTGCAGCATCATCCCTGAGCAGCGGATCTCGTAAAGCGATTCCAGCTCGGGTTTGCAAATGCTCTTGTTCCAGGGGCGAGAGTGGAGTCAGGTCGGTGGTGTTGCCAGGGAGGACAGCGATCGTGCCCTGAGCCCATTCGTGGGGGTGGCGAGGATTCGATTGAGGCAGCGGAAGCGTGCCGATCTCAAAACCCGCTTGCAACATTGCCGATCGCACCGCAGCCGATCGCGAGTAGGTGGCGAGGCGACCGCTGGGGGCCAGGCATTGGGCAATCTGCTGGAAAATTCGACTGTCCAAAGCTGAGGGCAACGACGGGGGGAGAAGGGGTCAAGAAAAATCGCGTCGGCTTGAAACTTAGCCTGCTGAACCCTGGCGATAGTTTGGCGGGCATCACCGAGCAACAATTGAGCCGTGAGGGGGCAAGCTCCAGGGCGAGGGGACGAGTGCGGATGGGACTTTGGCCAGAAACGATGGTCACGGGCAAGGGTCGTCAGCAGAGGCTGGAGATAGGCAGGCCAGGGATGAACCAGCGGTGGGGCGCTGCTGTCCTCGGCGATGGGGCAGGCGATGGGGCAGGCGATCGCCGCCAAAGGAACCGAGCCATCGAGTTCTAGGGCATACAACTCAACGGGGCAATGGGGGTGGGTCTGCCAAATTGTCGCCAGGGCAGCGGCGGTGTTGAGGCCAAGGCCATAGCAAACGTCGAGCAGTTTGATGGGGGAGCCGCTCTCGTGTGCCTGTTGGGCCAGACGGGCGAGTTGGGTGGCGATCGCGAACTTCTCGATCGCCTCGGTCCAAGCGCCTTGCTGGCTGTGGAAGGCTTCGTTGAAGGCTGCGGAAAAAAGGTAAAGGAGCCGTCTTGGGTCGGCTGTGGGATCCAGTCGGTCATGGGTTTATCCGTCCCTGGGTTTATCCGGGTCACCCGTGAATCACAAGTGACTCACAAGTGACTCACAAGTCATTCACAAGTGATTCACAATCCGTTCCACAATGGCCTTGACCTTGTGGTCAAGGGCAACCCAATCCACCTCACCTTCAGCATCAAGCAGCGCTGAGTCGATCGCCACCACCTGGGTTGCACCAGTTTCTCTAGGGGCACCCGGCAGATCAACACCGGGCAGATCAAAACCGGGCACGTAGTTACAAAAACAAACTTGATAACACAACTGCCACATATCAAACCTTAGGGTCTTCTCATCCCGACAAAGCTGGAGCTCATAGGCCATCTCGGGTTCAGGAATTTGGGAAAGTAGAGATTCAATTTCCGAGACTTCGTCTGGCTTCGCTTGGTCGAGCTTGACAATCAGCTGCTCATACTGTTCCTTTTGGACTGGAGTGGTATCCTCGGGCCAGGTGGCAATGTCTTCGTAATGGCTTTGCCAATGGGAGCCTTCAAGGGCTTTACGAAAATTATCAAGTAGTCGGATAAACGAAGGCTGGAGCAGTTGCTCTGCTTTATTCCAAGTATCTAGGTCAGTAATTTGCGGCTTCACAATGAGGCAACTTAGAGGCAGTGAATCAGACGTGTGCGTCGAACCCAGTTTTCAAACTCAGTTTAATGCTAAGCTTGCAGACAAGCTAGGGGTGCTCAATCTCTCGGCGTTTCGAAAAATCGCTTTTCGAAAACCTTGACCTTGGGCTGAGATCACACCCTGAGAACCTGAGACTGGTTAAGACCAGCGGAGGGAAGCGTTGATTGAAAGGCGTTGTTAAAGACGTTGACTCAGCTGAGATCGACATCAGACCAGACGATATCGGGTCAAACAACATCGGGTCGGACAACATCGGGTCGGACAACATCGGGTCAGACGACATCGGGTCAGACGACATTGGGGGCAAACGAGAGTTGCAGGAAAAGACAGTCCTTCGGAGCTGGACGAAGCCAATTGCCACTCATCCTCAACTGTCAACTTTGGCTGTTTCTAGGCCCGTCAAAGAAAAGATCTATCAAGGGTCTTTGCTGTCCGTCTTCTGAACCAGCTGTCGTTACCGATTCTACAACTTCAACCTCTGGTTTACACAAGCCACTTTTTCAGCATCTCGGTTTTGCCCGCGAGGATCTTCTATCCACCGGCTTAACCGAAGCTTTGCCGTTGCAATTCGCTGCATCAAAAGGAGACATCGCATGTCAATCGGTGCCGTGGCAATTCTAGTCACGCTGGCAACTGCCGCTGTATTTACGCTCATGGCTGTTTTGCATATCAGCCGTCAACACATGGATCTGGAGGAATTTACCACCAGTCGCAATCATTTTGGCACTCGCTCAGCACTCGCCACTATCGTCGCTTCATCCATGGGAGCCTGGATTTTGTTTAGCCCACCTGAGGCAGGGTCTGCCTTTGGTGGTCTGAGTGCCGTATTGGGCTATGGGATCGCCTCTACCCTCGCTGTCGTAACATTTGTGGTGCTGGGGCCACGCCTACGCCGTTTGATGCCCGCAGGACATTCTCTGACAGAGTACGCCCGCCATCGGTATGGATTGCCCATGCAGGGACTCACCGAGGCCGTGATGTTTCTGTATATGTTTGTCTATTTGGCGGCGGAGTTGACGGCGATCGCCAAAGCCCTTCAGCTGCTCGCCAATGTGCCCCTGGGCCTCACCGCCTTGGTGGTCATCACAGCGGTTTTTATCTACACCCTCTACGGCGGCCTGCGCGCCAGCATCTACACCGATCGCCTACAGTTTTTTGTCATTGTCCCCCTACTCATGTTTGCCTTCGGAGCGGCAATTTTTAGCTTGGGTGGATGGGATGCCGCGACGGATCCTGTGGTGGCGATGGCTCCAACAGTAGCGGATTTGGGCGATCGCAGTGGTGTTCGGTTTGGCTGGACACTGATCATCGCCATTGGTGCAGCGGAGATTTTCAACCAGGGAAACTGGCAACGGGTTTACGCCTGCAAGAGCGATCGCGTGCTGCGTAATGCCTTTCTCGGGGCCGCGTTTTTGTTCATCCTACCGATGGTGATCTTGGCCGGTTTACTCGGCATCTTTGCTGTGCAATTTGGCATTTCCGGAGACACAGCCTATTTTCAGTTACTGCAACAACTGGCGGTTCCGGCTTGGTTTTTGGCGATCGTGATGGTCTTGGCGGTGGCCTTAGTCATGAGCAGCATGGATACCTTGCTCAACGGCATGGGCAGTCTGTTTACCCTAGATTTGGTCGAGCTTTTACCTCGCGCGACCCCATCCACGATCCTCAAGCTGTCTCGAATTTTAACCGTGCTCATCGGTCTCCCCGCAGTCTGGATCGCCTCCCAGGGATACAGTGTTTTGTACATCTTTTTGATTGCAGATCTCGTTTGCGCTGGGGTGGTTTTTCCACTCTTGTTCGGGCTCTATTCACGCCGTGTCAGTGGCATCAATGCCCTAGTCAGCTCCGTAATCGGAATTGCCACAGGGGTCTTGTTTTTTCCAAAACCAGACTTTAGCCCGCTGGTGACCGGATTGCCCGGTGCGGGTGATTTGCTGGTCAGTTTTGGGTCAGCCCTCGCCAGTTCAGTCGCAATTTGTTTGGCCTGGATTGCCATTGCCCGTGCCCTTGGCAGCCGCTACCACTTTGATTTCAAGCACTTACGGGAAGATGTCCAGATCTACGGGGCAGCCTCGAACCTACGCCCCAAAGCATCTGCCCCAATTCGTTAGCCCCTCGATGCGATTGTCCATACGATCGCAATTTTTACCCACCCACTCCCCTATTTCAGGAAATTGACCCATGCGAACTCAATGGATTGCTAAACGCCAAGGCCAAGCCAACGTCAGCCAAATGCACTACGCACGCCAGGGCATCACCACCGAAGAAATGACCTACGTAGCCCAGCGGGAAAAATTGTCAGTTGAGCTCATTCGCGATGAAGTTGCCCGTGGCCGGATGATCATCCCTGCCAATATTAACCATCCCAATTTAGAGCCCATGGCGATCGGCATTGCCAGCTGCTGTAAGGTCAATGCTAACATCGGCGCTTCTCCTAATTCCTCTGATATCAACGAAGAATTGGCCAAGCTAAATCTCGCGGTCAAATATGGTGCAGACACCCTGATGGACTTATCCACGGGCGGCGGCAACTTGGATGAAATTCGCACTGCGATCATCCAAGCCTCTTGCATTCCCATCGGCACCGTACCCATTTACCAAGCCGTTGAGAGCGTCCACGGCAACATCGAAAATCTCACCGGCAATGACTTTCTCCACATCATCGAGAAGCACGCCCAGCAGGGCGTAGACTACATGACCATTCATGCCGGATTGTTGATTGAGCACTTGCCCCTAGTGAGGTCTCGACTCACCGGAATTGTCTCGCGGGGCGGCGGCATCATTGCCAAATGGATGTTGCATCACCACAAGCAAAATCCGTTATATACCCACTTTGACGACATCATCGAGATCTTCAAACGCTACGATGTTTCCTTTAGCCTAGGCGATTCTCTACGACCGGGCTGCACCCATGATGCATCTGACGCCGCACAGTTGGCAGAGCTGAAAACCTTGGGGAAACTCACCCGCCGCGCCTGGGAACACGACGTTCAAGTGATGGTCGAAGGGCCAGGGCATGTGCCCATGGATCAAATCGAATTCAACGTCCGCAAGCAAATGGAAGAATGCTCCGAGGCTCCGTTCTATGTGCTAGGGCCACTGGTGACCGATATTGCCCCCGGCTATGACCACATCACCTCAGCGATCGGGGCTGCGATGGCCGGGTGGTATGGGACAGCAATGCTCTGTTATGTGACACCCAAGGAACACCTAGGGTTACCGAATGCGGAAGATGTGCGCAGTGGCCTAATTGCTTACAAAATTGCCGCCCATGCGGCGGATATTGCGCGGCATCGTCCAGGAGCGCGCGATCGCGATGACGAACTCTCCAAAGCCCGCTACAACTTCGATTGGAATCGCCAGTTTGAATTGAGTCTCGACCCCGATCGCGCCCGCGAATATCACGACGAAACCTTGCCCGCTGACATTTATAAAAGCGCTGAATTCTGTTCGATGTGTGGCCCCAAATTTTGCCCGATGCAGACCAAGGTAGATGCCGATGCCCTGACAGCACTCGAGCAATTCCTGGCCGAGGAAAAGGAGCTAATCGCAAGGTAGCTGCGAGATATCATGTCATCGGGAACAGATTGATTTGGGGAGCAGCCCAGCCTAAGAAAGTGTGCCTTCGCGCTTGAGTGTAATGCTCTTCAAGTGCTTTTTGACCGTATTACGGCTGATGTACAATTCAGCCGCAATTTCGTCATAGGAATATCCCTGGCACTTGAGCAGCCAAACTTCCGCCTCTCGCACCGTTAGACCATAGCGATGGGCATCCCAGCGCGCCAGATTACGCAACGTCTCGGTGCGATCCTCTAGAGTAACAATCATGTAAGACCCCTCAGAATCATTGACGTCGAGCCATTGAGCAGAAATCTTCACGTGCGCCAGGTTCTCCAGTGAAATCTCGTCTTCAGGAATCACGCGATCTTCTGGGAAGTCTTGGCGACTGGATATCAGAAAGCGGCACACATTCCAAATGGCCTCGGGAACCGAGTTATTGCCCTCTGGACGGCCCTGGGTAGACTGAAGGAGCTGCTTGCACAGCTCTCGGGCTCGGCTGTTGGCTTGAACGATCTCGCGCTTGGCGTTGAGAATTAACACCCCCTGCCACATACCTTCAAAGGCCATCTGCAAAATCAGAGGCGCGGGAAAGTTCGGGGTAATATCGGGTGTGAAGTTGGACGTGAAGTTGGACGCGAAGTTTGAGGAAAAGTCTGACGGAAGGTTCGATGAGAAGGTAGACATCTGCGTTCTGCCTGTTTTGGCTTAAGTGTTTTGGCTGACTCTAGAGCTACTATCGCAGCGCTATCTCAGTAATGCCCACGAGTAAGCAGAAGGACGGTTGAGACGGTTGAAGTGGGATGTAGGCTGTTGGTCATAGCCTGAAGTGAGGTGAAACAGGGTGAAGTTTTTACGGTAACCTTATACCTGTACGCAGAATTCTAAGGAGATATACGCAAGCCCTCGGGAAGAGATGCGCAAGACCTTAGAGCTAGATCGTTCTTCCAGGGCCGCTTTGTCAGGGCAGCCCTTCCCAGGCAAGTATTCCGGGGGTGCATCAGGTGTCCATCGAATTCAAGGCCGCTGACCTTGCTCAATACTTTCCGTTGGCAACGCAGCAACAGTATGTTGAACAGTTCCACCAGCGTTACGATTACCTGACTCGGTATCAGGCGGAGTGCTTTGTCCGGCTGTGGGGCTATTGCCTGATCAAACGCCATACCGAGCGGGCGAGTGCCTTGCCCAGCAGGCCACTGGATTCTCTGGAGCCCCTCGATCGCAGCGTCTCTTGTACCCAACGGGAGGCAGCAGAATTGTTTTATGCTGGTCGAGAGCGAGGGAGCGATCGCTCCGCAGGCATGATGCTCGATAAACTAGCCGACAAGAAGCTAGTCCGCAAAGAATTTGACGGCAATCTCACCTATATCAGCATTTGCCCTCCAGCAGGGTTTATCGTCGATGAGGAAGAGTGCCAAGCCTTGGGGCTAGTGGCGGATGACTTTAATGACCGCACCGACGCGGTTCCGGTGGCCAGCTTTCTCAAAAAAAACTACAGTTGGCTCAATCCAAAACGGGAAATACGTACTCACAACATTATCCAAAGACTGCGTCAGTGGGCAGAACAGTATCCGAAAGGAATGCGAGTATTACGGCGCAAAGATAACGGTCAGGCGATCGGGTTTTATATTATTTTCCCAACTCACAGCAGCTCCGAATGTAAGTTTTCCGATCCCCCGAGCGAAAGCCTGTATCTGTTTTCCACCAAAATGGAAGATCCCATACGGTTGGCGGCTGCGGGAGATACATCCTGCTACGCTGTTTTTATCCGAGGTTGGCATATCGAGCCGTCCTATCGTCATTCTCAAGCTGTCTTGCAACTTCTGCAGGATGCTCAACAAAGGCTGGAGAAGATGCGTGGGGATTTCCCGAATCTGTGCGATTTGTACACCACGAGTATCAATCCAGAAGTCGAGGCGCTGGGTCAGGCGCTGGGGTTCCAAAGCACGGTTCAAGACCCCAAACTGTCGTTGTCTTGGCTGTATCTGGCACTGGATCATTTTTTAGAGAACAAAGACATTGCCACCAGTATTAACCACCTCTTCCCCTAAGCAGATCACCCGGCGGGGTACTCCCCTCTGATGTCCTTCTCCTGGATACTCAAGCCAGGTCAAGGAGACATGCATCATGCTTTCATTCTTTTACAAGCCATTGCTCAGTTCCGAAGGGCGGTTTAGGCTCATTCGTTGGCTGCTCGTTTTTGCCTGGTTGCTGTTGATTACATCGCTGTTTTATGATCCCATTTCTGCAGCTTGGACAGCAGCGGGAAGTGGCAGTCTGTTTGAGGATGAGCTGCTCAAAGCCACCGATCAGGCTGGTCAATGCATTCAAGTTCAAGGCGTTTGTCTGGCCCAATCTCCCTATGCGATCGGCAACCGAGTCTTTTGGGGAATGGTTATTCCGGGTGCGATCTTTATCGTACTCTTGTTCGGTCACGAAGTCTGGCGACGGATTTGTCCGCTTTACTTTCTCTCGCAACTGCCTCGGGCACTCGGTCTAAAACCACTGCTTGATGTTCATCAGAACCTCTGGCTCCAGCGCAATCATTTTTATCTCCAATTTGCGCTATTTTTCTGGGGTTAAATGTGCGAATTTTGTTCGTCAATTCCAGTCGAATATCCCTAGCGATGTTGTTGATTTTGACGATTTTGGGGGCGATCGCCACGATTACCCTCTACGGCGGCAGAAGCTGGTGCCACTACGTCTGTCCCTTTGGCATGGTTCAAACCGTATTTACCGGCCCGCGCGGACTGCTCGGCAGCAAGGCCCACACCAAACCAATGGGCAGTATTACCCAATCCATGTGCCGCACCGTCGGCCCGGAGCCAGGGCAAGAGCAAAGCACCTGCATCAACTGCAAATCTCCCTGCCTCGATATCGACTCAGAAAAGTCCTACTGGTATCATCTCAACCGGCCCGGACGTCAGCTCGTCCAATATGGCTATCTTGGGTTGGTGGTGGGTTACATCGTCTACTACTTGCTCTACGCAGGCAATCCCGACTACTACTTTTCGGGAGCCTGGAGCCATGAGCCGAACCAATTGGGCAGCTTGCTCAAGCCTGGTTTTTACATTGCGGGAGAGGCAATCAACATTCCCAAGCTGGTTGCCGCACCGCTAACACTCGCCGGTTTTGCAGGACTCGGCTACAGTTTTGGAACCTACCTTGAGCTATTTTTGCGCCGATTTTACCAGCGACACAACACTGAAACGAACCGTGAACAAGTTCGTCATCAGGTTTTTCAATCTGCACGTTTCTTGCCTTCAATATTTTTTCATTTACGGCGGACGTCCCGAGATCAATCGCCTGCCGCTCAAGGCCCAGCTAGCTTTCCAGGCATTGATTGCCTGTATCAGTGTTCTTTGGATCTGCCGTACCTGGGAACGCAGCCCTGAGCACTATAACCAGGAAAGTATTGCGGACAAGCTGCGGCGTCAACTGAGAAAATTACCGCTGAATATCGAGCTATTTTTGGGCGATCGCACCCTCGAATCCTTGAGTCCAGAGGCAGTTCAAACTCTGGCCCAAACCCTTCCCCTCGCCACCCAGAAAGATCGCCTTATGATCTATCACGGTGTCTTGCAAGAGGCGCTAGACACAGGCCTTGTCACCACTCGCAGCAGCCTAAAATTACTCAATCAACTGCGCCTTTCCCTCGATATTGACGACATCCAACATGATCAGTTCCTCGGTGAGTTAATCGATGCCCAGGCACGCCCAGGCGATTTCTTCATCTACGGAAAGGGTAATTTTTCATCGACAGATGTACCCAGAACGCTCATTCGTCAACGAAGTAACAGCGCTCACACAACCCACACATCCCCCTACGAACCTACCCAGATTCGCCGCAAGTCTTAAATACCTTAGCCTTAAATCATTTCTCTCCCCCCCCACGAGCGATGCTAACTCTCAAAATCATCAATGAAGAAACCTACACAGTTGAGCAAGAAATTCTCGACCCTACAGCCAATTGTGAATGGATAATTGGTCGCACACCCGGTTGCGACTTGCTGCTGAACAGCCCTGAAGTCAGTCGCGTTCATGGGCGTATTCTGTATCGAGACGGTCAATATTTTTTCACGGATCTTGGCAGCACCGACGGCTCACGGCTCAACAACGAAATGTTGTTACCCAGCCAGAATATTGCACTCCAAGCGGATGATTTGCTCAGAATTTGCGGATTCTTTCTGGTCGTGAAATCGATTCAGACTGATGCCAATACATCAGAGGCGATCGCCCCCACCCATCCCCAACTCCCAACCTGGACTCCCCACTCAGAAATCACCGTTCGCTGCGTCCAAATCATCCCCGAGAGTCACGACGTCAAAACCTTTCAGTTCATCGCAGAACCCAAGCTCAACTTTAACTATTGGCCAGGGCAATTCGTCACGCTCCAAATTCCCCTAGGAATGCTCTCGGAGAATCATTCAGAGCATTCACCAGAGATCTCATTAGAGCATTCACCAGACATCTCACCAGAGAGCTCAGCAGAACACTGCTCCAGCCCAAAAACCATTGTGCGCTCCTATTCCATTTCATCCACGCCGTCTCGCCCCCATTTGCTCGCGATCACGGTCAAACGCGTCCCAGCCCCCGTCGAGGCACCCGATGCCACTCCTGGCCTAGCGTCTAACTGGCTCCATGACCACTTGAGGATCGGTTCCCGACTTCAGCTCCAAGGCCCATTTGGGCAATTCACCTGTGGCCCAACGCCAGCACCCAAGATGCTGCTGCTCTCCGCTGGCAGCGGCATCACCCCAATGATGTCGATGACACGCTGGATTTGCGACACCGCCGCAGAGACAGATATTGTCTTTGCCTACAGCACCCGCAGCCCCCAGGATCTGATCTTTCGCAAAGAGCTAGAGTTGTTGAACCAGCAACATCCTAAGTTTAAATTAGCCGTAACCCTCACAGGTTCAGCGCTGGGTGAGAGCTGGATGGGCTACCAGGGGCGGATGGATGCGGCCATGATCCAGGCGATCGCACCCGACTTGGGCGATCGCGAAGTTTTCGTCTGTGGCCCCAATCCCTTTATGGCAGCGATTAAGACCTGTCTCATAGGCCTGGACTTCCCGATGGATCAATACCACGAAGAATCCTTCGGTGCCCCGGCAAAGCCAGTAGGGGAACTCGCGATCGCGGCGATCGCCCCGGAGCTGCTGCCAGATTCCCCACTCGATTTGGACGACTGTACCCTCGTCTTTACCCAATCGGCTAAGACCATCAACTATGACGAAGCCGATTCAATTTTGGAGATCGCAGAAGCTGCAAACATTGCCATCCCTAGCGCCTGTCGCATGGGCGTCTGCGGCGCTTGCAAACAACAGCTCTGCTCTGGCCAAGTCACTTACAGTTCAGAACCAAAAGCCCTGCCCCTGGCGGAGCGCGGTCAGTTTATCTTGCCCTGCATTGCAAGGCCGAGAGGACGGGTCGTGATTGACGCCTAGAATTCAAACCCAGAATTCAAACCCAGAATTCAAACCCAGAATTCAAACCCAGAATTGAGACCTACAAAACAGAGGCAATAAATGTGTTTTAGGTAACATGGGCAAAGACAGGCCATCTCTTAGAGTGTCCTGATCGCCAGAGTGTCTAGATCACCTCATGCATTGCTCGCGAAATCGCCAAACTATGAACCTCGACTTTTTACCCCGTTTTTACCGGTTGGCAACGGTTAGCGTGCTTTCCAACATGATGGTGCCGCTCGCGGGATTGGCAGATACAGCGTTTTTAGGGCACCTAGAAGACATTCGCGATTTGGGGGGGGTGATTCTGGGCAGTTTGCTGTTTGATTATCTCTATCGAGTCCTGAAGTTTTTGCGCAACAGCACCAATGCTCTGACAGCGGAGGCACAGGGACAGGCGGATGAGCTGGAATTGCAAGAGGCCAAATTGCAAGAGGCCAAATTGCAGGACACAGGAGCGAAGGAAACTGGGGTAATGCTGGCGTTGCTACGCTGCGGGCTAGTGGCGATCGCCCTTTCTCTCGTCATCCTGGCGCTCCAATACCCGATCAAAACCCTCGGTTTCGCCGTTCTCTCTGGCACCCCGGCGATCGAAGCCTCGGGCCTAGACTATTTCAATGCTCGCATCTGGGGAGCCCCGGCGGTTTTGCTTAATTTTGTACTCCTGGGCTGGTTCCTCGGGCAGGAAAGGACTGGAGTCGTCCTGCTCATGTCCCTAGCGGGCAATGCTTCCAATGTGCTGATGGACTACTGGATGATTTTGCGCTGGGACTGGGGCAGCTCCGGGGCTGGGTTAGCCACGGCCTTGAGCCAATATTTGGCCCTGGGGTTGGGGCTGGTGGCGATCGCCACCAGGCTCAACTGGCCCGCTCTGTCTGCTGCCTATCGCCAGATTTGGGATTGGCCCGCCCTCCAATCGATCTTGACACTCAAGGCCAATATCCTGATTCGCTTTATTGTGCTGATTTCCACCTACGCCATTTTTACCAATCTGAGCGCAGGCTTCGGCACCGAGGTCTTAGCCAGCAATGGATTACTGCTTCAAATCGCCCTCCTCAGCCAATTCACCGTGCAGGGCATCGGCATCACTACCCAAACCCTCGTGGGCAACTTTAAGGGCAAGGGCGAGCTGGAGGCCACGATTCCCGTGCTGCTGACGGCGATCGCCCATGCCCTGGTTATCGCCCTCGGCCTGGCCGGGATTGCGATCGGCTTTCCCCAAACCGTGTTTGGCCTACTCACCAACCACGCCGACATTGCCCAATCCATGGGCATCGAGGCCATTTGGTTGTTGCCGCTGCTGAGCTGCACGGCGATCGCTTTCATGCTGGAGGGCTACTGGATTGGTCTGAAGCGGGGCGAGGTCTTGCGTAATGGCGCACTCGTGGCCTTTGGAATCGGATTTGGGCCACTGGCGATCGCGGCTGGGTACACCCAAAGCAACGGGCTGCTGTGGTCGGCACTCGTAGGTTATATGGCCGTGCTGATGGTCTCACTGGCCTGGGCTTTCGTCGTTCAGCCTGCTCCCTTGGCCAATGAGATCAGCTGACCGATGAGCTAATATATGCTCGTAGAAATATCTGCACTGACCTTCGTCGGAAATTTGCCATGCAAAAAAAGCTACTTGTCCCCCTGGCCCTGCTCAGCCTCCTGGCGATTCCGGCCCAGGCGATCGCCCATTCCGTCGAAACCAATTATCTCAAGATCAACGAAATGTTGGAGCTAGAGACAGTCTTTAGCTCTGGCGAACCGCTCAAATCTGCCAATGTCAAGGTCTACGCCCCTGGCAAGCCCGACCAGCCCTGGCTAGAAGGCACCACCGACGAAAATGGCAAATTTGCCTTTGAGCCGGACAAATCGATTCCCGGAAAATGGGAAGTTTTCATTAAGGAACGCGGCCATGCCGACATTCTGACGGTTCCCGTGACAAAGCAAGGCGTTGATGTGGATCAGATCAGCGAGGCTCAGGCAGTCCATATGCACTATGTTGCGGGGCCGCTGGCGCTGTTTGGCGTCGTGATCGGTGGCGGTATCTGGGCTGGGTGGCAGCGTCGGGGCCTGAGCCATAAACGCGGCTAAACAACGCGGCTAAACAACTCGGCTAAACAACTCGGCTTACGACCCAAGTGCGTTGGGTGCGTTCGTCGCATTCAGCGATCGCCGCTTCTGCACAACTTTGGCCCCAAATCCCAACAGCGCAGGCAATAGCGCAGGCGTCGGAATCACTGGATTCGTCGGGGATTGGGGCGCAGATTGGGTCGTGAGGTCTAGCGGATCTGCCTCCGGTGCCCCTGCCGGGGCAGGATTCTGCGGGGCAGTGTTAGTTGTCGTGGGAGCAGAAGCAGCGGGCGGCGGCGAGCTGTTTTGGGCGCGGTTGCGATCGCCAGCGTTCGGAAAAAATAAAAAGAACAGCATTAACAAGAATGCATAGAGGCCTTCTGCCATAAAACCCTACCCGTCAAAAGACTCAAATAAAAAACTCAAACAAACGTGATCCGATAACGTCAGCCTCGCGACCTCGCGTTGACCCCAAAACCGACGTATTAGCCTTGAAGTGGCTCCCCTTCTCCCATTTGGGAGTAAGGAGCTGGGGATGAGGGGCTGTTTTTGTCATGCAAGAGGTCTAATGCAATCCCCGTCTTAATCTCAATCCCGATCTCAATCCCGATCTCAATCCCGATCTCATTCACAGTTGTATCTGGACTTGCTCTCCACAGTCAATAACAGCACGGAAAGATCATCGTAAATTTACTCACTCACGAGCAACTTCGCCTGGGCAATCCACTGAGACACTTCGCTTACCGTAGGCGTTAGATCTCGACGGCGGAGCGTGGCCACATGAAGACGCAAAATCTGCGGATGCAGGCGATGGGGAGAAGCCTGAGCCAACTGCCAGGGAGAGCTAATACCTGCATGCAACAGTAAACCGCAGTAAGTACAGCCAACGCTGGGAACCTGAGCCAAGTTCGCAAGAATTGACCATTTTTTGAGATGTTTTGCGGGACAGCCTAGGGCGATCGCCAACGCCTGCAACGGGCGATTGCCCTGAGTCTGCTGCAACAAATCAGCCGTCGTGTGGATGCCACAATCACTCAACCGCTGCTGCTCCTGGGCACTGAGTCCTGGGAGCTGTTCGATCGGCCAAGCGTGAGTTGGTTTGGATTGCGATCGCTCAGACTGCACCGGCCTGGGGCGCAGGGGTTGAGTCGAAAAATCTTCGGGCACGAGCACAACTCCATACGGGGGACTCCCATCATAATCTAGCCCAGCAAGCTTAAAGCTTGGATGAGCCGGAGCCCCAGCGGGAACGCTTAGAATTAAACCAGGTCAATCCAAGCAATCCTATCGCTCCAGCATTCTTAGCCAATCCCCTCAACCTGCTCAACAGTACATAACCGTCGGCTATTCGTTCACTGCAATCTTTTCTATGGCACCTATGCGACCCCTTCGCCTCCTTCCGCTCCTGAGCCTGCCGATTATCAGCCTGTGGCTCGGATGGTTCGCACCGGTCAAAGCCGCAGATGTCGCCCGAGATGTCGCCCGAGATGTCGCTCCAAGCATCGCTTGCCCAGCCCCCGTGGCGGCGGATGCTCCCCCCCTCGAGCTGACCCAGTCTTCGCCCTATTTGCCGCTGCTGCGCCGCAGTTGGGTGGCCTACCGCGATCGCTTCATCAAGCCCGAAGGCTATGTCGTAGATTATTTTGCCGAAGACAAACGCACCACCTCCGAAGGCCAAGCCTACGCCATGCTGCGGGCCGTGCTGATTAACGACCGCGCCACCTTCGATCGCACGCTCAACTGGGCCGAGAAAAACCTCGATCGCCCCACAGACACCCTCTGGGCCTGGAACTGGCAAGGCAGCATTCAAGACATTAACTTCGCCACCGATGCCGATATTGACGCAGCCACGGCACTCATTTTTGCCGCTCGGCGATGGCACTGCCCCGTCTACCTCAAACTCGCCCAACAAAAAATCGATGACCTGTGGCGAGTCGCCATTGTCAAAGCCAACAACAGCCATTACCTCCTCCCCGGCCCCGCCGAAGCCTTTTGGCAAAAGCCCGAGGAGCTGATTCTCAACCCCTCCTACTTTTCCCCCTACGCCTACCGGCTCTTTGCCCAGGTTGATCCCCAGCACAACTGGTCTGCCCTCGTCACCGACAGCTACAACGCCCTCGACCAAATCGCTGCCGTCTCAGAAAAACGCCTCCCCGCCGACTGGATCTTGCTCGACACCACCACCGGACGCTACGGAGCCATCCCCAAGCAACGGGCCAATTTGCGCAGGGTCTACAGCTTTGATGCTTACCGAGTCTGGTGGCGCATCGGGCTCGATGCCGCCTGGTTTGGCGCACCCCGCGCCCGTGCCTACCTGAAGCAAAACATGGCCTATCTCATTGAACTCTGGCGCACCGAAAAACGCATTCCGGCAGTGCTAGATTTGACCGGAACACCAGAAGTCCAGTACGAATCCACGGCCCAATACGCTGCGATTTATCCCGCGCTCAAGCACGTCGATACTCAAATCGCCTTCGAAATCTTCACCCAAAAACTCCTGCCCCAATACAAAGCTGGCCTTTGGGAAAGCGACTCGGCCTACTATTCGCAAAACCTGGCCTGGTTTTCGCTGCTGCCCCAACTGCCGCCGAAGGATTTGCTCACGCCGAAGCCCTAGTGTAGGCCAGGGCGGCGGCTAGGACGAACGGTGGTTCGTCCCTATGGGGGATATTGTTTGTTGGGTGGGTTTCTGGGCCTAGGCTTCTGGGGTCTCCTTCGCATTGGCAGCTTTGCCGTTCGTGGCGGAAGCCTTGGCGTCTGCGGATTCCAGAATGCTGGCAATTTCTTCGTTCACGAAGGCTAGTTCGTTGAGGATTAAGTCATGGTTAGCGGAGGAATTTTCGTACCACTGGGAGACTTTAACCTTGGCTTCCGCGAGTCCTTTGATACTCTTGGCAAAGTTTTTGTGAGCAATCAGCTCGCACTCCGCATCGTTGAGGGGGCCACCCTCGATATCGACAATTTTGAATACAAGGTCTTTGTACTCCCGCGCATCTCGGTAGGCGTAGGTGAGGGAGACTTTGAGTTTGGCGAGTTCCAAGATTTCGCTGGCCGCGAGGATGATGTCGTCTGGATCTGGCGCGGTCTCAAGGGTCTCTTTTGGATCAGCCGCTGGGGCACTGTTGACTGGGGTGCTGTTAACTGGGGTACTACTGGCAGTGGGTTCGATCGCGGTTTTGGAGACGGCCTTTGCAGCGGTGTCTTCGGCTCGTTCGGACTTAGTCTTGCTCATGGTGAGGTCGGGAAAGGGGGGGATATAAATCAAATCGTCTTCGCTCAAACCATTATCAAAGCAATGGTTACCGTCGAAGGGGGCAATGCCTTCTTCAAATCGCTCCATGATGTAGTCAAAGGCTCGCTGGCGATTGCGCGCACTATCTTTGTCGGCGGCACCCCGCAAAGAAACCAGAAAAACCCCTTGATGCAGATCTTCGCGATCGACCGGGGCCGCGTAGGTAGGACAGGGCTTCTTCAAGGATGTCTCCAGATGGGTGCAGGCATGAGACAGTAGTACGTCAGTACAGTATAGCAGTGAAGTGTATTCACGAAAGGAACGAATGAGGGTACGACAGCAATTGGTCACTGGGATTGCCCAGGGGCGACAACCTTAGGCCAGCGGGGGTGAGTGGTGGACTTGGCGGGTGCCGATTGAGGCCATTCAGGCAAACAGCTACAATTTGGATATGAAAAATCCCCACACGATGGATATGACGCATCAAAATGTTGGGGAGATGCTGGGGGATTATCGGCGATTAGAAGAGGATGTAGCGTAGACGCGAGAGCAGTTATAGCGGGTGCTGAGGAGCATTGAAGCACTAGGAAAATATCATGGCTTACAGTGATTTTACGTTGGCGCGGGTGAAGCAGGAGTTGGGGATTGAGGTGGTAGAAGGGGTGAGTTTGTTCTCGACGGTGGAACCCGTCAAGAGTTCGAATTTGCTGCGGCAATTGCTCGATCGTGATGGGGGATTGGCAACGTTGATTAATACCGAGAAGGCGCGATCGGAGTTTTGATTGCACCAATTTTAGCGGATGTTAGGCAACAGTCGAAACATCCGGTGAGTTTGTTTTCGGGAAGTAGTTTTAATGTCGATGCGGAGAGAGGATTGATCGGGTTTTGTGATTTCATTTTGAGTCAGTCTGGGGAACAAATCGATGTCACGGCTCCAGTGGTGACGATCGTTGAGGCTAAAAATGAAAGTGTGATTGGCGGGTTGGGGCAATGTATTGCCTCAATGGTGGCGGCACAGATTTTCAATCAGCGATCGGGGATTGTCCGCGAGACAATTTATGGGGCGGTGACGAGTGGGACGAACTGGAGATTTCTGAAGTTGGTGGAGACTCGGGCATGGGTGGACGACCGGGAGTATTTTATCAATGAGGTTGATCAAATTCTAGGAATTTTGCTGCTACCGTTTCAGTTATAAATAAGCGGAACTATGACGCTAAAATTCAAATTCCTCAACGAGCGATCGCTCCAAATCACCTCTCTCTCTGGCTCAAAACCAGGGATGGTTAGTCCGTGAGGAAGAATCATTACCTGGTGGTCGCCGTTTAAACATTCTTGCGCAGGCCTGCTCGGGTGACTTGCCTCAGAAAACACGTTTAATTAAATGCAAGGGTGTTTTGACATCTTCAAAAGTGAGCAGTGCTCGCCGCCAAGTACGCGATTATGAGGCAAACTTTCTGGGGGCTGAAACCGTGATCGCCGGAGTCAGCGCAGCACACTACGGATTGGGCGTTAAAGCACAGCAGTCTGCAGCGGAGGCGATCGCTGAAACACGTCGTCAAGGTGTAAAAGTTTGGTGTCTCGATCAAGACCCAGCCTTCGTCGAGTGGGTTAATACAAAAAAATATGCTCCGCAGCCTTTCCCGCAGCCTGTGGGAAATGGGCAAACAAGCTTTAGCGATCGCAGCAGCTCTAGCGGTGGATGCTTGGAGTCGGTTGGGGGCATGGGAGTGGTCGATGCCCAATCTGGCGCGATCGCCCCTCCCTCTTCAATGAGTTCCGACTGCAGTTCCACCGCCGTCACCATCACCAATACCCGCGACTCCAGTGAACCGACGGCTTTGTTGAACTTTTCCAGCGAGTTTGCCAGGGGCTGAACCAGCTGATCGATGGACTGCTGGCGATGGTCAGATCTGTTTGCGATCGCAGCTGAAATTGCTCCAGGGCCGCCTAGGCAAAGCTCAGAAAGGATTGATTATTGCTATGGAGCGCATCTGCGGACAGGGCTTTGAAGGTGTCGGCTAGACGGGCGTGGGCATCGTCGGGCAGGGCCAGTTTTTCTTGGGCGACTTTGCTGGCTGCGCTCAGGCGGGTTTCGGCGGTGGCAAGCTGGGTTTGGAGCTGGGTGTTTTCCGCTTGGGTTTGGGTGTGCGATCGCTGCACCGGTTCCAATGCCCACCGCAACTCGTCAATTTGCTGTTCTCGCTGGCTGAGGCGTTCTAGCATGGCGGCACGTTCGGCCCTGACTTCGGCTTTGGTTTGTTCTCGGATGGTCTGCAACCGGGCCTTAAAAATGGCCCAGAGGGCGATCGCCCCATCAACACGCCTATCAACACCCAGCAACAAGCCCCAACAGTTCCATACCCAACACTCCAAAAACCAACAAATAATCAGCCCGGTAATCAGCCCAGTAATCAACCCAACAATCAACAATAAAAAGCCCAGTCTCCTAAGAAACTGGGCCTTTTAAAAATCCTTCACCGCAATGCCGTCTTACCTCAGTTTGTGACCTGGAAACTCCAGGAGGGAACAGGTCAAGCCGGCTTAAAGTTTCCGAGTACAAGCCCGGTATACTGCCACCGACAGCATTAGCTCCCATTTAAATCAAGGCATAGATCAAAAAACATTGTTGGCAGTCACCAACATCGCCGTGAATTGCTTACATCTTAGCCACTCTCTGCCGACCTGGCCAGATGGTATTTTCCGCATTGACAACTGGCACAGCCGCACTGGCTCCTAGACAACACCTAGGCCTTTGCTCGCATACGGATTCGGTCTAAATTTGGCTTAGGCAAGGGGTGGCCAGATAGCATCGATGGCGGCGATCGCCGCCATCGCCTCCTGCCGCCGTTCCTGGCTATCCTCTGACCGTAAAGTCACCGTAACGTGACCTAATTTTCGCCCCGGACGGGAGACCTTTTTCCCGTACCAATACAGATGGGCCTGGGGAATTTGAGCCAGTTTCTTTTGCGTTTCTACATAATTGAATCCTGTCATAGACCTGGGTGAGGATTGGCCCTTTTCGTCTTCTAAATCAGCTAAATCAGCAGATTCAAACCCGAGTAGATTCACCATCACCGCTCCGGGCACCTTGAGCTGGGGATTGCCGAGCGATCGCCCAGTCACCGCCCGCAGCTGTTGCTCAAACTGGGAGGTCTCGCAGGCATCTAGCGTATAGTGGCCCGAATTGTGGGTGCGGGGTGCAATTTCATTGATCAAAATTTCCCCGCCTGATTCAAAGAGCTCAAGACCGAAGATTCCGATCCATTCCAGAGCTTCGAGCAGCCGCGTGGCAATGGTTGCAACCCCTTGCTGGAGCTCGGTAGAGAGCTCAGCAGGAGCCAAAACCCAACGACAAATTTGGCGTTCCTGCTGGGTTTCCACAACGGGATAGACCGCAATTTCTCCGGCGGAATTTCGGGCGGCCATGACCGCGAGTTCGCGATCGAACGGGACAAATTTTTCTAACAAAAACGGCTCAAAGCCTTCGGTATCCAACACAGCCCTCAGTTCCGCCGCCGTCTGAATCACCGAGGTTCCTTGGCCGTCATAGCCCAGCCGTCGCGCCTTGAGCACCACCGGAAACCCCAGGGGGTTTTCCAGGTGCGGCGATCAGCGGCGGGAATATCGGCTAGGGTCAAAAAGTCCGGCGTCGGCAAGCCCAGCTGCCGAAGATAGGTCCGCTGGTGAGCTTTGTCGAGCAGGGGCGCGAGCGATCGCAACGACGGCGCAAACACCACGCCCTCCGCCTCTAGCTGAGCCAGATCCGCCAAATTGACAAATTCATTTTCAAAGGTGATCACGTCGCTGTGAGCCGTCAATGCCCGCGTCGTGGCCAGGTCTTGAATCGGGCCAAGACAGACTTGGTGGGCGATCGCCACCGCCGGATCCGCCAGACTCGGCGTCTGCACCCGCAGCTCTAGGCCCAATTTTTGCACCGCTGCTGCCATCATCCAGGCCAACTGCCCGCCACCAATCACACCCACTCGTGGGCGCGGATTCACATGGTGATTCAGATATTGATCCAGATGCTGCTCCAAACCTTGTTCGCCCAAAATTCACCCCCACAAGTTTATCTGGCCAAACTGTACCGCGACCTATTGCCCCTGGGAATCTTAGGTCTAGCTCATTTTTGGCTGGCCGGATTCGCGCCGTTTTTGGCATCTACCCATTCCTAGTCCCCCATTCCCACTCAGGTCGCTGGAGGCCCCAATGACCCATCTGGATCGCCTCGATCGAGTCGTCAGCGACCTCGAACGAGACCAAAATCTACCCCGGATTAAAAAACTACTCTACTGCTCCTGCTACGGGGTATGGGAAGACGACGTCACCCGACTCGAGCGGGTTACCCTGCGGGAAATTGCACGGGGGGTTTGGGAGCGATCGCCCACCCTCGATGCCCTGCAGTTCCAGCTCAACCGCATCGTCAAAACTCTGAACAAGCCCGTAGAATACGCCCACGTGGCCAATTCGATCCTGCGAGTCATGACCCAGCTCTATCGAGATACCTATGACATTACTCGGCCTCTGGGTCGGCCCGCAGCCTCACCCCCCCCGGCGACCCAATGGCTTGGGGCAGAGCCAGCCAAGCCCCCAATGTTATCTCCGGCAGAGTTGGAGGTTCATGTGGTGCAAGCACTCTTGGCCCATCCCGAGCAGATTCGCCTCAAAAAGCTGCTGTTGTGCGTCTGCAAAAACATTTGGGAAAACGATCCGGCTCGGCTGATGGCTCAGAACTGGGCCGATCTCCTGCGGGAAACCCAGGATTTAATCCCCACACTAGAGAATTTAGATTACGTGCTGCAGGCGATCGTCAAATCCCTCAGCAAGCCCCTGGACTATTTGCCGATCGCCAGCACTTTAATCCAGTCGATCCGGCCCCTCTATGAAAATCGCCCCAAGCCGACGGATACGCTGTTCTACGGCATTGACAACAGTCCTTCTCGGCAACAACCGGAATCAACTCAGTTTTATGGGTCTCCAGTTTACGAGTCCCCAGCCGGTGAATCTCCAGCCCACCAATCTCCGGCCCACCAATCTCCGGCCTATGAAACTCCGGCCTATGAAACTCCGGCCTATAAAGCTCCGGCCCATGGATCTCCGACCGATGAAACTCCGGCTCCCGCAACAGGTCCACTGCATGGATTGAACGGACGGACTCCTAGCCCATCTCTCACCCCTGAGGACATACCAACGGGGCTACTTACCGCAACACCTCAATACGCAACACCCCAATACGCAACACCCCAACACACAATACCCCAACAGTTCAACAGCCCCGAGCGCTTTCCTCCGAGCTTGGTGGAAGGCCGGGCGGGAGAATCTGAGCGGACAACTGCAAAATTTGGGGTTGAGGAGTTCGGAGATGAGGAGGTTGACAAAGGTGGAGCGCCGGACTTTGGGGAATTGGGCGGGCGATCGCCCCAACTCGTCCCAGCCCTGGGTCATCCTGCGGAAACAGCCCTAGGCTCAGCCATCGCCCTTGCACCTCTCGACACCCAAGATGACTTTGGCCTACGCCTCGAACTCCTGCGCTATGCCAACCCGCTGATGGTCAAGATTGTGCTCTTCTCAGCCATCCATCGCCTATTTCGCTTCTCTGAGCAGGACTGGACTGAGCTGCGACATCACACGCTTCTGGGGCTCGTGGCCACGCTGCGCAACAACTATCCCAACTTTACCGATGTTGAAACCAAGCTCTGTCTGACCGCCGAGTCGATCGAACTCAAGGAAAACGCGCTCAAAACCGTAGCGGCTTTGCTCAAAGTCTTGCGACCCTACTATGGCGAACCTGAGGGCGACCAACGGCCAGAGCGCCAATTTATGCTGCCGCACACCACGATCAATTCCCTTGAGGATGATTTAGATCTGCTAGCGGCGGCCCTAGAAGACGACGAAAACGCCGACGAAAACAGCTGTCAGGTATTTTGATTATGGATCCTCAAGAGCTTCTGCGCCGCTACGATGCGGGTGAAACGGATTTCAGCGGTATTAATCTGAGCAGCGTCAATTTGGCGGGGGTTGATTTGGTCGGTGCGGTGTTTAAGCGGGCCGATTTCCGCAACGCCAACTTGATTTTGAGCTATCTCAATCGGGTGAACTTGCGCGGCTCCGTATTGCTGGGCACCAAACTGGCAGGGGCGAATTTGTCCCAGGCCAATCTCAGCGCGGCCCAGCTCAAGGATGCGGATTTGCACGGGGCGGTGCTGTCTGGAGCGGATTTGCGCGGCGCAAATCTGACGCTGGTGAATTTGATGGATGCGAATTTGGCTTATGCCGACCTGCGCAGTGCCAACCTGAGCGGTGCGAACCTCTCGGGTGCTTGCTTTTGGGGGGCAAATTTTCGCTACGAGGCCCGCTCCTACGACGGGGCCAATTTGCGCGGGGCCAACCTGGAAGGGGCAGATTTGCGCGGGGCCAACTTGTATGGGGCGGACCTGAGTCGGGCGAATTTGCGCGGGGCCAATTTGAGTGAGGCCAATCTGAAGGAGGTAGACTTGCAGGAGGCGGATTTGAGCGAGGCGATCGCCCTCAATACCTCCTTTAGCGATGCCAATTTGATCAACGCTGACTTGAGCGGAGCCAACTTGATGCGATCGCGCCTAGAGCGCGTCAACTGCACAGGGGCCAACCTACGCAACGCCAACCTGACCGATGTCAGTCTGGCCGACGCCGTGTTGGACAAAGCTGACCTGCGCAGCGCCATCTTGATCAAAGCCCGCCTCAAGGGAGCTTCTCTCAGCCACGCCAATCTAACCCGTGCCAATTTGACGGAAGCCAGCCTGGTGGCCGCCTATCTCACCCGCACTAACCTCACCGGGGCAATTTTGCAGGATGCGATTTTGGTCAAAGCCGAAATGAGCAGTGCCAACTTGATCGGTGCAGACCTCACAGGGGCGACGCTGCCCGATGGTGCGGGGCGTTGATGCTGGCCAATTAGGTCGGGCGCTCTACAAAGCTGTAAACAACATCAAGTAAATCACGGATTGAAAAGGTTTGGCGAGGTAGTGGTCAGCTCCGGAGACCAAGCCCTGGGTAGTATTTTCGTGGGACGATTCTGCGGATAGAAAAACAAACGGAATCTGGGCCAAGTCAGGCCGCGCACGCACGTCGTGCAAAACGTCGTAGCCACTGAACTCTGGCATCAGCACGTCGCACAAAATTAAATCCGGGCAGTGAAGTCCAAGCAGGGACATTGCCTCGAAGCCATCCTCTGCACCCAGTACTGAGAAACCTTCAGACTCCAGCAATTCCACAACATTCGCGCGGATAAAGTGTTCGTTTTCGATAACAAGAATCGTAGTCATAGCAACCGATTGATACCCTGAGTTGGACGCGAAGCAGGCTCAAGGCCTTCGGCTTTGCGCGATAGATGAGACAGCAATCGATCGACCCAAAGGCAAAGACCGTGCTGAGAGATACACCTAAACTCAATCGGGGGCTCAGAAATCTAGGAACTTCCTAAACTATCTTAAACCAAGAACAGACAACGCGATCCTACCAGAGCGATGGCAAAGCAAATCTCTACAGAGATCCAGAACCCGGTGTTTAAACCATAGAAATCCCTTTTCCTATAGCAATTGCCTATCCCCAGGTCAGGACGACCATTGGCAAAATACGGGTTTCATAAAAGTTAGATTGAAAACATTGCGATTGAAAATATAGCTAAAAAGACCAAATCAATGTCAGCACTCTTTTGGCTCAGCTGAGCCTTTTATGGGCTCAGTTTATAGGATCAATGATCTAGAAATTATCTGAAGAGGAGCGGCGGTTGGCGATCGCCCCCAATCGCGAACATTACGTTTTTTCGTTTCCAAATCAATGCCTCAGGCCAGAGAGGATCGATGTTTCTAATGTAACTAAATGCATCCATGGGCGGGTTCTTGGCTGGATTCAATCTTCTCCCCAGCAATTTTCTAAACAACATCTGGCCTTGATCGCTCGATGCTTGATTTCTCACTGCTCAATCTCCCAAAACATGAACCACCAGTTCTCGGCTGTGACTTCGCTGACGGTGTTCCCAAACATAGAGCCCTTGCCAGGTGCCCAGCGCCAAGCGCCCCTGGGCAATGGGAATGGTTTCCGAGGTTTGGGTCAAGGCTGTGCGGATGTGGGCGGGCATGTCATCAGGGCCTTCTGCACCATGGAGGTAGTGGGCTCCTTCGGGAACGAGACGAGATAAAAACTGCTGCAGATCCTTGAGCACGTCAGGGTCGGCATTTTCTTGGATGAGTAGGCTGGCGGAGGTGTGGCGCAGAAAAACAGTGCAAAGACCGGTTTGGATCCCAGCTTCTTGGACAACGGCTGCCACTGGACGACTGATGTCGGTGAGCGATTGACCGGGGGTTTGGATGTTGAGGGTGCATTGATGTTGGCGCATGGTCAAGGTTCAGAGAATAAGAACAGTTGAGGATGGGCTCAAGGGCTGAGATATTTAGCGATCGCCCCAGCGATCGCTTCATTCCCCCGCTTTGCCTCGGGCCGGTGCCGAGGCGGGTGCTGATCTGGATCTGGGAGACCAGCCCTGACCGGCACCAGGGGTTCTCGCAAGAAGGACCAATCCCCCTCAAAAAAATCAGCCTGCTCAAGAATACGGTGAGGCACCCAATCGGGCAGTGCGTCCAATAACAGAGCCGCTTCGGCAAAGCCTTGGCGCGTTAAGGAGATCACGGGGGTATCTTGGCCGCAGGCCTCGGCAAAGGTGCTGTAGCCTGGTTTGGAAATGACACAGCGGCAGAGGGGCATCACGTCCACGGGTCGGTATAGGGGAGCGAAAGGGCGATCGCGCTTGCCCAGATCCAGTCGAGGCGAATCTTGCTCTCGCCGGTGCGACCCCAGCCGATTCAGATTGATCAAATTGTCCAGAGCGGGAGCATGGGCATCGAAGGTGATGAACTGCCAGTCTGGGAATTGGGCGAGGCGATCGTAGGGAATTTGTTCCAGGCCCAGGCCACCAAAGGTTAGCAGAACTGTGCGTTCCGGTGGGGCCGTGAGGCCAATCTGCTGCCGCAGGCTCGGCAGATCGTAGGCGGGGGTGCCCCCGGTGAGACCCACGTCTTCGATCTGGCCAAAGGTTGTCATCGGTTCGTGGAAGGGGAGGCGGAAGAGGCGATCGCACTGGCCAAAGCAATCTTCTATCCAGCGGCAAATCTCCTCAAATTCGGCTCCCCAGTCCCGATAAATAAAATTCCAGCCAAAATTACTCATCATCCAACAGGGCACTCCCGCCGCCTGGGCAATGGGGGCGGCCAAGGGTGGAATATCGCCCAGAACTAGACGGATGCCACGATCGCGAATCCAGCTCGCTTCTTCGGCAATCATTTGCGCTTGGCGATCGCGAATCCCCTCCAGCTCCACCCGCGTCGCCACGAAATCCATCTGCAAGCTGTCCGCCTGCACCACACCGACATCCAGTTTGCGAGGGCGATATTCAAACGGCCCCGGCAAATAACTCTCCAGCAACCAGCGGGGAGCCCCCGTCACCAGCACCAGCTGCAAATCGGGCCGCAGGCGCTGGAGCACCGCTAGCACCGACGCTGTCCGGGTTGCATGACCAAAACCATGATTGGTAATCGCCACATAGAGGTCTGCGCCCAGATCTGGGCGCAGATTTGCGCCGAGACCTGCGTCCAAATCCATGCCCCCATTTGCCCCACTTTCGGAAGCTTGTACCATTGCGTTTACCTACCCTTGACCCCGTTGACCCGCGCAACGGGACAGTTATAATCACGACAGCAAAATCATAGGAGCAAGAGCGCGATCGTTGTGCGTGCGATTTACCCCGGCAGCTTCGACCCCATTACCCTTGGGCATCTCGATATTATTGAGCGAGGATGTCGGCTATTTGAGCATGTCATCGTTGCGGTTTTACAAAATCCGAATAAATCCCCCCTCTTTACCGTTGAAGAACGGATTAAACTGATTCGAACGTCACTCCCCCATGTTCCCAATGTGAGCGTAACCAGCTTCGGCGGCCTAACGGTGAATTTTGCCCATCAGCAGGCTTCCCAGGTCATTTTGCGAGGTCTGCGCGTGCTTTCCGACTTTGAAATGGAACTGCAAATGGCGCTCACCAATAAAACTCTGGCAGAAGATATCGAAACAGTTTTCTTAGCTGCATCTAACGAATATAGTTTTCTAAGTAGCAGTGTTGTTAAAGAGGTAGCCCGCTTCGGGGGCTCCGTTAATCATCTTGTTCCCACCCACGTTGCTGAAGAAATATACAGTCGATGCTGCGCCCCCAAGCCCCCAGAACCCCTGACATCGATCAATCCGGAGCCGATCCAGGGCTCGAAGCTTTTGAAGGAGTAGATATTCAACAGGAGTTGAATACCCTGGAGGAAATGGTGCTCGATAGTCCCCGTTTGCCGCTGACGGGTAAAACGCTCGTGGACGAAGAACAGCTCCTGGACCAGCTTGATATGGTGCGTCTCAATTTGCCTGCTGCATTTCAACTTGCCCAGGACGTGATCATGCGGCGGGATGAGGTGCTCCAGGAGGCAGAGAATTATGGCCGCCAAATTTTGACTAGGGCTGAAGCTCGGGCGGCGGAGTTAACCGATGAACTCGGGATCATTCGCCAAGCAGAGCTAGAAGCCCAGCAGGTGCGCCTGCAAATCCAGCAGGAGTGTGATGCGCTACGGGAACAGGCCTTGGCAGAAGTCGATCAAATCCGTCAACAGGCAAAGCAGGAGCTGGGTGAGCTGCGGCAAAATGCGCTGGCGGAAAGTGATCAGATCCAGCGGGGCGCAGATGAGTATGCCGACCGTGTCCTGTTGGACATGGAGCAGCGGCTGTCGGAAATGATGCGCATTGTGCGCAATGGCCGTCAGCAACTGCGTGGTTCAGAGTCCTGATGGCTGGGAAAGTCCTGATGGCTGGAAAAGTCCTGGTGGCTGGACAGCGCCCTAGCGAATCTTGAGATTAAACGGCAGCCGCGTGTAAATGCCCTGGGGATCGTCGAGGTCGCGCCACGCTCCCAGGTCTGACTGCAGGCCCTGCAACTCTTGGGCGAGGGGGGTCGGTAGCTGGGTGAGCGGTTGTTTTTGTCGGTTGAAGCTCTGGGTGATCTGGGGCGGTAGGGCTGAAAAGAATTCATCGAACAACGCCTGTTCAAAACTGCGCTGACGCGGATATTCCTGAACGTTCCAGTCGCCGTCTGGGAGTTCGGCAAACTGGGCAGCCTGGACGATCGCCGCCTCGAGCCCCCCCAATTCGTCCACTAACCCCAGGGACTTGGCGCTCATGCCCGACCAGACCCGGCCTTCGGCTATCTGGGAGACCTGGGGACGGGGGAGCGATCGCCCCTTAGAAACCACTTCTAGGAAGCGATCGTAAATTGCATTAGCGCTTTTTTGGTTGATGGCTAGCTCTGCTGGGGTTTTGGGCCGGGCGATCGTATCGCTGTTGGCAAATGGAGCAGTTTCGACGGCATCCCAGGTAATGCCGTGGTCATTGGCAATTTTTTGGACGTTGGGCAAGAGGCTGTAGGTGCCGATGGAACCCGTAATCGTGCCAGGGGAGGCAAAGATTTTACGGGCCGGGGCAGAGACCCAATAGCCCCCTGAGGCAGCGTAGTCGCCCATAGAAACCACAAGGGGTTTGGTCGCCGCTAATAATTCAACTTCTCGACCCATGATGCTGGCGGCGGTGGCGCTGCCGCCGGGGCTGTTCACCCGCAACACCACAGCTTTGACCTCTTCGTTCTGGCGAACCTGGCGGAGAAGCGTGGCGATGGATTCGCTGGCCGCGACGCCAAAGTTGCCTTCGCCGTTGACAATGTTGCCTTCGAGATAAACAACGGCCACTTGGTTCTCGGTATCGGCCTGGGTCTGCTCTTTGGCGATGTTGACATATTCGAGCAGCGACATTTGGCGGAAGGGTTCGTCGTCGGGGCCGCCGGTGAGTTCTTTGAGGGCAGCTTCGATTTCGTCGGGATAGCTAACTTTGTCGATTAGCTTTTGGGCGAGGGCTTCTTTGGAGCCGAGGGTGCCTTGTTGGTTGGCGATCGCCTGCAGCTGCGCAGCCTTCAGCGGTCGATAGTCTCCCAGGGTCAGCAAAAAGCTTTGCCAAAGGCTATTGAGCAAGGTTTCGGTCTGTTGGCGGCTACTCGGACTCAGGGCCGTGTTGAGATAGGGCTCCACCGCCGATTTGAATTGGCCGACGCGCACCACCTGCACCCCTAAGCCATACTTTTCTAGGGCTCCGGCATAGAAACGAACCTCTGCACTAAAGCCATCCAGGGTTAGGCTACCGATGGGATCGAGGACTAAGTTGTCGGCGACGGAGGCCAAGTAATATTCTGGCTCGCTCCAATCCACGTCGTAGGCATAGATGGGCTTGCCCGTTTTACGGAAGGTCTTCAGCGCATCGCGAACTTCCTTGAGCGTGGCGTAACCGCCGACCGAAGCATTGCCGCCCTTGAGGTAAATCGCAACAATTTTTTCGTCTTCGGCGGCAGCTTCGATGGTTTTGACCACAGAACGAAGACTGGCACTGGTGGGGCTGCTCGAAAACGGATCGCTGAGGCGACTCGTGCTGCCAGGGGTGTTGTCCTGAATGCCGAGGGAGAGGTCGTAGACGAGGACGCTTTTTTGCGTACCTTCTGGGCGACCGGTTCCGACTGGGTGGCGCTAAACACGAGCAGCGCAAGTCCCCCGGCTCCGAGGGCCGTAAACAAGATCAACCCAATGAGCGTAGCCAGGATCGTTTTGAGAAATTGGAACATGCGGGGCCTAGGGTCATGGCAGGTTAGAGCGTCAAGGATTGCGGGTTGTTTTCGATCAAGTCCGCTAGATCCTTGAGGAAAGCGGCAGCGTCTGCACCGTAGATAATGCGGTGGTCGGCGGTGAGGTTGACGGTCATCTGACGCTGAACGCCAAACCGGCCATCTGCCGTAACGACCATCTGAGGTTTGGAGCCACCGATCGCCAAAATCGCGCCTTGGCCAGGGGGCAAAATCGCATCGAAGCGATCGACGCCGAACATCCCTAGATTCGACAGCGTGAAGGTCCCCGTGCTGTACTCATCGGGCTTGAGCTGCTTGGAGCGGGCACGGGTCACCAAATCTTGCCAGTTGCGCGAGAGCGAATACAAATCTGTGCGATCGGTCTGGGCGAGCACGGGCGTAATCAGCCCCCCATCTCCCATGGCCACCGCCACCGCCACGTTGACGGCGGCGTTGTATTGGATGCCCTGGGGGGTATAGCTGGCGTTGACCAAGGGATGCTTGGCAAGGGTAACGCCGACGGCCTTGGCCAGCAGGGCTGTCATGGTGACGCCCTTGGGCTTGACCTGTTTGTAGAGGGCGTCTAGGGCATCGGTGGTCAGGGTGTAGGCGACCCGGAAAACGGGCACCTGCAAGCTGGCGTCCATGCTGCGGATGACGGCCTGTTGCAGGGTGTTGAAGGGCGTGAGTTGGCCCGGTGTGACGGGGACGGGTGTCGGGGCGGGTGTCGGGGCGGATGTTGCCGGGGCGGACGGTGTTGTGGCTCTGGCGGTGGGAGCAGTAGCGATCGCCCCCCCTCCTGGAGTTGCTGGAGCGGCCTGGCCCGCGCCATGGGTCACAGCCACCCCCGCAGCGGCCTCGACATCAGCGGCCACAATGCGACCATGGGGGCCGCTACCGAGGAGGCTGGCGAGCTCCACGCCCAGGGACTTGGCCAGCTTGCGCGCTCGCGGAGAGACAATCGTACGGCCATTGTTGGCGATCGCGGCCAAAGGCTCGGCTGGGGCGGCAACGGGGGAAGCGGCTGGAGCAGCGATCGCGGCGCTGGCGGCGGCAGCGGGGGCCTTGGCTTGCTGCTGCGCGGTGGCAATCTCAGCCTCGGTTTCGGCAATCAGGGCGATCGCCTCTCCCACGGGCGCGCTCTCACCCGCCGGAACCACGATGATGGCCAAGTAGCCTTCATAGAAAGATTCGACGTCCATGTCGGCCTTATCTGACTCGACAATGACAACGGTCTCCCCCTTTTCCACCTTGTCACCCGGTGCCTTCACCCAGTCCACAATCTTGCCCTCCGTCATGGTGGAGCTCAGGGCGGGCATAAATACTTCATGAATCATGGGGGGCTGGTCCGAATCTTTCGTTTTGTGAAAATCCAACCCAAATTGTATCTCGCCAGTGGATTGATTTGGCGGGCGATCGCTTGCCTTCACTGGAGATCTACAAAAAGCAACGTAAAAAAAGGCACGGAGTCGCCGTGCCTCTGATCGAGAATGCTAGGGATGGTGGATTGAATATCCTGGAGCCTGGGCTCGATGCCCTGATCGCAATGCCCTGATCGCAATGCCCTAAGCTGGTGGGGTTTCGTGGCCTCAACCCAACCTACGGGAGGATGGGAATCTGGCAGCCCCGAGGCAGTGGCTAGATAGAGCCGCGAATGTCTTCTACCAAACCATCACGAATCAGAACCTCAACCTGCATTTTTTGAATGAGATTGTCACCCTTCGCCAAGCTAAAGAAGCTGTCAACCTGGCCTTGATTGACTTCTTCGTTCATTTCCAGCATTTGCACCTGCTGAAGCTGTTGCAGTGTTTTGTTCTTCTGGTCGAGCATTTCGCTCTTACGCTGGGTCAGCTGACTTTGAATACTTTCAATCTGCTGTCTCGCCCCATCCCCAGTGGGGTCAGGGCTTTGCTTTTGGATCTCGGCAATCATCCGCTGAGCCTGCATGTCCATCTGCTGGAGTTGGCCATCAAGCTGATTGATTTGATCTTGAAGCTGTTGCAGGGCTTCTTCTTTCCAGCGGGGCGTCACCACAGCTTTGACGTTAATGGTGCGCTTCAGCAGAAGCTTATCGTTTGCCTCGTCCATAGGGTTTTCTACCAAGAAGGGGGTGTATCTAGATGAACATCTCGTCAATAATAGCCCGGTAGCGTTCACTGACAAGGGGACGCTTCACCTTGAGGGTCTGGGTGAGCAAACCATTCTCAATCGAGAAGGGTTCATCGAGCAGTCGGAAGCTCGCGATGCGATCGTCAGGTCGGAAACCAGGGCGATTTTTGACCTCACGATTAAGCTCTTGACGAAAGAGGTTCTGAACGTCTTTCTGGGTCAAGTCTGCGGGATCCGCAAAGGAAAGGGGCAATTTTTCTTTGGCGGCCCAATTTTTGAGGGCTTCGAGGTTAGGAACGACCAGGGCTCCGATCGCCTTTTGGTCTTGACCGACCAGCATGATTTGATCGACATAGGGACTGCGGAGACAGGCATCTTCGATCGGCTGGGGCTCAATGTTTTCACCATTAGTCAGAACGATGGTGTCCTTGGCGCGACCCGTAATGATCAAGTCCTGATGCCCTGTGATTTGCCCCAGGTCACCGGTGTCAAACCAGCCTACGGGGTCGATGGCTTTTTGGGTAGCGATGGGATTTTTGTAGTAACCCTGCATGACTTGGGCTCCCCGGATCAGCACCAGCCCCTGGGCTCCCACGGGCAGCGGTTGACGGGTTTCGGGATCCACGATCGCCACTTCGGTCTGCCCTAAGGGCTGGCCATCGGCACCGCGCAAATTGCGCCAAGGACGACGCACATTGGTAATGGGGGCGGTTTCCGTCAGACCATAGCCTCCTAGGATATTGATGCCAACGATTTCGAAGAAATCCTCGAGGTGGTCGGCAATGGATCCCCCCCCACTGACGACAAAATGGATACCACCGCCGAGGCCATCCCGGATTTTGCGATAGACGAGGCGATCGCCCAGTTGATGGATTACCCACAACACCGGCAGCACCGCCGCCGCCTTGAGCTTTTGTCCGCCACTAGGATGCAAATTCTCCAGATCGAGTCCGGCGAGGATGCGTTGGGCACGGATGTAGCGATCGCTATTGGTCAAAAAGAAGTTCACCAGCTTTTGCTTGCCCTCGGGCTGGTCGCGAAACTGTTTTTGAATGCCATCGTAAATCGACTCCCATAAACGGGGCACGCCCACCATGTATTGCGGACTGAACTGTTTGAGATCTTTTTTGACCTGGCGAATATTGGTGTAAATCTGGCTACAGCCCTGGGAAAAAATAAAATACTCGAACGTCCGTTCGTAGCAATGCCAAATCGGCAAAATGCTCATCACCCGCTCACCCGGCTGGAGCCGCACCACAGCTGCCGCGCCCATAACTTGCGAGAGCAGGTTGCCGTGGCTGAGCATAACGCCCTTGGGCTGGCCGGAGGTGCCGGAGGTGTACATCAAGGTGGCGACATCGTTGCGCTGACGCTGGACAAATTTAAGCTCGCGGCTCTTGCCCAGCTCCAGGAGTTGACTAAAGTTGAGCAATTGCAGCGTCGATGAGCCGGCGGGCGTTTCGTCGGAGAGCAAAACCACGAAGCGGGGGTTCAGGCCTTCGAGATCGGGTAGCAGTCGGGCCAAGGTGGCGTTGTCCTGGACGACCAGCGCCACACTGTCGCTGTGTTCTAGGATGTAGAGCAATTCGTCGCGATCGCTCTGGCTACCCCGTACCACGTCAATGCCGCCCGCCGTCATGATGCCTTGGTCCGCAATCAACCAGCGAGGGCTGTTGTCTGAAATCAACGCCACATGTTCTTCGGCGACCAGGCCGAGGGCCTGAAGCCCCGCTGCAAACAGTTGGATATGGGCGCACAGTTCCTGATAGGTGAACTTGAGCGCTGGGCTGCCGTGGGGATCGTGGGTGGCGAGGGTGTTGCCAAACCGCTGGGAGGCGATCGCCCAGATTTCGGGAATGGTCTGAATGCACTCGTAATCCACCGATGCCGCCAGGTTGGCCTGCTCTTGGGGGGATAGTTGGGCGCGATCGATTAGCGGGGTGGAATTCATGGTGGATTTTGCTCCCAATGATCGGGTGAAGATTTTACAAGCAAAGCACGAAAGGCAGGCCTCTACGGTAGCTAGGTTCAGGAGCCGTTGAGGCTGGCTTGGGGACAGATTGTGGGGCGTCTGCTTCGGAACAGGCCCAAAAAAAGAGGCCTGTTGGCCTCCTTGCAGAATTTTTCGAACGGAATCGATCTAGATAGCAGGCACAAAGCGCTCCTTGTCGGGCACTTCGGTGTACTCGGCGACAATCTGACGAAACTCATCGCCATCCATACTTTCCCTTTCGATCAAGATATCCACGAGGCGATCGATCACAACGCGGTTCTCACGAATAATGCGTAGGGTCTCTTCGTAGCAGGCTTGGGCGATCGCCTTGACCTCTTGATCGATCGTCGCTGCAATCTCGTTGGAGTATTCGCTGCGGTTGGTTAAGCCACTGCCCAGGAAGACTTCTTGGCTTTGACCCTCCAGGGAAATCAAGCCAATCTTGTCGGACATACCAAACCGCGTCACCATTTGCCGCGCCATACCCGTGACCTGCTGGAGATCATTACCTGCACCCGTGGTGATTTCGTCCTCACCAAAGATGACGGCCTCCGCAGCGCGACCACCCAAGGCACCCATAATCCGAGCCTTCAACTGAGAACGAGAAACCAGGCTTTGGTCTTCGCTCGGCGCAAACCAGGTCAGACCCTGGGCCTGACCGCGAGGAATCAAGGTCACTTTTTGCACTGGGTCATGATCCTTGACCAGCGTGCCAATCATGGCATGGCCGATTTCGTGATAGGCAATCAAGCGCTTGCTCTTGCCATCGGTTAGGGGCGTACCTTCCATACCGGCAATGACGCGATCGACCGCATCATCCACTTCCAGCATGGTCATGGCATCCTTACGACGCGCGCCGTCCAAAATCGCCGCCTCGTTCAGCAGGTTGGCCAAATCTGCACCACTAAATCCCGGCGTCCGACGGGCTATCACCCGCAAGGAAACATCCTCGGCCAACTTTTTGTTCCGCGCATGAACTTCCAAAATCTCAATGCGGCCCTTGATATCGGGGGGATCCACCGTCACCTGGCGATCGAATCGACCCGGACGCAGCAAGGCCGAGTCCAACACATCAGGCCGGTTGGTCGCCGCGATGATGATGATGCCCGTGTTGCCCTCAAAGCCATCCATCTCCGTCAGCAGCTGGTTGAGAGTTTGTTCCCGCTCGTCGTTGCCACCCCCAATGCCTGCACCACGCTGGCGACCCACAGCATCAATCTCGTCAATGAAGATAATGCAAGGGGCATTTTCCTTGGCCTTTTTGAACAGGTCACGGACACGCGATGCACCGACGCCCACAAACATTTCGACAAATTCAGAACCCGAGATGCTGAAGAAGGGCGTTCCGGCTTCACCGGCGATCGCCTTGGCCAGCAGCGTCTTGCCCGTACCCGGAGGCCCAACCAACAATACACCCTTGGGAATTTTGGCTCCGACGGCCGTAAAGCGTTCGGGCTTTTTGAGGAACGTCACCACTTCTTGCAGCTCTTCCTTGGCTTCTTCAATGCCAGCCACGTCGTCAAACATAACGCCCGTCTTCGCTTCCATTTGAAAACGCGCCTTGGACTTGCCAAAGTTCATCGCCTGACCTGGCCCACCCGGAACATTACCGGAACGGCGGAAAATGAAGAACAGACCTGTAATCAGCAGAATTGGAAAAATTAAGTTACTGAGCAGTCCCCAGATCGCACCATCATTGCGGGCCGGATGAACATCAAAATTGACTTGCTCGGCCTGTAAGCGGGTAATCAGCTCAGGCGTGTTACCCGGCAAATCGACCCGCAGGTGCTGGGGGCGGTTGGTCAATTCAGGGTCAACCGCCTCGACGATGGCGGTGCGTCCGCCCTCATACAAATCAACTGTGGTGACCCGCCCAGATTCGAGGTACTCCAGGAATCGACCATAGGTCATCCGGGTGCTAGCAACATTCTGACCCATGCTCGGGCTCGTCGGCACTGCGGTGGCCTGCCAGAGGAAGAAGCCAATCAGCAGCAGGGGCGCAGCCCAAAGCGCAATGACTTTCCAAGAAGTTTTCATGGGTTGAGTGACCTCAGAGTTCGGGGATTAGTTCGGGTATTCGTTCGCAAGCAATTCTATAAACAGGGTTTATTAGAAGAATGTTTACCAAATTTAACATATCCCAAGATCAGAGGGCAACCGATTGTTGAGTGGCGAGGGCTTCATTGGCTTAGGGTCGATCGCAGTCAATGTTACGAACCATAAAGGTTGCACAATGTAAGATTACAAAACATAAAGTCGGACGGGGGCCTCTCGATTTGCGAAATGGGCTCAAAGTGCTGATTTTTCGCGCTTTACACAGGCTTGTTGAGAGGTCTACGCAGGCGGGACTATCTCGAGATGAAGGGGCGATCGCTCAGATTGATGCCGCATATGAGAGCATACACACATATAAAATACGAGCCATTGTCTGGAGCCAACATAATCTCATGACTGTTAGTGGGTCTTCATTTAAGCAAGCTTTCTTGCTCACGCTCGCTGCGTTTTTATTTATTTTTCAGCTTGCGGTTGGTCCGGCTTCTGCATCAGAACTCGACGCTAATACCCGTACGCTGCCGCTCAATGCCGCAGGTGAGACGGTGACGCTGACCCAAAAGCAGGTGATCAAGGGCAGTCGCCTCTTCTCTGACACCTGCGCCCAATGCCACCTCAAGGGAGTCACCAAGACCGATCCGAACGTGGGTCTTGACCCAGAAGCCTTGGCGTTGGCAACGCCGCCCCGTGACACCATTGAGTCTATGGTGGATTACCTCTACAACCCCACAACCTATGACGGTGAAGAGGAAATCTCCGAACGCCACCCCAGCATGAAGAGTACGGATATTTATCCGAAGATGCGTAACCTCACAGATGAAGATCTGTTTGAGATTGCGGGCCATGTCTTGCTGCAGCCTAAGGTGATGGGCAGTCAATGGGGTTCTGGCAAAACCAAATTCTAATCTGGCGGGTTCTGCTCGGCAGATTTGAGTCCAGCAGGCTTGAGTTCGGCAAGTCTGAGTCCGGCAGGTTCTGATCTGGAACCTCGACGCGCAAAAGGGTTTGGGCGTCGAGTCAACCACAAACCCAAAAGAGAGGGGCCTTCTGGGTATTTCTCTTTTTGGGTTATTTTTTTTACAGATTTTTTTTAGACAGGATTAGCTTATTTCCCTTCTCCCAAGGGACTCTCAAAAAAAGCTGAATTTTTATTTGACGTTTGCTCGCATGCCGAGTTGGGCAGCGTAGGCGATCGCCAAGGCGTCCGCCGCATCGTCCGGTCGGGGCGGCCCAGGCAGTTTGAACAAAAATGCCACGGCATCTTGCATTTCCTCCTTGGCGGCTCCATATTGGGCAACCGCTGATTTGACCTGGGACTGGTGTAGGAAAATGGGATCCGGTAAGCCGCTATCGCCCAAGGCCAACTGGATCACACCCAAGGCCCGGAGCACTTTATTGGCGTTGGTATTTTCTCGCGTAAAAAACGGCATCTCCAGAGCCACCACATCGGGCTTAAGAGTGGTACAGAGTTCGCAAATATCGTCGTGGATTTGCCGAAGTCGGACAGAGATGTTCTCGCCTGCGGTTGTTTTGATCACGCCATAGTCGAGGACATGCTGGTTGCAAATGGCGGCATAGCCAATCGAAGCGATCGCCGGATCAATCCCCAAAATCACCTTGTCCTGCAGATCTTCCATGCAAACTCCGGATATCGTCGTGGAAAATCGGACTCTGGGTGCCGCCAAATGCCTTTGGATGCCTCGGGAGGGGGCGATCGCGCCCTAATACTCTCCCAAGGCAGCTTCAAGCTGCTGCTGGGCGGAGTCGATCGCCTCCGGCAATTTGCTCGCATCCCGTCCCCCCGCCTGGGCAAAATTGGGCCGACCACCGCCACCGCCACCACAGATCTGGGCAATCTTGCCGATGAACTGGCCAGCTTGCGGCCCTACCTCGTTCACCGACGGGGTAAAGGCCGCCACCAGGCTCACCTTGCCGTCGTCGAGGGCCGAGCCCAAAACAACAGCCCCTGTATCGCCCAGCTTCTGCAACAGTCGTTCTGCAGCGATTTGCAGGGACTTGGGATCAACGCCATTGAGTTGGGCCACAAGGATTTTGAATCTTCCGAGCGCTTGAGCCTGAGAGAGTAGGCTGTCGGATTTGGCGATCGCCAGCTCCGATTGTGCGGCCTCCAGCGCCTTTTGGGTTGTCTTCAGCTCCATTTGCAGCGCCGTGACCCGATCGCCAATTTCCTCAGGCTTGGCCTTGAAGCGATCGCTCAAGTCCTTCACCACCGCCTCGCGAACATTGAGATAGTCGAGCACCGCTGGCCCAGATACTGCCTCGATTCGTCGCACACCGGCGGAAATTCCGCTCTCTGAGATGATTTTGAAGACCCCGATTTCAGCCGTGTTGCTGACGTGAATTCCACCGCACAACTCCATGGAAACCCCCGGAAAATCGACTACGCGCACGGTGTCGCCATATTTTTCCCCAAACATTGCCGTGGCTCCCTTGGCCTTGGCAGCCGCGATCGGCATTTCGGCAACCTCCGCCCCGTGGGCTTCAGCAATCCAGGTATTAACCTGGGCTTCCACCAGACGCAGCTCATCGGCGGTAATAGCGCGATTGAGGTTGAAGTCAAACCGGAGGCGATCGAACGTCACCAGAGAGCCCGCCTGGGAAATCTCGGCATCCACCTGGTGCTTCAGCGCCGCTTGTAATAAGTGAGTGGCCGAGTGGTTGGCCTGGGCGCGACGGCGGCACGCCCGATCGACTTGGGCCTTAACCATCTCACCCTGCTTAAGCACACCTTCTTGAATGCGTCCCTGGTGAACAAACGTATTGGCCTCTTTCTGAACATCATCGATCCACACCAGCAGATCGGGGCCAGTCAGATAGCCGCGATCGCCCACCTGCCCCCCCGACTCCGCATAAAACGGCGTTTCACTCAGCACCAGCTTCACCTGATCTCCAGCCTGAGCCTGGGACGCCTGCTGTTCATCCACAAATAGATCCGTCACCGTTGCCTGGGCTTGGGTCGTCCCATAGCCCCGGAAGACAGTGGCCTCGGCACGCGCCGACAGCTTTTTCAGATCCGACTGTTGGGTCAGGTCGATCTCCTCTTGAGCATTGGAAATGCCTGCGTGCTCGCGCATGGCCACGTCATACCCCGCCAGATCCACCGTAAACCCCTGCTCCGCCGCAATTTCCTCGGTCAGCTCCACCGGGAAACCAAACGTGGCAAACAGCTTAAAGGCAACGGCACCGGGAATCAAGGCTTGCGTCTGTTGGGTCAGCTTGGCGATCTCCTCCGCCAACAGCTTCTCACCCCGCTCCAGGGTTTTGAGGAACTGCTGCTCCTCTTGGGCGAGGGCGTCTTTGATGGTTTTTTCGCGATCGCGCAAGTTCGGGTAGATGCCTTCCATCAGGGCGATCGCACGTTCCGCCACCTGGGCCGCAAAAGGCTGCTCAAGGCCTAACAATCGTCCATGGCGCACTAAGCGCCGAATCAACCGCCGCAAAATATAGCCCCGCCCCAAGTTCGACGCCACCACCCCATCCGCGATCAAATGCGTCACCGCCCGCACATGGTCACCAATCACCTTATAGGAAGTCTTCTGGGTCTCATCCGCCGCTTCGTAGGGCAGCCCCGTGAGCTTAGACACCGCTTCGATAATCGGGAAAATTAAATCCGTTTCATAATTGTTGGGCTTGCCCTGGAGAATTTGCGCCACCCGCTCTAGGCCCATGCCCGTATCGATGTTTTGCTTCGCCAGCGGTGTCAGATCGCCCGCAGCGTCGCGGTTATACTGCATAAACACCAAGTTATAAAACTCGATGAAGCGGCTATCGTCTTCGAGATCGATATCCTGGTCGCCGCGCTCTGGGTGAAAGTCATAGTAAATCTCCGAGCAAGGGCCGCAGGGGCCGGTCGGGCCAGACTCCCAAAAATTATCGGCTTCTCCCATGCGACGAACGTGGGTCTCTGGCACCCCAATCCGGTCGCGCCAGATGGCGTAGGCCTCATCGTCGGTCTCAAAAACACTGACCACCAGCCGCTCCTTGGGCAAATTCAGCACTTGGGTCGAAAGCTCCCAGGCCCAGGCGATCGCATCTTCCTTAAAATAGTCCCCAAAGCTAAAATTCCCCAACATCTCGAAGAACGTATGGTGCCGAGCCGTGCGACCCACATTCTCAATGTCATTGGTGCGAATACATTTCTGCGCCGTCGTCGCTCGGGGCACCTCAGCCTGACGTTGGCCCAGAAAAATCGGCTTGAACTGGAGCATTCCGGCGATCGTCAACAACACCGTGGGATCCTCTGGAACCAGCGAGGCACTCGGCAGGTGCTGATGGGCCTTTTTCACATAAAAGTCCAGAAAAGTTTGCCGAATTTGATCGCCGCTTGGGGGAATAGCCATGGCCAGTTGGAATAGAACGCAGGGATAGATAATCTATCTCACTATTATGTCGATCCATCAGGACTCCTGGTCAATTTTTGTAGGTAACCCCGGCTGGCTCGGGCCAAAGTGCGCCCGCTAGCAATTCAGACCCCGACTCTTCAAATCTACCGCTGAGCTCAAAAATGAGTTTTTCTCAAGATTGGCTAAATTCTTATTTGAATAAAAATTAGAAAATGCAATGATCAAGGTCACCTACTGTTCCGGATTCTTATAAAGCTTCCGTGAAGCTTAGGTCATTCGTGGAAAACGAGCTTCTCATTTCTGGCGTTATTGAACGCCCTTAGCGTCAAGTCCTTCGCGTCAAGCATCTAGAGTCAAGCATGGACCATTCGATCCTCATTGTTGGCAGTCGTGCCTTTCACGTGATGGTTCAAAGCAGAGTACATCCTTCCATCGCCATGACCCATGCGAAGGACAGTGTACAGGCAGGACTCTCCATCCAGGCTCGGCAGCCGGATTTGATCGTTGTCCAAGCGGACGATCTAGAGTTAGCCACGTCAACACTTCGTCTTAAAGCTCGCGGTCGCTTCTGCTGGATCTATGCGCTGGCTTTGAGCGGGAGATCAGACGGTACTAAGCCTGACATTCACAAACCTGACACTCACAAGCCTGATGACAGTCAAGATTGGGCCGCCCAGGTGATTGTTTTGTTGAAAGCGGGTGCAGATGTCTGCTTGAGCTTGGAGAGCACTGAGTCTACGCCCTCGCCCCAGGAAATGCAACTCTTGGAGACCCAGTTGCAGGTCGGTATTAGTGCGGCAAAGCGCTATCGCGAGCTCTTGAAAACCAATGATTTACTGTCAACGATCGCGCTGGTTGACCCGCTGACGGAGTTGAGCAATCGGCGAGCGCTCGACTGGGAGTTGCCCCGACAGATTGAGCGGGCACGCGATCGCGATCGCCCCCTCAGTTTGATGATTTTCGACCTGGACTTTTTTAAAAGTATTAACGATACCCACGGCCATTTGGTCGGTGATGTCTCGCTCAAGCTGTTGTCAGCCCGATTGCGGCACAATTTGCGAGCCAACGACACATTGTTTCGCTACGGCGGCGAAGAGTTCGTTGTCATTCTCAGCGATACCCAGGGGGATGAGGCTGGGGAGATCGGCGATCGCCTCTGTCAACTCATTGGCACCCAGGCCTTCACCATCAACGACGATCTAGAGCTCTCACTCACGGTCAGCGTGGGCGTCGCCGTGTTGCGCCCCGAGGACGACACCAAAGGGCTAACGTTGATGGAACGAGCCGATCGCCGCTTGCGTCAGGCCAAACAAACCGGACGGAACCGTGTCGTTACGGGAGCCTGAACCTATCACTGACCTAGCCATGATGAATCTGCAAATTCAGCTCATAGCGTCCCATCGGCACCCGGTTGGCCCAGAGTTCATATTCCACAGACAGGTGTGTCGGCAACGGGTCGCCATCGATTTGCAAATTGCGGGTGAAATTGCGCAGCCGAATCTGTCCCCCTTGTCCCAAAGCCTCATCCTGGAGCCAATAGCGGCTCATGCCATAAATACCGCGCTCTAGCCAGTGACGATAACTAAAGTTGCCGTTGCTTTGCATCGTCATGATCAGCCGGTAGGGCGAAATTTCTAGCCAAAGCAGGCGGGGCTGAGCAACAGTGCTGATGGCATGGGTTGAGTCAGACGCCGCTTCTGGCAAGGGCGGCTCCGTCAGCAACAGGTGAAAACAATCGGGCGACTTTTGGTACAGGGTTGCTGCCGTATCAACCTGCGTATGGAGCAGTAAATCCGACGAGTTGAGCGAAAGACTAATCGGCTTGCGGGGATACGTGATCATAAAGCGATAGCGCTAGAAAACTTGAATGTGATGCAGACCTTGATCATGGATTCCCTGAGTTGGAGACCATGCAAAGAAGGGAGGCGAGCAGATGAGGCGCAAGATGGGGGTAATCGAAGAATGCCCAGGCACCGGAACAACCTCCCATCTTCAATATCCATTTGACGTAGAACATCATAGGATAGCGATCGTTCCTCATGTCTAGCACCATGGCTACTCCCACTGTCCTGCTCGAAAATACGGAAAATCAGGCCATCTTGAGGCTTTCACCCCCGATCGGAGGGCTAGCGGTGCGGGGCACGATTCGGGTACCCGGAGATAAGTCAATTTCCCATCGGGCACTGATGCTGGGGGCCTTGGCCCAGGGGACAACAGAGATTGAGGGGCTGCTGATTGGTGAGGATCCGCAAAGTACGGCGCATTGTTTTCGCGTCATGGGAGTTGAGATTTCGCAGCTCAATCCCCAGCATGTGGTGGTTCAGGGTTTGGGCTTAGGCAATTTGCAAGAGCCAGCGACGGTCTTGGATGCGGGCAATTCAGGGACAACCCTGCGGTTGATGCTGGGGATTTTGGCGTCCCATTCGGGGCGTTTTTTTACGGTGACGGGTGATGACTCCTTGCGATCGCGCCCCATGTCCCGCGTCGTCAAACCCCTGCACTTGATGCAGGCCCAAATCTGGGGTCGCCAAGGCAACAGCCTCGCGCCCCTGGCCGTGCAGGGCCAAACCCTCCGACCCATTGATTACACCTCGCCCGTCGCCTCGGCCCAGGTCAAATCCTGCATTCTCCTGGCGGGTTTGCTCACGCCTGGATCCACCAGCGTGACCGAACCGAGCCTGTCCCGCGACCATAGCGAGCGAATGCTCAAGGCCTTTGGTGCAGAAATTTCAGTTGATCCAGAAACTCATCGCGTCACGGTCACCGGGCCCACGCAGCTGCAGGGCCAAAAGGTAGTTGTTCCCGGAGATATCAGCTCCGCTGCGTTTTGGCTGGTCGCAGCCAGCATTCTGCCGGGGTCTGAATTGCTGCTGGAAAATGTGGGGGTGAATCCGACGCGCACGGGCATTTTGGAGGCGCTGGAGCACATGCAAGCCAACATTACCCACGAAAATGAACGCATGGTAGCTGGGGAGCCCGTCGCAGATTTGCGGGTTCGTTATGCCCAGCTCCAGGCCTGTACGATCGCCGGGGACATCCTACCTCGCCTGATTGACGAGGTGCCTATTTTGGCAGTGGCAGCGGTCTTTGCCCAGGGAACCACGGTGATTCGGGATGCGGCAGAGTTGCGGGTGAAGGAGAGCGATCGCCTCACCGCCATGGCCCAGACGCTGCAGAAAATGGGCGCTGCGGTGACGGAACTGCCGGACGGCCTGGAGATTACCGGGGGCACGGGCTTGCAGGGGGCTGAGGTCGATAGCGGAATGGATCACCGCATTGCCATGAGCTTGGCGATCGCAGCCTTGGGTGCCCAGGGAACCACGGCGATCGGTCACGCCGAAGCCGCCGCCATTTCCTATCCCAATTTTGTCAAAACCCTAGCGGCCATCACCTAAGCCCTAGCCCATAGACTGGGTATTGGTGGCACAATAGAAACAGCGTTTACAATTCGCAACAAATTCCACCATGGAAAACCAGGCTCTCCTCCAACCCACCCAGTCTCCGCCCTGCGATCGGCCCCAGACGGCTGGAGGCCCAGACCCCGAGCGGTTCGATTGGAAAGAAGCCTGGCACCCGCTTTTTTTCGTATCGGATCTCGACCCGCGCCAGCCCCATCGCTTCACCCTGCTCGACCAAGATCTGGTGATCTGGTGGGATCAAGCGGGCAACACTTGGCGGGCCTTCGAAGATCAGTGTCCTCACCGTCTTGCACCGCTGTCCCAGGGCCGGATCAACGCGGCGGGGCAACTCGAATGTCCTTACCACGGCTGGGCTTTTTCAGGGGCGGGTGATTGCGAGGTGATTCCGCAACAAGCTGCCAAGGCTCAAGCCCAATTGGCCCAGCGGGCCTGCGCCAAAGCCCTCCCAACCGCCATTCACCAGGGCTTGCTGTTTGCCTATGCGGGCGATGCGTGCAATGCTGACACAACTCAATTGCCAACTGTCGATCCCCTCGAAGACGGCGACGACAGTTGGGTCATGCTCACCATGTTTCGCGACCTGCCCTACGATGCACTGACGTTACTCGAAAATGTCCTCGACCCCAGTCATTTGCCCTACACCCACCACAAATCCGTGGGCAACCGCGTCAATGCTGGCCCCACCCAAATGAACCTGCTCACCCAGGACAAAAGTGGTTTTACTGGCATCTGGCCCGAAGGCCCGCGTCTTGGCAAACTGGGCACTCAGACCACAACCTTCGTTGCCCCAAATCTGATGTGGCATGACCTCACCTCCCAGCAATTTGGTCGCACGCTGACAGTGGTCTATGCAACCCCCACCCACAAAGGCCAGTGCCGACTGTTTGCCAAATTTCCCTTCAAGTTCCCGTCCAAAATTCCCGCTTTATTCATCCAACTGACCCCGACTTGGTTTTCCCACCTCAATCAAAACGGCGTCTTGGAAGACGACCAAATTTTTCTGCATTTTCAAGAGCGCTACCTCGAAAAGCTCGGCGGCAGTGAGGCCTACAAACAGGCGTTTTATCTACCTACGAAGGCGGATACTTTTGTGGTGGCCCTGCGGGATTGGGTGAATCGCTACGGGGCAGACCCGTTTCCGGGCCAGAGGCTGCCTGGAGCGATCGAAAACCTAGACCTGTTGCTCGATCGCTACACTTCCCACACTCAACATTGCGCCAGTTGCCGAGGGGCCTTGCAAAACGTTCAGCGAGGGAAAGTGTGGGCGATCGCCCTCGCGGCCCTGGCCTGGGCTCTGGCAACCCTACTTCCCAGGCTTACCCCCCTGCCGGTAGGCTTTGAAGCCGCCCTCGTGATCTTGGCTCTAGCCGCCTTAGCCAGTCGGTATGGCCTCACTCAACTCGAGCGGAAATTCTACGAGGGCCGCACCGTCCCGCCGCGCAATTTGCCCGAATCGCAATCAACCGGAGGAAAACGATGAAAATCAAACACGCGATTAATTTGCACAAGGGCCTAACGGCTATTGTGGTCTTGGGCTTGATGGTTGCCTATCAAAACTTTGCAATCGCCCCCTGGATTTACCTCGCCCTCCACGGCACCTACGGGTTCTTGTGGTTGCTCAAAGATCGTATCTACCCTGACAAACAGTGGGAAACAAAGGTATCCCTGCCCATGGGAATCGTCACCTTTGTGGCTTTGGCATCCTATTGGGTTGCACCCTGGCTGTTGATTCGCAGTGGTGTGGCGGTGCCGACGGGGGCGATCGCTGCCGCTGTCGGCCTCAATGTTTTGGGCGTGTTTCTGCACTACACCAGCGATGCCCAAAAGTACTACACGCTCAAATACCAGCCCGGCTTGATCACCGAAGGCTTCTTCGCCCGCTGTCGCAATACCAACTATCTTGGCGAAGTTTTGATTTATGCTAGCTTTGTGTTGCTTTCCTGGCACTGGATTCCGGCGATCGTGTTGGGCCTGTTTGTCGCAGCAATTTTCGTTCCCAACATGCGCAAAAAAGACCAGTCCCTCTCGCGCTATCCTGAGTTTGGGGCTTACCGCGATCGTTCAGGTTTGATTTTACCTAAGCTGTGGCAATCTCAATCGACTGGAGCTTCATCCTCTGGAGCTTCACCTGGTAGCCCAACCGAAGAAGTCTGAAGGAACGTAGTTTGAAACCAAAACGAGTTGAACAAACCCTGTCCCGCTACGGCTATTGCAGCCGCCGGGAATCGAAAGCTTGGCTGCGCCAGGGACGAGTCACCCTGGTCGATGGTTCTGTGGTCAAAAACCCAGCCTTGAAAGTTGACCCCCAAGCGCTCCTAATCGACGAACAAACGATTGATCACCCAGAAGGCTTGTTCTTGATGTTGCACAAGCCCCTGGGATATGTTTGCTCCCACACGGCTCCCCCCGGTGAGAATATCTACGAGCTGTTGCCAGAATTGTGGATGGCGCGCAATCCGCAGCCCACGACGGTGGGACGGCTCGACAAGGAAACCAGCGGCTTGATCTTGGTGACCGATTTGGGCGAGGTGGTGCATCGCTGGACATCACCGCGCTACCGCAAGCCCAAGGTCTACGAGGTAACGGTGGATGCACCGCTGCGATCGTCGTTGATTAAGCGGTTTGCCAAGGGCGACATTGTATTAGAGGGTGAGGAGAAGCCCTGTTTACCAGCGGAGCTCGTGTTTGTGACTGAACACAAGGCAAGTTTGACCCTGTACGAAGGCCGATACCGGCAAGTGCGACGCATGTTTAAGCATTTCAATTATGAGGTGTTGGCTCTACACCGCAGCCGCATTGGTGATTTTGAGTTAGGAAATTTGCAACCCGGAGCGTTCTGCGTGTTGCCCCTAGAGTCTGCCGACGCACCTTCAGAATAGTCCTCGGCACGTCGGTTCACAGCAGCATATCTTTCGACACTTCGAGGCACCAATCTCGCAGCGCAAATTCCGAGTCGCTAATCGCGAGGTACTAATTCCAAAGCACAGGAACAGCAGCAGCCTCGGATTGATTCGCATTGCGATTGGTAGCAGGCTTTAAGTAGTGGGGATTCACGCCAAACTTATCTTGGCCACGCAGCATCAAGATTCCCCATTTGCCAGTGTCATACCGCTTCTTCAGATACTTGACGTTATGAACCATTTCATCATCATACACTTTGACGCTGGGCTGTACTGTTCGGAATGTCATGCCCCAGCGACGGCGATTGGACAGATTCGCCTGGGCACCATGAATAACGCGTTCTGTAAAAATGATGCATTGTCCAGCTTTCATTTCAGCGCTATAGACAGTTTTAGGATCGATTTCAGCATCTATCTTAACCTGAACATTCGCAAAGCCCTCAGCACCTTTTCCACCCACAAGCATTTTATTAATCTGATGATGGCTTCCAGGTACAAACTGAAGACAACCATTTTCAAGATCAACGTCGTCCAAAGCGATCCAGGTCGTGAGCTGAAACAGTCGATCAAGATTTGGTGGAAACAGTGTTGGCTTGTAGCCTTCTTCCATCAGATATGTATTGGCCTGATGCCAGGCTGTTTCGGGTGCGCCAGACTCTTTGCGAAAAATACCTGAGCGCCACATGGCTAGGTCAGGGCCAAGGATTTGAGCCAATCTTTCGGTCAATTGAGGTCGTGTAACGAGACTTTGAACAGCCTCACAATCTAGATGACGATCGCGCCCACAGGGGTGGTCATACACATCGGAAGGGGTTCTGATTTGAAGATCAATTTCCTCTCTGAGTGTTACCATTTCTTCTGGAGAGCAAATCGTAAAAGGGCCAATGAAGCCATTTTCGTAAAATCCACGAATATCAGCTTCGCTGAGATGATATTCCGGAGAACTTTGAACTAAAGGACGATAGTTCTCAGGGTGGATGAAGGATGCTCTTTGATCCATGTAAATCTTTTTACCGTAGGAATTGATATAGGCGTTTATCATCTCTAAATCCCAAGACTCGACAAAGGCACGAAGTCGTTTTGGTAAGAATGGATATGTGCTTGGCAGATATTTTAAGGGAACACAAAGAAGAACAATGACATAGTTAAATAAATCCAGAAAAGGTTTGAATATCTGCATACAGCGATGATTGAAAGTGAATTTTTTGAAGGGAGATTGTCACCATGACGGAAACGACCGCTAGAGTCTCAGGGTCAACTCCAGTGCTAGCGCAGGCAACCCGCTCGCCACGGTGACAACATGGCGAGTCGGATTAATAATTGCGCTATTGCGGTGTCGCTCTCGTGATTTGGAGGTCTTGAGCCCACGGCCTGGATCTTGGGCGTATGGTTGCAATCACACGTCCAAAACCATCGATTAAATAATCTGGCAGTTGAATGCGCATGTTCAGACCGTTAAAGCTTGAACCCCCAGGGTGACCAGTGATGGCGGATTGCCCCGCTGTAATGCAGCTTGTAGGGTTCAAGTCCGATGATGCTCAAATGCTAATGATGAGCAGGTAGCTGCCAGAATAGACTAACGCCTGTATGCAATATTATTTACACAGTCAATAGAGCATTTACATAAGCTTCAAGAATAGCTCGAACTTCATGTTCTTTCTCGGAAGTCTCACCATTGGAGCGCGATCGAAGTAGTGACGTTGCTGCAGGTTCTTTCCCCGGCAACTCGAGAATCTTGCATTGCATTTCGGGCTCGTTATTCTGGGCTCATTTTCCCTTCTCGCTTTCAACAGCTCTAAAGGCTCGCCAGGTCAGGCTAATGCGTGGCCCAACACCTTTTTGTTTCTTAATCGCATGAACCCATTCGTCCTGTATCTCCGAACCCATGTACAGCATTGAGCCAGGTGACAACGTAAACGATCGCTGGAGCGATTGATCCGCTTTGCTGCGATAGGTGATCTTTCGAGGATGCCCCAAAGAGACGATCGCGACTCCTGTGCCAGGTTGCAAGTCGGTGGTGTCGTCTGCATGGAAGCCCATTTTACTTCTCTCTGTTTCGTAAAAGTTGAGCAGACAATTGTTGAACCGCACGCCTAGGGTTTGATCGAGCTTGTCGACGACGGGTACCAGAGCGGGATGCATAGGAGCCGCCGGGTAGCGCATTTGGGCGTAGTTATAGGGTACGCCAAAGGATGCAGTGCGGCGCGCCGCCATGCTGGATTCCCAACGGATGCTCTGGCGTAGCGTCTGGAATAGGGTCATTTGATCCCCTAAAAACCCATCCTCAATCCATAGCTTGAGTAGGGTCGGGGCAGACTGAGAGCTGGGCACTGAGCGATCGACCCTGCGGGCGGTGAGAGACATACCGAGACATCGTGGCTGGCGGATTGGGCTACAAACCATCATACCAATGCTGTCCCACCCACTACCGATGATTTGCACCCATGGACTCACCCATGTATTAAGGAAGTTTTCGAGCAGCAACAGCCATGGGGACAAACGTTGCTGCGATCGTGGTCTGAGTTTCGATCCCTTCAGGTCGCTTCGTAATCACCTGAATCTCTTGATGATTCACACCCACAGGAATGATCAGTTTTCCATACATGGCCAGTTGCTCTAAGAGGGCCTGGGGAACATAGGGAACGGCGGCCCAAACCAAAATGCGATCGTAGGGAGCATGTTGAGGCAAGTCCCAGTAACCGTCACCTAGCTGAATGTGAAGATTGCGGTAGTTCAATCTCCCCAACGTCTCGCGGGCCATTTTCGCCAGATCCGGGATAATCTCAACGCTGTAAACGGTCATGGCCATGCGGCTCAAAATCGCTGTCGCGTAGCCCGAGCCAGTTCCGACTTCTAGCACCGTATCGCTCGGCAGGATTTGTGCAGCGCTCAGCATATGGGCCACGATATAGGGCTGCGAAATCGTCTGGTTAGACCCAATCGGCAACGGCGCGTCGGCATAGGCCAGATGCGGACAGTCCGTGGGCAAAAACCGATGGCGCGGAACCTCCAACATTGCTCGGATGACAGCAGGGTCGGTGATGCCTCGAGCCTGTAGCTGCCAGCTCACCATCTCAGCCCGCTGATGCTCAAATTCGTGTTGATTCGAATGGTGGACGAGCTGTCGAGATTGAACAGAATGAGAACTCATGGTTCCGCCCCTCTAACGTATCGATGGCTGAAGCTTGGGTCATTGATCTCAGGCTAGATCACAGATCTCAATTCTCCAACTCCTCAAATCTAGGCCAAGATCATGAGGAAGTTGTGAGCAGTCAGTTTCTAAACCTGAGGAAGCTGCTATCCCCTGCCTGACCTCACAGCTTCCTCAGATTTGGAGTTTAGATTGGGGGCATACCTACAGAGGTTAAGGTCAAAGGCGATCGAAAGAGAGCAGCGGCCATGGCGCGCAATTATGAGCTAGACAGTCCTAGCTAGTCCGAACCGGCCACGGCCTTCGCCGCGCGCTCAAGCTCATCCGCCGAGATCCTTTTAACCAGGCTCAGCGGCACCGCCGGTTGACTCAATCGCCGGGCATAGGAGGCACTCAGGTAGGGCTCAAACGCCGGATCGCCAGCCCCATGGCATTTGACAAACGCCACACTCAACGCCGCCATATAACCCTGGGTCAGCTTGACATCTGGCCCCCCCAGGTTGGCAGGCAACGGGAGCGCCTTGTCTCCAGGGGCGGGGGGCTCAAGCACCGAAAAATGGGTGGCATTGCGCATCACAGCTAAATACCGCTGGGGCACTTTCAGCCAGGTAAAAGGCCGCAGTTGCTCTTCCGAGGGTGGCACAATGAAATCGCCACTGCTAGCAACTACAAGGGTGGGTACAGCAACTTTTTCGAGGCCAGCTTGGCTAAAGACTTGACTAGTCAGCGGATTAATCGCCATCACCGCCTTAACCCGAGGATCCGCCAGCGTGACCGGAACGCCCTTGAGTTCGGCAATGCGGCACTGGAGCAACAGCGAAATGTTGAGAAATGAACGGGGTTCACCCGCCACGCAGGCTTGGTTGAGCGAAGAGAAGTTGAGTTCCGCGCCGCCTAGGGCCAAGACCGTGTAACCGCCAAAGGATTGGCCGATCGCCGTGACTTGGTCGAGGTTAATTTTGCCCCGAAAGCGACTGTCTGTTTGCGCTAACTGGGTGAGATGGTCTAGGACAAAGCTGAGATCAAGTGGGCGATCGATCGCTTCACGGGGCTCTGGGGGGTCGCCGACGCCGTCAAAAAACTGCTGAAACTTGGCATCGTTGCTGCCGACATGTTCGGGAACGGCGATCGCAATCCCGTGGGAGGCCAAATGCTTGGCCAAATACAGCAGACTATTGCGGTCCGAGGCAATGCCGTGGGAGAACAGCACCACAGAGGCAGGGCCATCCTTGAGACCCTGAGGCATGTAAATATCGAGGGGAATCTGGCGGTTGCGGGCGAAGTCACCGAGGGTGCGTTCATCCTTGAGATCGAGACGGTAGGTGTCCCAGCGGTAGGGGCCACTTTGGCGCAAATCCGCTAGGCTCTGCACCGGGGCGTCCTGGGACATTTCGCGCTGGGCTTCGGCTTCCACGGCCAACACCATGCGATCGCCCTGGGCCAGCAGCGTTGTCACTTCCGTGGCCAATTTCACCCCCGAGGCCACATCCACCTGGATCTCGCGGGTCGGAAACTTGCGCATCAGATTCAGCAGCGTCAGGCCTTCGCTGGAGGCCGCCGCTTGTACCACCGTCGCCCGCAGTGCCGTGAGACCGTTGCTGGCATCCTTGCTTTTAATGAAGGCTCCCAGGCGTTTGAGCACCGCATCTCCGGTTTTGGAGTAGGCAATTTGAGACACGAGCGTCGGACTCATGTCCACCCGCTGATTGAGGGCTTGGCGCAAATCGGCCTGTTGCTCAGGCGACAGCAACCCCCGGTAGCGGGATAGCTCCCCGGTCAGTTTGCCGGTGCGGGCGTAGTTTTCGAGTTCGGCCAGGGGGACAGACACCTCCAGTGGGCCATAGGCGATGGTCATGACCTCAGCCCCGAGGGCGGGGATAGCGGCCACGGTGGCGGCGAGGCTGAGGCCGCAGGAGACCAAGAGCTGTCGCGATCGCCCAAGGGCAGGCGATCGCGACACCCAGAACCGAAGCGAAGTGGCGGCGGAAAAAAGCATTAGATCAGACGGTTTCCCTGAGGGTTCAAGGGCTTTTGGAGCACGGTCGGAACAGGACTGGGGCACAAGCTGAGCCTATGACCCTTATTGTGCCCATCTTGAACGAGTTTTCGAGGAATGGACGGGTAATTCCGTAATCTGGCAAACATTCTTAGGAAATCAACATGCTCGCGAGAAGCTTGAATCAAACCGCCTGTGCTCGTCCTCAACAGCGGCCCCCAGAGCAGCCCCTCAAAAAAAACAGATTTTACGCTCACGTGAGAAAATAAACAGAACAAAAGTATTGCCCTCTCCGTCGCTTCTCCCATGCAGAACCGTGGCGATCGCCTGCTCTACGCCCCCAGTGACCTAATCCAATACCTCCAGAGCGAGTTTGCCTGCTGGATGGAACGCTGTGCCCTGGAAAATCCGGCGATCGAGCAGCCAGAGCCCGATCAAATGATGCGAGTGCTGACACAACTGGGTCAGGAGCACGAACGCAGCTATGTGGAGTCGCTGCGTCAGGCGGGGGCAGAGATCTACGAGATTGATAGCCGAGGTGGGTTCCAGGCGACGCTGGCGGCGATGTACGCGGGTAAGCCCCTGATTTACCAAGGGGCGCTGGCCCATGGCGATTGGTTGGGCTATGCGGACTTCTTAGTGCGGGTGGAGGGGCGAGGGGCTTCGCCCAGGGGTGGGGAATCGCGGTTTGGCGCTTGGCACTATGCACCGCTGGAGTGCAAACTGGCCATGAATCCGAAGCCCTACTTTGTTTTGCAAGCCTGTGCCTATTGCGAGTTGCTAGAGCAAGTGCAGGGAGTGCGGCCTCAACAATTTGGCTTGATTCTGGGCAATGGCGATCGCCGCGAGTTTAGCACGGAGGACTATTTTCATTACTACCGTCAGGTGCATCGCTCATTTATGGCCTTTATGGCTGAGTTTGATCCACAACGACGTCCCTTACCTCGATCCACGGATCATGGGATTTGGCAGACACTGGCGGAGCAGGTATTGGTGGAGGTGGATCATCTGAGTTTGGTGGCCAACATTACCCAAAATCAGATCAAGAAACTGGAGGCGGCGGGGATTACCAGTTTGGGGGCATTGGCGATCGCCGACCCTCAGCAACGGATTGCCAAACTCGATCGCAAAACTTACCAAAAACTACTGCGGCAAGCAAGGCTTCAGTCTAGTTGCCAGAGCGACTGTCCTGCTTATGAAATTCTGTTGCCTCCCGCCGACAAACCCCACAGCGGTTTGGCAATGCTGCCCCCGGCGAGTGCGCTGGATGTTTTTTTTGATCTAGAAGGGTATCCGTTGGCAGATGGAGGGATGGGGTTAGAGTATTTGTTTGGTGCGACTTATCTCAACGAAACAATTCACGAACCCGTTGACGAGTCAACAGATGAGCAAACAACTCAAGTCTTGAAATTTAAGGACTGGTGGGCTCATGACGACACCATGGAGAAGCGGGCTTTTGAAGGATTTATGGACTGGATTTGGGAGCGCTGGCAGCGGGATCCAGCGATGCATGTCTACCACTACGCACCCTACGAAACCACGGCGCTCAAACGATTGATGGGGCGTTATGGCACGCGGGAGGAGGAGCTGGATTCGATGCTGCGCGGTGGGGTCTTTGTGGATTTGTATCGGGTGGTGACCCAGGGGCTGTGTGTGGGCACGCCTTCTTACTCGATCAAGAGTTTGGAGCAGTTTTATTGGCGCAAACGGGAGGGTGAGGTCAAAAATGCCCAGGCTTCGGTGGTGCAATATTTCCAGTGGCATATTCAGGGGCATGTTCAGGGGCAACAACAGCGCGATGGCAACACGCCCGAGGATTCGGCCATCTTGCGCGAGATTCGGGACTATAACCGGGATGATTGCGATTCGACCCAAGCGCTAGCAGACTGGCTGCGATCGCTCCAAACTTTAGCCGGTATCTCCTACGTCCCACCGTCCACTGCTGAGACAACACCTGAGACAATACCTGAGACAACACCTGAGACAAGGGCTGATCTCCCAGAATTCGCAAGCCAACACCGTCAGCTCAAAGAACCCAGTCCCGCTGCCCAGCTAGCTCTGGCGTTGCTAGAACAACCTAGTTCTGAAACCTCGGCTCAATCCTCGGCTCAATCCCCGGCTCAATCCTTGGGTTGGGCATCGCGATCGCTCCTGGCCCACTTGCTCCAGTTTCATCGCCGCGAAGCTAAGCCGTTTTGGTGGCAGCGATTCACCTGGCTAGTTGCAGACGAAACCGATCTCCTCGATGAGCTAGACTGCCTTGTGGGGCTCGAGCGCACCGACAGGCTTCCCTTCCGCCCGACCCCCCGCAGTAAATCCTGGGCCTACGAATATCGCTTTGATCCCAGCCAGGAAACCCGGCTGCGCAGCAAAACCACCTGCTGGTTTTTCCCCAGCCGCATTGAACTGAAGGAGTGCACCCTCACCGAACTCGATCTGGATCAAGGATTGGCAGTTCTGACAATCAGCGACCAGCGCTTAACCACTGCCCGTGCCGAGTCGCCCAACTGGGAGCCCAGTGCGCGGCTGAATCTAATGGATGTGACGGTCATCCCCACCGGCAAAATCGCCGACGCAATCCTAGAAACCGTTCAGCAGTGGCAGGCCACCGGCGAATTGCAGCCTGCCTTAGCCGATTTTCTGGAGCGGCGATCGCCCCGCATCACGGGTCATACACCTGGGCCAATCCTGGCTGAAGGCGAAGAATTAGTCAGCGGTACTCTGCGGGCGATCGCCCAGCTCGACCACAGCACCCTCTGCATCCAAGGCCCACCGGGCAGTGGCAAAACCTTCACCGCAGCCCAGATCATCCTCAATCTGCTGCAACAGGGGAAAACGATCGCGGTCTCGGCCAATAGCCATGATGTAATTTTGAATTTGCTGGGGCGGGTACAGGGTCATCGCAGGCTCAAGATCGCCAAAATTGGCGGTCAGAGTGAAGCTGTTGAACGTTATCCAGGCGTGGATTACAAAGACAAAATTACCGAGGCTCTCCCCCCCGATTATCGCTTGGTCGGTGCGACGGTATTTCAACTGTGTCGGCAGGAGGCGATCGCTCAATTCGACTACCTGTTTGTCGATGAGGCCGGACAGGTGGCCCTGGCCAATTTGATCGCCCTAGCCCGTTGTGCCCACAACCTTGTTCTGATCGGTGACCCCATGCAGCTAGAACAGCCGATTCAAGGCAGTCACCCTGGCGAGAGCGGTCAATCAGCCTTGGGCTACTTGCTCCAGGGACGGGCAACGATTCCAGCGAATTTGGGTATTTTCCTCAATACCAGCTATCGGATGGAGCCTCGCATCTGTCGGTTTATTTCCGAATCGATCTACGAAGGACGCCTGGGCCATCCTCCAGAAACCCGCCACCATCGGCTCCTTCTAGAGAAGCCACTCAAGGGGAAACACTGGAAGCTGTCCCAAGCCAGCGGCATTGCTTTTCTCAGTGTTGAGCACTGGGGCAATGGTCAGGCCAGTGATGAAGAAGTAACGGTGATTGCTGAGTTGATTGAACAACTGCTGGGGATAGCTTATGTGAGCGATCGCGGCAAAACCCAGGGCGAGCTCGGCCCCGACGATATTCTCGTTGTTGCCCCCTACAATTTGCAGGTGCGCCGCCTACGAGAACGCCTAGGCGAGGCCCCTCCCCAGGCTCGCATCGGTACCGTTGACAAATTTCAAGGCCAGGAAGCCCCTGTTGTGATCATTTCTCTGTGTGCCAGCACCACGGATGATGCACCCCGAGGGATTGAGTTTTTGCTCAACCGCAACCGTCTCAATGTTGCGGTTTCCCGCGCCCAATGTCTGGCTATTGTCGTGGCCAGTCCAGCACTCGCCACGGCAACCTGCACCAGCCTAGAACAAATGATGCAGGTTAATCTTCTGTGCAAACTAATGAACCTGGGGCGATCGCCCTAGAGCGCTTCTACGAATGAGGCATCTACAAACGATGCCCCCGGCGCAGATTTTGTCACCTTGCCCGCGCCTACCAAAATCGGCACCGCTGAGTCAATGCTGTTGGCGACATTCAATTTATTTTGCGGATTAAAGGCAACTTGCTTATTCTCTGCAAGATCGAGTAAATCGACTTTTGTCATGAGCGCGGTCACCTCCTCCCCCTTCAGGCCGACCCATTTGCCAATCAGTTCATGGGCTTCTGCGAGGTTGGTCTTGGCAAAATCTACTGCCTGGTTCAGAGCGCGCATGTAGGCTAAAATGTCTGCTCGTCGGTTGGCGATCGCTGCCCCCTGGGCGATCAAGCCATTGATAATAATATTAGTTCCTGCCGGTGAAAACAGCACTTCTACATCGCTACGCTCCTTAAACACGGTACTAACAAAGGGCTCGTATAGCGTCACCGCATCCACCTTGCCCGCCACCAAGGCTGCTGCGCCATCGGGGACGGTCAGCGGCACAATGTTGACGTCTTTCTCTGTCAGACCTAGGGTCTCTAGATACTTGCCCATGAAGACGATTTCGTAGGGCACATCTTCCCGCGCAAAGGTCTTACCCTTGGCTTCTTCTGCACTCTTGATCGGGGTGCCTAAAATGCCGTCTACATCGCCAGAATAGTCAGAGACTAAAATAAATTTTAGGTCAGGTGACGTTTGGGACAACACGACGAGGTCTGCGGCCACAGCCCACAGCAAATCCACTTTGTTGGAAAGCAAGGCCGTATTGGCTTCACTGACGGTTTGGAAAATTGTTTGCTCGACTTCAATCCCTTCTGCCTTAAAAAAATCTTTGACCTCAGCAATATGAGCCTGTCCCCAACCCAGCCAAGGCACCAGCGCCACTCGCAATGGCCCAGCTGGAAGCTGGCTTCCATCCTTGGGAGCAGCCGTTTGAGTCGCATTACCGCAACTGTTCAGTCCAGTGGCAGATAAGGCCCCCAGCGTGAGCAATGCCGAGGCTTTAATCACAGTCCTTCTACGCATAATCTGAGTTTCCCTTGCCTGAGTTGATAGTGAGTCAATGAGGTGATGCGGGCTGGCGGGCATCGAGACCGAGACACCTGAATCAACTTCCAAGAACGTCGAAAAAGCAGTTGCTTCTAACACCTATACCTGAGACAAAATACGAAATACGAGAGTTCGTACTTCACTCATCTTCACGATGCCGTTGGTTACAGGTATCGATTACGCAACTGGCCAAGATGGGTCAGCCGAGACAAGTTCAAGGCGAGTTCAAGGCGAGTCATGGTCGGCCCAGGGGGTTAAAACCACCGCCAGCTTCTTTAAAGCATAGTCTGTTAGAAGCCCAATTATGCCAATAATACAAATACAAAAGAGAACTTTATCAGTTTGTATATATCTTTGGGATTGGATAATTCGAAATCCGAGCCCCTGTTGTGCCGCAATCAGTTCCGACAAAATTAAGAAGTTCCAGGCACCGGCAATGTTCGTACGCATCGTGTCAATAATACTCGGCAATGCAGCAGGGAAAATCACCTGAAAGAGCAAGACCGGGCGACTTGCACCCAAGGTATAAGCCGCATTGAGAACCTCATCTGGAATGAACTTAACGGCATCTGCGATCATCGTAATGTTGTAAAGAACAACACCCAAAAACACAATGAGAATTTTGGCAGGTTCGCCGATACCGGCCCAAATCATCACCAGTGGTACAAACGCAGCCACGGGTAGATAGCGAACAGGGCCAACAATAGGACTCAACAAACTTTCCATGGTGTGGAACGTGCCCATGAGTAAACCCATCGGAATACTCACGAGGGCGGCGGCCAAAAATCCCAACAGAACTCTGCTGCAGCTAGCTACCATATCACCCAGGAGTAGGCCACTGTCCCAGAGCTCTACCCCTGCCCGCAGCACTTGTATGGGAGTCGGCAGAAAAGTGTTAGAAACGAGCCCACTCTGGCTCAGTAGAGTCCAAGCCAACAGAGGCCCACCGGCCCCTAGGATGGGCATAAGAATCTTGAGATGGCGGGGAATACCCCGGCGGATACTCCAAAAGGTGGAGGTGCGGAGGCGGCGCGATCGCACATTCCTCGCAGCGCCCTGCGGAACAGATTGGGAACTTATGGCAACAGAAGGCCTAGAATCCATGGTGCTTGTACAAATAGCAACTCTACAATTAACGGCTCTAAAGCTAACAGTTCTACAATTAACAGCTCAATTAATGTCCGAGCATGACCGTAATTTGTCGTTTGAGCTGAAGAAATGAAGGCTCAGATTTCATTGCCAACGTTCGATGCTCCGGTAGCTCAATGGCAATGTCTTGCTTGATACGTCCAGGATGGACATCCATCACATAAACCCGATTTGAGAGAAAGATTGCTTCCTCAACATCATGGGTCACCATCAAAATAGTCATGTGAGTGCGCTCCCAGATTTCACGCATGAACAGCTGCATCTGCTCCTTGGTTTGGGCATCGAGGGCTCCAAAGGGCTCGTCCATGAGTAAAACCTCGGGTTCGTTGGCGAGGGCTCGGGCGATCGCCGCCCGCTGCTTCATGCCGCCCGAAAGCTGTTTCGGAAAGGCGTTGGCAAACCGTGTCAACCCAACAACGTCTAGATAGTAAGCGATGCGATCGCGCCGCTCAGGCGGGGGGAGGTGCTGAAGCTTAAGGCCAAAATCAATATTTTTGGCGACGGTGAGCCAAGGAAAAAGGGAATAGCTTTGGAAGACCATGCCGCGATCAGAGCCTGGCCCCGTTACGAGATCTTGATCAATCCAAACTTGTCCAGATGAAGGCGAGGTCAGTCCTGCTACAATCTTGAGTAGGGTTGACTTGCCACAGCCGGAAGCCCCGACTAAGCAGACAAACTCATTCGGACTCAAAGCCAAGTTAACCCCTCTCAAAACGACCAAAGGTTCAGATTGGTAATCAAAGACCTTAGACACTTCTCGAACGCAAAGTTTGGGCGAAGCAAGGTCAAAGCCATCGCGAGTTAGGGGATGTACAAAAAGCAAAGATGATTCGGTCATAGTGCCGTTTTCTTGTCGTTCATTCCATTACAAATCACTTTTCTAAGACCCATTCAGGGACGACTCATTCAGGGAAAACCCATCAAACACCCAGAGAATTAGAACCCGAATCCAGCATGTACCCCTTAAACATCTGAACCTGGAATCGAATAGATGCTCGGCAGGTATCGGAGGCAGCTTTGTGGGCATCACGGGGACTTTAATCCCTAGTTCATTTATTTTTTGATAAGGAGCTAATTTCGTTGACAACACTTATACCCTAGCATGACTTATTGGGTGGAAAAACAGCTTTACAGGAGAAAAGCCAATGCGATCAGCCCAATGCGATCAGTAATATCCAAAAAAGTTGTATCCACAGATACATCAAAAAATCTGACAAGGTTTTGAGAGTCATGATCTGAGCATCAGGCTTTCTTTTGTTTTAGGCTTTTCAAGATTTTTCAGACTTCAAATGCACTAGATATCAATGCGCGAGACTTCAATGCGCGAGACTTCAATGCACTAGATATCAATGCACTAGATATCAATGCGCAAGACTTCAATGTGATTGATTTAACGCAATTCAATTACTCGTCACTGAGTCACTTACGCGTTCCGGTCAAGCGGTGCTTGCTCGGGCTTAAGACTCTCCAGTTTTCAGTGCGGGTGGTGACCACTGCCATTTTCATTAAGAAGTGTTACATTAGAGTAAAGATTCTGCTGCCATGCCCTTGACCTATCTGGCTTGCCCGTCTGAGGTCAGCTCAGCAAGAATGCTGAGGTAGAAGAGACTTCGAACCTAGATGCTAACCACTCCTTTCAAACCTGCTGCTATGAACGCATTTCTGCACGAATCTTTGCCAGTAGCCCAGTGCGCTCAAGACCAGGCGACCCAATTTTTTCGCAATTCCGAAGGCCACTGGCGCTCAGAGCGGCGTTACTACACACTCAAAAGTGGCTTGATTCAAGAGGTGGTCAGCCAGCTGCAAATTCGTTTCCTCCAGGCTGGTGATGCCGAACTCCAGCTGCTCTCGCAAGCCCATGGTCTTGAGATTGTCATTCCCTGTGGTGTGGGTATTACTTGGGATAGTCAATACGCAGGGCCTAGCAAGAAAAATGTCACCGGTTCAACCGTGTTCGGACTCAGAGGAGATGTACTGTATCGCGATCGCGGCTTTGCCACCCCCAAACCCATTACCGCACAGTACACCTTTCCCAATCCCAACACGATGGTGCTCCGTACTGAATACGACGGCTCCGTATTTGAGGAGGAGATCAAACTGATTAGTCACCAGTACCGCACTCGCCAAACCGTCATTTCGAGGGCCGGGGAAGAGCAGATGATTGGCCAATATTTGGAGCGTCGGATTGCCTAGGGTGCTAAATCTGGCCAGGACAAGATCTGGCCAGGACAAAATCTGGCCAGGACAAAGCCCCATACCCGAGTCAGCATGGGGCTTTGTTTGTATATCAGCCGTTCAACGCATGACTAGAGACTCGCGCGCATCAGATCCCGAAATAAGTTTTCCTGGGCCATCTTCTGACGAATAATCTCAATGAACAGGTCCTCTAATTCCTCGCGGCTGACATCTTTGACCTGGTCTTGGTACTTGCGCAGGCTAAACTCCTGCTCGAAGCTCAGAAGCATTTGACTTTCGCTTGACATTAGGTTCATCCTCCTCGGATTCAACGAATCGCGCCAAGACTGAGACTTAGCAAAGTCGTTCAACTTTCGCACAGCCTGTATCGAAATTGACAAAATCAAGGACGAGTCAGGCTAGGGAAGTCGTGGCCCTTAGTGTTAATCAAGGTAACACTTAGTTGACTAATTTGTCAATTTTTGCGTTTACCTTTGATGACAGCTCAAGTCCCGGCTTAGAGTCGAGGATAGAACTGCCAAATCTGATACGTAATCAGCGTTTTCAGGATCACTCCTAGGGAGTAACATCAGGGGAATACTGAGTAGAGGTAAGATTGAAATAGGACAAAAGTAAAATCTAACCTCCGTCGGAAGCGAGAATATTACATATTTTTTTACATTTTTGTTCTACGTGAACACAGTGCCCTGAATCCAGTGAGGGTTGGCTTGGGAACCCAGGGCGATCGCGAACTTCCGCAGATCTCAAGGTGGGTGATGGATCAGGCCCAGAGGTTCTCAAAGCCCAGGATTTGCCAGCGGGGGAGGCGATCTGCGAAGATCAAGACATGGGTCGCTGAATGAACAAATAAGCCGATGACGCAGCTGGAGCTGTCTGGCTCTCGTTGTGGATTAATTTTTGGATAAGTTTGTTTAACCCAGCCTTCAAAACAGCGTTCAGCTCAATCGCAGCTCAGCATTTCGTTTAATAACAGCCCAGTATTTAACGCCATAACAGCCCCTGATAGAATCTGAGGAAGTCAATCATGTCGGAAAATCCCGCAGCAACACCCGCACAAGCGCCTGAACAAGCACCTGAACTGGGGGCCGAAACACAGCCAGTTCGGGGCCAAGCCAATACCCCCGAAGAAATCGCGGAGCTCATTGTTGAGTTTGAACAGTATCGCGATCGCCTCGTCAACGAAACCATCAACGCGGCCAAAAAAGCGAAGTTACCGAAGTCGGCGGTGATGTCTCAATTGGAGCCGGAACTCGCCCAGATTGATGGCATCTTGATGGGTTTGCGAGAACAGCATTTGGCTTTGACCCAGGCTTAGGTCTGCCAAAATGCCAAACCTGAGGTTCGAAGGCGTGGAAAATTGAGTTTGGGTCTGTGAGTTTTGAGAACTGGTTTGGAAACTGGAGTGAGATGACGATGGTGAGTAGGGTAAAAGGGGCGGCGCAACCGGGTGAAGAGGCGATCGCCCAGGCTCAGGCCCAGACGGATCTGTTGTTGGAGCGGGTGGCACTGGAGCGAGCCGAGCAACGCTTTGACCCTGAGGATCAAGAGACTCTACGACAGTTGGTCGAGGATTTCGCCGATCGCCGGGGCATGACACGGCTGCGGATCGCGGAGACCTTAGGCGCGATCGGCAAACCCGCGACCGACGTGCTGCTGACGGGACTAGCGAGTCACGAGAATCCCGTGGTACGACGGGCTTGCGCCAAAACGATTACGCTGATCAAGGATCCCAAGGCAATCCCGACTCTGGTTGAGGCGTTGCTACACGATGAGGATACGGTGGTTCACGGCTCAGCGGCGGGGGCACTGGCCCAAATTGGGGCAGCCTCGGTGCCGGTGATGCTCGAAATCTTAGGGGATCCCCAGACGCCAGAAACGACCAAGGGGCATTTGGCCTGGGCGCTATCGTTTGTGGGCAATGAAGCGAAGGAAGCGTTCTATGCGGCGGCAGCGGCGGATGCGCCGGAGGTGCGTTCTGCGATGGTGGGGGCGATCGCTAAGGTAGCCCAGGATGAGCCAGAGGATCGGGCGTTTGCCCTCTTGATCAATGCCCTGGGGGATTCGGTCGCCGCCGTGCGCAGCGAAGCAGCAGCAGTGCTGGGGAATTTGGCCCACCGACCGGCGCTGCCCCAGCTCCTGGAGATGCTACAGCATGAACTGCCAGAGAGCCGCAAAGCAGCGGCGCTGGCGCTGATGAAAATTGGGGCTGGGGAGGCGATCGCTCCCCTGAAGTTGCAACTTGAGCAGGAGACAGATTTTGCCCTCGAGCAGGTGATGCGACTGGCGGTCTCTCAACTCGAAGGGCAAGCTGGGGCAGATGCTTGGGATTAGCGGCGTTTGAGATTTCAGTTGCATTTGAGATTTCAATTGCATGTGAAATTTCAGTTGCGTTTGAGATTTCAGTTACGTTTGAGATTTCAGTTACGTTTGAGATTTCAGTTGCGTTTGAATTTTTTGACCAGGTCAAGCCGTGACAGTGCACTGATGGCGATTTCACGCAGGTAAGGTTCAGCGACAGGATCCTGGGCGATCGCCTTCAACGTCTGAGCCGCCCGCTCATCCGGAATTCCGCCCAGGGCACTGAGCGCTGACACGGCTAGCCCCAAATTTTCCGTCGTCGTCACCGCCTCCCGCAGAACTTCCACCGCTGCAACCCCGACTTCGCCCAGGGCCATAGCCGAGGCAATGTGCACGACCGGATTGTCGTCTGCCATGCCCTGTTTCAAGGCGTCTAACCCCGCTGGGGGGAAGGCGACCTCGGGATGGTTAACCGCGACCTGGGCCAAAGCCTTGGCCGCACTGCCGCGTATGGTGACGTCATCGCTGTGGAGCAAGGATTCGACGATCGCCGGAACGGCATCGACTCCGATCGCCCCAAGGGCCTTCACCGCAGCACGGCGGAACACAACGTCTTCGTCCCCCAGGGCGCTGATCAGCCGGGGAATCGTCGTTTGATCTCGCAGGTCCGCGAGTTCCCACATGGCTCGCGATCGCAAATTGGGGTTGGGATGTTTGAGCTGCTCGAACAGAAGATCAATGCTCATAGGGACTGACTAAAATGGGGGGACTGAAATTGGAGGTAACTGGAGCTCAAGTTTGGCCTGAGCTCCGCTGGACAAAAGCCGGAGGAAAGCCGGACGAACGGCGGTTCGTCCCTACGAAATTCACAAAACTGACGAAGGTTGCGACATTTGTGCGGGTTATCTGGGCGAGGATTACATCGAAGTCGCTTTGGCTCGAATTAACCAGTCAGAGTCCTGGGCGGCAAGATCGTGAGCAGTTCGATCGCCCAGTTTTTCTAAGGCCATCAGTGCTGCGTATTTGATCGTCCAAATCGGTGAATCCAAACAGGCTTTCAGCGCCGGAATCGCCTCTACATTGCCCAATTCTCCCAGACTCAAGGCGGCCGCAAAGCGTGACTTTTGGAATTGGGGCTGGGGATTATTCAAGCCTTCTTGAACCATCAGCTCAAAGGCGGGCTCATAATGCAACCGACCCAGTAATTTCATCACATGGTAGTGACCACCATAATCGGCCCTGGCCTTTTCCTGGTAAGCCACCATCAACGCAGCAGGCGCGATCTCTCGGTGCTCGGCCAAAATTGTCTTAACGGCCAAATAGCAACGACCAAAATCGGTTTGGTATAACTCGTTAATCAAAAACTCCAGTGTCGGAGGCTGGTCATATTCATGCACGAGGGTCAGATCCTCAGGGCGATCCCAAAGAACTTGTTCGAGCCAGGGTTGAATATCTGTTGCAAAGTTGAGCCGATCGATATCGATACCAGCGGATTTGGCCTGATTCGTTCCAGCATTTCCCGTTCCAGCATCCGCCAGCATCCGAATGCCTCGCAAGCGAAATACTAAGGAGACTGGAGTACGGGCGATCGCCGGAATCGCCTCATCATGCTGGGCATCGATCAAATCTTGGATCGCGAGACGACGGGTGTAAACATTGGGATGCAGCAGGAATTCGACGACCTGGGATAACGGGGTGCGATCGCCAGTAAGACGGGCGATCGCAGTCATTGCCGCACTCGCGATCGTGGTATCCTCGTCATCCACAAAGGTTTTGATCCGCGCCACCGCTGGTTCATACCCCAGCTTGGCGAGCGTATGGATGATCACTCGATAGGTTTGGTTCGGCGTCTCTAAAAGCTGAGCCACCTGCTCCAAAAGAACCGCATCATCCGTGCCAATTTCACCGATCGCCCAGACCGCATTTTCCACGGTATAGCAATCCTCATCGCCCAAACAATCACGAATCATCGGCAATGCCTGCACCGCACTGAGCCGTCCAAGGGTCTCAATCGACTTGCGGCGAACAATGCGATTGTCCAGTTCCGGGTTCGGGTTTTGTACCGCCCGGATCAATGCCTGAATCGCAGCCTCCGTGGGGAAATTGACCAGCTCACAAGCGGCGACGTAGCGCGATTGTCCTTCGGGCAACTGGCCGAGCGGCGTATCCAGTAGCAGAATGGACTCCGCTTCCGAAAGCCCAAACATGCTTGAAAAACGCTTATCCATAGCGAAAAACGTTTCAGAAATCGAATAAGGCAAAAGCTAACTAAACGCAAACTGGGGATCCTGAGAAAACCGGGGCCATATGACCCAGACTAAACCCAGAATCCCCAGAAGCAACGAGTCCGACACGAGCCACTAGGTCAAGATTACCTAGAGAAAAGCACCGAAACCCATCTGATGACTGACGTCATCCACCAACCTACGAAAGGGAGTTGATGGTGTAGTCGAGCAGCGCATTGTACTCAACCAGCGCTTGCACCGACATGTCGCGAGGCGCACAACCCCGGCTACGAGCAAAGCTCAGAGCCTCAACGTAGGGAGCAGTAGGCAGGTTCAGTGCACGGTAGACTTCACGGCCACCAGCAATGCCCCACTCGTCCAAAGGACCGGTGCCGCCGACAACCAAGCAATACTGGATCAAACGCATGTAGTGCTTGATGTCGCGCTCGCACTTGGCCTTGAAGGTGTCGGTGGAGTTGGCTTCGCCGGAATCATTCAGGTAGGGATACTTCTTGATGCAAGCTGCATAAGCTTCTTTGGCAACGTTGTCCAGGTTGTTGGCTAGCTTCTCAGCAGCTTCCAAACGCGCAGCAGCACGCTGGATAGAACCTTGGACGGATTCCAAGTCAGAGGAAGAGGGAAAACGACCAGCTGCGTCAGCAGAGGTAATGACGGTGGTAACGACTGATTTCATGGTTAATCTCCAGATTTAAATTGATCGATTTTGGGTTTCAAAGTTCTCAAGTTCAGACTTTTTTGAGTTCAGAATCCCGCAGGGTCTAAACCGAAAAGAATCTAGCTGAGAGCAGAGATAACGCGATCAAAGTAGCTACCAGCTTCAGCAGTTAGCGCAGAGCAATCGCCCTTTGCAGAACCCATTTGCTTGAAGCGCTTGCCAGCTTGAGCTTCGGTGTTGGTGTCATTGATGTGAGCCAAGGAAGAAGCCTTCATAATCTGCACAGCGCGACCGGTGGAGGTAGCGGGGACGCCCAGAGCAGCGTAGGTCTCCTTGAGGCCATTCAGACAACGGTCATCTAGCACAGACGCGTCACCAGCCAACAGCGCATAGGTGATGTAGCGCAGGACGATTTCGCCATCGCGCAGGCAAGCAGCCATGCGACGGTTGGGGTAGCAGTTGCCACCAGCTTGGATGAGGCCTTGGTTCTCGCAAATCATACCAGCAACAGCGTCGGAGACGATGCAGCTTGCATTGGAAGCGATCGCGTTCACAGCATCAAGGCGCTTGTTGCCTTCTGCCACGAAGCCGCGCAATGCAGCGATGTCGCTGACGACGGAAGTGCTAGCGTCAGCGCTGACTACAGCTCTGGAAAATGCGTCGAGCATGTGTTAACTCCTTGTCTAAAAATAAAGCAAGCTTTTTCGAGGCGCTGATCTCAAGTTGCTAAACTTCCGGGGCATTTGACTGCCCCTAAGCCTTAAGCTCGGTGAGGTAACCGCCTGTATTTCACTGATCGCACAGTAGGCGATCAAGGGACACCCTGTCTTTTAGAATCGGAACTAAGCAATATTTTGTTACACTTGCGACCGTTTGTGCTGAATCTCCCGCTCGGCGGGCATTTGGATTTCTCATAATTTGCCTGAACTTTCCCGAACTTTCCCAAAACTTCCTAAAGATCAGGCGATTTTGCGCTAGCGTTGGGCTGGTTTGCTCGACCGGGTTCGGTCGCGTTGTCGGTTTCGGAGGCCCCACCATGACGTTTCAGCTCAGCGATCGCGCCAAGCAACTCATTCCCCTGGCTCGTATTGTCAATCTAGCGAAGTTGGGCGTTGGAGCAGGGCGATCGCCCGCATCCAAGCCGCTGATGATGAGAGCCGCTATTTGACCAATGAAGATTTAGTCGAGCTGGGTTCAGAAAACTCGCATCTCGGGTGGAACCTCGAATGCGTTCGCTATCTGCGAGAGAACGCTGAGGCGATCGTCACCGATGCCCGCAGCGCGGTTCTAGCGGCCTACCCCGATATTACAGAAACCGGCGGCGACCTCCACCCCGCTTCCAGAGCAGAAGCCTGCTGGCGAGACTTTTGGCATTTTCTGCGCTGCATCACCTACGGTATTGCCAGCGGCACTCCAGCATTTACCAGTGCTGATGGACTGAGCTATATGGAGCAGCTCTATCAGGAGCTCAAGGTGCCCCTGCCTGCCATGGTGACGGGGTTGGAGGCGCTGAAGGCAGAAAGCTTGCAACGGTTGTCCTTGAAACAGTTGTCTCAGAAAGGGCTGGTTTCGCAGGTGAACGAGGCAGAGGAGATTTCGCTTGATATCGCGCCCTATTTTGACCATCTAATCGGCGAGCTGCGATCGTTTGGTTGATGTTTGCCGGAGCTGGCAATAGTTTTCCCGCCGGGCAGGACATAAAAATAACCGTGATGTCTGGGGCGACGCGCAGCCGGAGGTAACCTTAGAGGCTCTTCCTCTCGTCTTACTTTCCAGCATTCAACCCAATTGAGCATTGGTGGTCTCAGCTCAAGACCTCGCTCAGAGCCTTCTCCCCGACTACTTCCAAAATGGTTGACACCCTGATTGTTACTGCACTAGGCCTGATGAACCCTTTGCACCTGAAAAACTGGTTCACTCACTGCTGCGATTGTCCCTCGTAAGTATGCGAAAGTATGCGAATCGCTCTACTTCTCGTTCTTTAAGGTGATGGAAACCTGAGACAAAAGCCAGTCAGACAAATCCTGCCAAACTTGTGCCCGCTCGGGCTCGTTAAAAATCTCGTGGTAAAGACCCTGATAAAGCTTCAGGGTTTTGTCGGGACTGCGGGAGCGATCGTAGAGCATTTGGCTAGCAACCCAAGGCACCGTGCGATCGCCCGTTCCATGCATCAGCAACAGCGGCAGTTGTATCACTGACATTTGAGGTTGAATCTCTCGAATCGTTTTTACCAACTCTGCTCCCGGACGTGCCAGCAGCCTGCCGTGGTATACCAGTGGATCGGCATGGTAGGCAGCCACTACCTCGGGATCGCGACTGATGGCGGCGCCCTCTAGTGACAGCGTGGGCAACTTGGGAAAAAATCGACTGATCACATCCGCTGCCTGGAGCAAGAGTAGTGGCACTGCATCATTGATAGCTAGGGCAGGGGCACTGAGAATCAAGCCACTGAGTTGAGACTGCATCTCAGGAAATTCAATCACATAGCGCGTGGCGATCGCCCCTCCCAAACTGTGCCCCAATAAAAACAGCGGTCGCCCTCCCGTTTGCGCCAAGGCGCGCCGCACCACTAGGTCTAGATCGCTGAGATATTCGGCAAAGTGGTTGATGTAGACGCGATCGCCCTCGGATTTGCCATGGCCGCGCAGGTCGAAGGTTTGGACGGCGAAGTTTTGTTGCAGTAAAACCTGAATGGTGGGACGGTGGCGATCGCTATACTCTGTAATGCCATGCACCAAAATAACCCAGCCCTTAGCCTCGGGCATCTGCCAAACTTGTTCGTAGAGCTTTAAACCATCAGCGGCGGCCAGAATTCCCTGGCGATAATCAACAGCCTTCATCGCGTTGCTCCCCATTGTTTTGGCGAATACAGACCTCAAAACAAAACCTAAAAATATAGCCAAGTTGTCCAGGCATATTTTCGACCCGTGATCACAGGCAGCGACTGGTGCGGATAGGCATAGAATGAAGGAAACACTAGCACGCTACCCAACTGAGGAACCACCTTCAATTCCTGGCGATCGAAATAGGTTTCTCCACCCTCAAATCCTTCATTCAGATACCCCACAATACTAATATCTCGAGTTGGCACGCTCGCCTCGGCTTCGCATTCACGGCTGGCCATCAGTAAATTGTCCACATGGCGCTGATAGAACTGCCCTTTGTCATAGCACAGGATCGAGCAAGCCTCCGCCTGGGTAAAGCGAATCCCATAATGTCCGTGAAGCCAGTTCTGGATATAGCTCACTTGTGCCAACAACAGCTCATTAGTCGAAGCCAATAGCGGATCGTCCTCTAGGCGCAGCATCCCGTTACTGCGTATATCTGCTTCAACCCGCCCGAGCTCAACCCCCGCCGGGATTGGCGGATACAACTGGGAAATCTCGATCAGGTGCTGACACACGAGTGGTGTCAGCAGTTGTTCAAACAAGAAAATTTCGGGAGCTAGCGATCGCACCGACAAACCCATAGCCAATCTCTCCCTCGCGAACGACTCCTGTCAGACGGCTCGCCCGGCACCGCTCTCAACTCGCCAGTCAGTGGCTTTCTAAGCTTAGCTGACAAACAAATCTAGAGGAAAGTGGCCATAGGTGCCCACCACGCCATCGCTGTAGTCCGATTGGCAAGAGACCAACACCCCCCGGTAGTCGCCGGAGTAGCGATCGCCATAATATCCCAAACTCCGCGTATTACACTTGAGATAGACTGGCCCGTCGATCGGTGGCAAAACTTCCATATCTGCCTGAAGCTCGTGCCCCAAGGCCGACAAATAGGAATTGAGCGCCATCACCGCCGTCTCCATCGAAGCAGCACAAACGCCAAGGGTCTGGAAATCTGACAACCCCGCCAACAGCAGTAGGGCTTCCTTGACCGAGCAAGCCTGGGTACTGTCAAGTTGCGGCTCGTGCTCAAAGCAAACAAACCGCTGCAAGAAGGCGTCAGCCGTCGCAGGGGTAAATGCCTGGGAAGTGGAACTGGGCAATATCTCAAAGGACATGAGGAGTATGGGCAGAGCATCGACAGCGATTCGATCATACGTCAAAAGTTGGGGGCTGGAAGTTTTGGGCGGGGCAATCGATCCCCCCTCCACCCGCCTTGCCCGAGCCGCTGACTGGCTCGGGCAAGGCGAAGCTCCAGCAAATTTCGAGAGTGATAGTATATATGAGCACACAAATAATCAAGTAAGTTCACTTGAATTATGTTCAGTGGTCTCGCGGGTTTCGTCTAGTCGGCGCTCAGTCTGGCAGACTGAATCCTTCGAGCAGCCCAGAGCCTTGTCTTCCCCTTCACCTCTCGTCTTCAGGAGTCTAATTTTGCGAGTTTCGTTGCCCCTGATGGGTCGGATACCTTCCCATTCGATGCTAAGTCTAAGCCTAGTGATGCTATTGGGTAGTCAATTTTTTTCCACCCGGCCTGCCCAGGCACAGGCAGTGTTCCCTTGGCCCGCCCAGTCCGCTGGGGTTGAGAGGATGCCCACGGTTCAAGCGTCCGCATCGGAGCCGATTCAAGTCATTTTACCTCCCGTTTCAGCCCGGAATGTCTGCCCCAGTGACTTGGCACCTGCGATCGATCGCATCATCAACCAGCCCTCCTACCGCACGGCCAAATGGGGCATTCAGATTGAATCTCTGGATCAGCAGTCCGTGTTGTACAGCCACAATGCCGACGCGTTTTTGATTCCGGCTTCCAACACTAAACTATTTACAACCGCTGCTGCCTTGCAAGCGGTAGCCAATCGTCTAAAAAGCAAATGGAAAGATTTTGATTCCGAACTCAAGATCGTCAATCAAAACAGCGATAATGAGTACGCCGATGATCTGCTCTATCGCATTGGCGGCGTACCCACGGTCAAGGCCCAGATGAGCAACCTTGGGATTCCGCCCCAGGCTTTCCGGCAGGTGGATGGTTCCGGGTTATCGCGTCAAAATTCCACCACTCCGGCGACGTTGGTGACCTTGCTCAAGGCGATGCGCGATCACCCTGAGTCTGAGCAGTTCTATCGTTCCTTGCCGATCTCCGGCGTGAGTGGCACCTTGAAAAATCGCTTCACGGGGACACTGGTGCAAGGCCTCGTTCATGCCAAGACCGGTACGTTGACCGGGGTTCGGGCCTTGTCGGGGTATTTAGAGCATCCGGTTTACGGCTCAATGGTCTTTAGCATTTTGGTGAATCAAGCCGATCGCGGCGAGTCTTTGCGCCAGGGGATTGACGAGATTGTCACCACAGTGGGCCATCTGCGTTCTTGCCCGTGAGGGCGCAGGTGCGGACCCAAAATGGCTCATTCCTTCGCTTCTCCTCAGGTGAGAAAAAGCCGGGAAATACGAGGGACAGACTTCATTGCAGACAAACTTGATTACAGACAAACTTGATTGCAAATAACTTCGATCATAGCCATACTTGATTGCAGGCAAGTTCGATCGAGCTTCTTCCCAGTAGGAAACTTCGATTTGTCTATTAGTTTGCCTACTTAATGGTGTAGGGCAAGGAGGAATGATGCAAGATGATGCGTAATTTACCGATATCGTCCTTGTAGAACTCCCAAGTTTTATCCACGGTGGTGACCTTGCCCGTTATCGGTGATCATCACATTTCCCATCGTGGTTGCCGTGTTGCCTGCAATAAAGATTGCCGCATTTTTAATCTCGACCTTGCGCCAGCTGTTCAAGGCAAATCCTTTGTCCATTGGGTAGGCTGGATCGTCTCCGACAAAGTAGGCTAAGGCTCCCGCTCGGGTGGTACGGAAGGTTTGCGGCGCGACGGTGAGGGTCGGCTTAAACAACACAGGGCCAAACTGATAGCCGTAAGCTTGATCAATCGTAACCGTCCCTCAGCCAATTTTTTAAGCTAAGAGCGTTTCCTGTTGAGCCGGATGTGGGTCATCTTGCTCATATTCAGTTTGTGGAAGTAAGGATGGCCGTGGCGCGCTCAACCGAGTGGCGGCACAGGTTTGACTGAGAAAGTCCAAGACATTTCGGTGCTGAGCCTTCAAGGAGGTCACCACCGTCAACATGCGCGAG
>JAAUOP010000298.1 GCA_012034805.1 Synechococcales cyanobacterium CRU_2_2 | reverse complement strand
GGCGGGCAGCGATTTTGTCGGCGACCCATCACCGTGACCTTTGCCCCGGCGAAACGGTCAAGACGAATCGCCATTCCCCTGCTCAATGACGATCAACCCGAGTCTACGGAGCGCTTCACCCTCCAACTGGGCCAGCCCACGGGCGGGGCCAGCCTGGGCCAAATCACCAGCGCCCAGGTGATCCTCGTGGACGATGAACAGAGCCTGGAGCCCCGCCTATTCATCAATGGCACCAAGATCGCGGAGATCAAAGCTGCGATCCAGCGCCTGGCTCCCACCACCAGCTCGCCTTTGCCGCGATGCAGGCCCGCGTGGACCAAAACGATTGGCGGGTCTACGATGAAAACCTCAGCGATGGCAATATCAACTACGCCCGCAGCTGGCTGGCGCGGGAAGCCTCGCTGATGTATCGCCTGACCGATGATCCTGCCTATGCCCAGATGGCCTATGACAATTTTGCGGGCGGTCTACGATTCCCCAGGCTTTGGCAATGAAAACCTGACCTCTGAAAAGGGCCTCACCCGCGCCATGATGGCCCTGGGCTTTGCGATCTCCTACGACTGGGCGGCCCAGGCCTGGACGCCCGAGCAGCGGGCCTGGGTCAAGGGCAAGCTGACGGATGGCCTCAACTCCTGGGAGAGCTTTAGCCATCCCAACGTCCGGGGCGACTTTGCTTCCAACTGGACCGCTGTGACGCGGGGGGCTGAGGTGGTGACGATGTTGGCCTTGGGCGAAGAGGTGGCGCGCAGCGATCGCTACAGCCAAATCAAGTCGGACCTCGAAACCCACATCCGCAACGGCTACGGCCAATATGGCTACAACCAGGAGGGCAACGGCTACCTCAGCTACGGCGGCAGCATCTTGGCCACGGCGGTCAATGCCCTGCGCAGCACCGGAGACACCGATCTCGATGCCGCCTTTGCTGCGAAGGAGTTCTGGAAGCTGCCGCTCTATGGCTCAGTCTTCAATGCCGAGCAGGAGTCCGTGCAGTACGGTGTCGGCAATGTGCGCTTCAATGCGGAAGGCTGGACCAGTTTCCTGTTTGCCGATGTGCCCGCCGAGCAGCAGGGCTACTACAAGTACGTCTACGACCTGGCGCGAGGGGTGAACAACCCAGCGGCGGATGGGAATAAGTTTGAGGACAGCCGGGCGGGGACGACCTGGTCGCTGATCTATTACCCCACGGAGGTCGCGGCGTTGGACCCCGACAGCAGCCCCAGCGCCTTTGGCCCCTTGCTGGCCAGCGATGACAAGGGGGGCTATTTCTTCCGCAACCGCTGGCAGGATGCGGACGATACGATTGTGTCGCTGATAGGCGACTACAAGACTGCGGCCAATGCCTGGAACCAGCCGGAGGCGCTGAATCTGGGGCTCTATGCCTATGGCGATCGCTTCATCGCTGGCCCCAAGGATCGCACCGACGCCGCTGCCTTCAGCACCCTGCTGATCGATGGCAAAATCCCCGCTGCCTCCAGCACGGGGCGGCGGGAGTTCTACCAGGCCAATGCCACGGGCGGCTACGTGATCATTGATGGCGGCGAAGCCTACGAAAAGCTGGGCATCACCAGCACCAAGCGCCACTTGGATGTGGAGTTCAACCCCGATGGCACGACGCTGCTCTCCACCCTGGACCAGCTACGCGATGAATCGAGCCATGCCTATAGCTGGCAGATCAATGTGGGCGAATCCCTCAACGATGGCGGCATCCGCGTCAGCACCGGCAGTGAAGGGGGCTTGCAGACCTTTCTGCTCACCTCCGCCGATGGCGACTACGTAAAAGGTTGGGTGCTAGAGCCCAGCAATGTCACCCTCGATGCAGGCGATCCCCTGCGGATTACGGCGACGGGGGTGAATACCAACCTCTGGGTGGCGATGCTGACCGGCCAGGGCCAGGCTCCCACGGCCAGCGTCACGGGCAGCGGTCTGGGGCTGTGCTGACGGTGGAGAACAACCGGGTTTTCTACGATAGTGTGAGCGATCGCATCATCAGCGAATCCTTCGGCAGCAGCAGCTTCAGCCCCCCAGCGAGCTTCAGCACCGCTGGGTCTGGTTCGAGGCTGGATTGGATGGCCTGGGCCTGATCGACAGCGGCGCTGGGGTCGCTTTCTAGCCCTGGATCCATCCGCTGGCCCCATCCGGACAGTATGGTAAATCTGCCCCCAGTTAGAGCCCATCCGCTTCGAGCCCAGTTTTAGAAGCCCAGGGGTCAGGGCAAGCGGTGCCTTGGCCCCTGCTCGGTCTCTGGCGCTGCCTCATGATTTCCTGCCATGGTCCCTTCCCCAGTTCGCCAGCGCAAAATCGGCCTCACGGGCGGCATCGCCAGCGGTAAAACCACCGTGGCAGAGCACCTCGCAACGGTTCATGGTCTGCCGATCTTGGATGCAGATTGCTATGCCCGCCTGCCGTCGAGCCCGGCGGTGGGATCTGGCAGCGCATCCTAGACCGCTACGGAGCCGAGATCCTGCTCCCGGAACCCGCGCCCGCTCCCCTCGATCGCGCTCGCCTGGGGGCCATTGTTTTTGGGGATGTCGCCGAGCGCCGCTGGCTCGAAGCCCAAATCCATCCCGATGTGGCCGGGCAATTTGATCGGGCGATCGCCGCCCTTCCCCAGGCCCCCATCCTCATCCTCGTCATTCCCCTCCTGTTCGAAGCCAACCTCACCCACCGCGTCACCGAAACCTGGGTGGTGAACTGCACCGCTGAACAGCAGCGCCAGCGCCTGATCGCCCGCAATGGCCTCAGTCCAGCCGAGGCCGATGCCAGAATTGCCGCCCACGAGTGCCCCTGGCCGAAAAAATGCGATCGCGCTGATGTCGTCCTAGACAACAGCCACAGCCGTGCCGACCTGCTCCGCCAGGTAGACCAACAGCTCTGTGCCTAAAAGCTCTGTCCATCAAAAACAAAGAACCGCGAGATCAGAGCTAAGGATCACAAAGCCGGCGTCTACCACCGGCTACTCTGCCCTTGGCGCGATTTTTCGTTGGTCAATTATTTTTGCCGCCCACCACGGCTCGCGGCCTTCCATGCCCTGCTATGGTCTGGATTTCACGACCGGTATTCCACACCTCAGATTGCATAATTCCCTGAAACGATATCCCTAGGATGTTTTCTTTAGCGCAGCCTCTGACCTCTAGAATTCCTCCCCACCGCTGCTCCCCCCATCCTCTACCCACCGCTGGCCATGGGCACATCCGTACAGCAAATCTCCGAATTTTTTAGACCGCAAAGGTTGGAAGTATCGCCTTGATGCTGACGATCAGCGAATCTACCACCGGCGTCAAAGGCGAGAGCATTGAGCACC
>JAAUOP010000297.1 GCA_012034805.1 Synechococcales cyanobacterium CRU_2_2 | reverse complement strand
GAGCAATTTCCGCAGTTTCGGAAAGCCCTTCTGCTGTTAACCAATTAATATCTTCTTCATGGAGTTCTGATTTGAGATTTTCTGGTAGTGTTTGAATAATTTCAATTAAAATTGAAAATTTTCTTGACTATGTCGTCCGTCAGTTTACAATGGGCCACCTTCTCGTAAATGAAGGGGATATGTAAGGTAGTTTCCGCCGTTCCACAAAGGGGTAAGTTGCCTTGCAGGGGGTGCCTCTGTGTATGAACAACAGCTGTATGCCTCACTCGGTAGCCCCGGATAGCAGGTATGGCACATTTGGAGAGAGAGGTACCACGAGAGGATAGCCTGGTTCATGATCGATGCCGCCGTCAGCCATAAGCGCCACCGCTCGAACCTGGCCGAACACTGGATCCAGGATGAAATAAAGGAAGGCACCCTGATGGTCGATCTTGACGGCGAGGTCGTAGGCCAGGTCAATGGACTTTCCGTCCATCAACTCGGTGACTACGCCTTCGGACGTCCACGCGGATCACGGCCCGGACCTATGTCGGCACCAAGGGCGTGATCGATATTCAGCGCGAAGCGGAACTTGCCGGCACGATCCACAGCAAGGGGGTCATGACGCTGGCCGGCTATCTCGCCGAGCAGCAGGAGTAGCGCTCCCGTGAGGGCGATTGGTCGGGGTGAGGGGACCTCACGCTTGACACGTCACGCCCGACACCGGACGCCTCGCGCCGGACGCCTCGACGCCGATCGGCCTTCGCGACCGGGCCATCCTCGAGACTTTCTACTCCACGGGCATGCGGCGGATGGAGCTCGTGAACCTCGCCCTCTACCACCTCGCCGCAGACCACACAGAGGAAAGTGATCGGCTCTACACCAGCAGCCTTACGGCCCCGATCGAAATGGCTTGAAATGGCGATCGATGACCTCAACGATTTCCTGCATCTGTTCCCCGACCACACCCAAGCTCAACAGGTCAAACAACTTCTCCAAGGGGCGATCCAATCCTAAATGCCCGATCGCCCGATTCCCGCGCTACTGAGCACAAATGTGCATACAGCATAGTGAATCATTAGAAGACACAATGCCACGAGTCCTTCGCGAAGAACCTCAGAAAGTCAATTAGCCAGACCCCGATCGATTACATCGCCGATCGAATCGCCTCGATCCGCTTCGCATTTACACCCAAATCCGACTCCCCTAACCGCGACGCCGATCGCACCTGAATCACCCCCGCCGCATCATCCCGATAAAACTCCACATCATCCACAAACCCCATCAACCCACTGCTAAACTCCGCATAAACGTAATTTTCAGCTTCGGTGATAATTTTGCTGCCCGGTGACGCCACGATCGCCGCCTTCACCTTGGCGATCGCCGCCGCCCCATCGCCCGTGTAAGCCAACGGCGCAATCCGATGGGCATCCGTCGCTTGGGAACTGACACAATTTGGGGTGGCAGGGCAAGGTGCGAGTTGGCCCGCTGTGATGCCTAAATTGCTGGGCCGATCGCCTGCAAACGAAAAGATCGCCGCGCAGGCCGGGGTGATCAGGCTCAAACAAAGCGTCAACGTGAGACCGATCGTGACTAAAAACTTGGGCATCAGGCGCATGGGAAATCGGCCCTGGGAGACCGGATGGATGGTTGCTTTGGTTATTCTAACGTGCTCCCGGATCCAGTACGCGCAACCTGCGCTAGAATTCATGGCACATTGATTTTCCGTCGATCGCCCAACCCTCGGCCTGGGGCGATCGGCAAATCAACCCATTTTCCTGAGAGCTTGGATGGAATGAACAGCGTGGCCTCTGAATCGATGAGTTATGAATCCACCGATCGCTGCTTGGTGATGGGTCAGCCTGTGGATTTGCTGCGGAGCTATCCTCGCTGGCTGGCGGGGCGAATGAAACAGCAGCAGGGTACCCATGTCATCACCCTGAACGCCGAAATGACCATGGAAGCCGGACGCCAAGCAGGCTTGGCTGCTGCCCTGCAACAGGCCGACCTGGTGATTCCCGACGGGGCGGGCATTGTGCTGTACCTCAAGCTCTACGGTCGCCAGGTGAAAAAGTGCGCCGGGATTGCCCTGGCGGAATCTTTGATTCGACGGGCGGCGCAACTGCCGTCAGCTTCGGTGTTTTTCTACGGTGGCAAGCCGGGGGTGGCGGAAAAGGCGGGCGATCGCTGGCAATCCCAGTTGCCGACTCTCCAGGTGGCAGGCGTCGCCGATGGGTACGCCACGGAGGAAACGGAACTCCTGCAACGGCTGCAAACTCTCCAGCCTGGGGTGATCTTCGTGGGGCTTGGGGTGCCTCGCCAGGAACTGTGGATCGCGGCCAATCGTCACCATTGCCCGAATAGCATTTGGATAGGGGTGGGTGGGAGTTTTGACATTTGGGCGGGGACGAAGGAGTCGGGCGCCGCGATTTTTGCCGATAACCATCTAGAATGGGCCTACCGTCTCTATCAAGAGCCCTGGCGTTGGAAGCGCATGATGGCATTGCCACAGTTTGCGCTGAAGGCCTTGGGCTATCGATTAACTGGGCGGGGTGCGATTCCCTAGGTGTTTTTGTTCTGATGATCGATCCGCAACCCTATTCCTGACGGTGCCAGTATGGTCCAAACAATCCTGAGAAATCGCAGCCAAGCCCCGACCCAAGCGGGTCCGAGCTACAGCATCCAAATCACCAATGTCCACAAAACCTACACCAACGGGACAACGGCTCTTTCGGATGTCAATCTCTATGTCAAACCAGGGGATTTTCTGTTTGTCACTGGGCCTTCGGGTTCTGGAAAGTCTACATTGCTGAAACTCCTCTATGGGGCAGAACGGCCCAGCAGCGGTGAGATTCTGGTGGACAGTCGGCCTGTGCATCGGTTGCAGGGCGATCGCCTAGCGCTATTGCGTCGCCGTCTGGGCATTATTTTCCAGGATTACAAGCTGCTGCCGCGTCGGACGGTGAGTGAGAATGTGGGGTTTGTGTTGCAGGCCCAGGGTTATGGTCGGGGGGAGATTGAGCGGCGGTTGGGTCCGGCTTTGAAGATGGTGGGGTTGCAGGGGAAGGCGGATTGTTTTCCGGATCAGCTATCGGGGGGCGAGCAGCAGCGGGTGAGTATTGCGCGGGCAATCGTGGGGACGCCGCCGATTTTGCTGGCGGATGAGCCGACGGGGAACCTGGACCCGGATAATTCGCGCCAGATCCTAGGCATTTTTAAGAAGCTGAATGAGGCGGGGATTACGATTTTGATTACGAGCCATTGATGAGACGCTGACTTCGGGGCGGGCAAAATCCAGCCTCGTGGGTGCAGGTGCGGGGATGG
>JAAUOP010000134.1 GCA_012034805.1 Synechococcales cyanobacterium CRU_2_2 | reverse complement strand
AGCCGCCCAGTGCCATGTAGGCGCAGGGGAACAGCAGTAGACCCGACCAGCCCACGAAAACGAAGCGATCGCGCTTGAGCCAGTCATCGATGGCATCGAAGATGCCTCGCTGCTCGCCCACGCGCCCTAGAGCGATGGTCATGGATTTAAAACCTCTTGCCTAGATAAAATTGCAAGTATTGCAGTAGGTTGCCGTTTTCATATGATACGACCTTCACAAAATGTTGCAAGCAAGGGGGATGGGTCAGAATTGGCAACCCTTGGCCGAAAAATCGCTATGCCCAACATTCCCCACCGCAAGCCTTTGGCTTAATCTGGCGTCAATAACGCCATGGGTCGCACTTTCTCATTTTTGTACCCTGGTGGATTGGTGAGGAGTATACAAATCAATCGAAGCCAAAATCGGGTTTGAGCTTGGATGAAAAATGTTAACGCTTTGTCATAAATGCTCACCTTTCAGCAACAATCAGCCAGCGCGATCGAGCAGTCCATGGGGCAACTGACGATTTTATCGGCTGAAATCAGCCTTCCCGCCTAGAATCGTAGCGGCGGAATCGTTTTAAAATCCTTCTATCAGAGACGACTGAATCACCATGACAGCGATCGCAGCAGGCCGCGTTTTGCGGCAGGAAGTAATTGGGTCTCGACGGCTGAGCAACCTGTTTTGGGCAGTGGTCGTGACCTTGGGTGGTATTGGTTTTTTGCTTTCCGGCATTTCGAGCTACACCAAAGTCAATCTGTTGCCCTTTGCCAATCCCACGGTGCTGGTTTTTGTGCCCCAGGGGATTGTCATGGGGTTTTATGGTGTGGCGGCTATTCTGTTGGCCACGTTTTTGTGGCTGCTGATGGCTTGGAACGTCGGTGGCGGTTACAACGAGTTCAATCATGAGACCGGTAAAATCACGATTTTTCGTCAGGGCTATCCAGGGAAAAATCGCAAGCTGGCCCTCTCCTATGATTTGGATGAGGCCCAATCCGTGAAGGTCGATATCAAGGAAGGGCTCAATCCCAAGCGAGCACTGTATTTGAAGATTCGAAAGCGGGGTCAAATCCCGCTGACGCGGGTGGGGCAGCCGGTGGCTCTGGCTGAGCTCGAAAATCAGGGTGCAGCGTTGGCCCGCTTTCTGCAAGTTCCCTTAGAAGGCCTGTAAGTTTGGCCTTGATCAAGGCTTAAACATGGGGGCTCAAGGTCTTGAGCCCCCATGTTTTATGGTTTTGAATGATTCTGGATGAATTTGTTCCAGCTGGGTGTCAAATTTTTTCAGGCACTTTAGCGTAGAAATTCCCCAGGTACGGTGGGTAACTTAGAAGATGAGGCGCTGTGTTTTTTCGGTAGCATCATGTCAGAAGTCGCATCACCCATTTATTCGGGCCAGTTTCCTGTCATCCAGGCGATCGCCCAACACATCGAGCGCGCAGGTCAGTCCCAGCTGAGTGGCAGCCTCAATTTTGACACGGTGCATATTCCGCGCCTACGACTTTTCTTTGTCATGGGCCGCTTGATTTGGGCCAGTGGAGGTCAGCACCGGTTTCGGCGTTGGCGGCGACTGTTGATGCAGTTTTGTCCGGGGGCGATCGCCTCATCCCAATATTTTTCGACGGTTCCCTACGGCCCTTGCTGGGAGTACCAAATTCTGAGCAAGCTGATTGATGAGAATCACCTCAGCCGCGAGATGGCCAGGAACCTGATTTGCCATAACATTACCGAAGTCTTGTTTGACACGGTGCAAGCATCCCGGCTGATCGAACGCTTCAGTTGCACCGAGGACGAACCGTTGACACCTCAGGAAACCATCACCCTGCTTCCACTAGATGATTTGCTAAAGCCCTTGGAGCAGCAGTGGCAAAGCTGGTGCGACGCACGATTGGGCCAATATTCTCCCAACCTTTCACCCGTTCTAGAACAGCCAGAACGCCTTCGAAGTCGGGTCTCGGCGAATCATTATGACAAGCTGGAGAAGCTGCTGAAGGGGCAATATTCCTTGCGAGAGCTTGCGGGGGTAATGCGACAAGATCTCACTCAGCTCAGCTTGACGCTGGTCTCATACGAGCAGCAGGGGTGGATTAAGCTTCTGGCCACGGACGACTTGGCGCTACCTGCCCACATTGCTTCGCCCCAACTGAATCCAACGAAAAAAACGCTTCGTGGCCCCATCCGGACTGCTGCGATGAAAGCAGAGGAAGCGTCCAAGCCTCTCGTTCTATGTGTGGATGACAATGAGAAGATTTGTCAGCAGCTGGGTGAAGTGATTGAGTCCGCTGGCTACCGATATTTGGGGCTGCAGGATTCGGTCAAGGCGCTGCAAATGGCGATCGAGCAAAAACCCAGCTTGATTTTTGTGGATTTGGTCATGCCGGTGATTGGCGGGTATGAACTGTGTAGCCAGCTGCGGCGCATTTCGGCCTTTAAGGAAACCCCGCTGGTGATTTTGACGGCCAATGACAGCGTGTTGGATCGGATGCGGGGCAAGATGGCGGGAGCGAATGCCTATTTGGCCAAACCCGCGACAACAGAGCAGATTTTGGGCCTGCTCGATCGGTGGCTGCCGCTGAAGAAATGAGGGTTGGACTGAGGAGATGGGAGTGACAAGATATCTTCCTTCTATGCGGGCGGTGATCAAACACCAGCTTTGGCAGTGGCGCGGGATTTTGATTGCGGTTCCATTGGCGGTGCTGTCGTTGGGGCTGTTGCGCTCCGGCGGTTTGTTAACAACGCTGGAACTGGCCGCACTCGATCAGCTGTTTTTGTTGCGGCCTGCGGAGCCGCCGGACAATCGCATTGTTTTGATTACCATCGACGAGGCCGACATTAACGCCGTGGGCAGCTGGCCCATGTCCGATGCCCAACTGGCCCAGCTGCTCACGAATGTGCGCCAGCAGCAACCCCGGATTGTTGGCCTGGATTTGTATCGTGATCTGCCAGTGTCGCCCGGAGAAGCAAAGTTGCGGCAGGTTTTGGAAGCCGCCACGACGACATCTCCCAAAATCATTGGGGTTCAGAAGTTGGTGAGCAGCGGCGATAGTGCAGCGGTGGCACCGCCGCCGATTCTCCAACAGGCAGCTCAGGTCGGGGCCAATGACTTTGCCACGGAGCCCGATGGCAGCACGCGCCGGGTACCGCTGTATTTGAGCTTGCCCAAGCAGCCGTCGCTGTTTAGCTTTAGTTTTATCCTGGCCTGTCAGTATTTGGAGCAGGCAGAGGGGAAATTCTGTTTGCAAGATCCAGCGAGTGCCCCAGACCCGGTGGATCAGACGGTGACGGTAGCCGGGGTGCCGGTGCCCAAGCTGTTGCCCAATAGTGGGGGGTATCAGCGCGATCGCACCGGGGGCTATTTTTCGCTGCTGAATTATCGAGGCCCTAAAGCCTTCTCGAGCACAGATATTCAGTGCCGTCGCACGGGCCGTCGCGCGGGCCGTCGCGCGGGTGAGCGCCCTGGTCAGGCTCCCCAGGATCCCATCTTTCAGGCGGTTTGTCTGGCGGATGTACTGGCCAATCAGATGCCCGACGGGGTGGAGATGCGCGATCGCATTGTCCTCATCGGCCCGATCGCCCAAAGCCTCAATGATTTGTTTTACACCCCCTACAGCAGCCAAATTTGGGGTCAAACGCGGGAGCGGATGCCAGGGGTTGTGGTTCATGCCAACGCCATCAGCCAACTGCTGGCAGCGGCGTTGGAAAACCGACCGCTGTTGAAAACCTGGTCTAACCCAGTTGAAGAACTGTGGATTTTGGCTTGGGCCTGGGTGGGGGCAAGTCTGAGCTGGCAACGAGGCTATGTGGACAGTCAGCGACGACCCCAGCGGCGGCGGCCTGGGAGACTGCTGGCTGAACTCGGGGGGCTTGCGTTGCTGCTGGGGGCAAGTAGCTATGGGGCGTTGTTGTTGGGGTGGTGGATTCCGCTGGTACCCGCGCTGTTGGCGTTGGGAGGAACGGCGATCGCCATCACCGCCTACATTGCCCGCACTGCCACCGAAATTCGTAAAATCTTTGGCCGCTACGTCACCGACCAGGTCGTGGCCACGCTGCTCGAAAATCCAGAAGGGCTGAAAATTGGGGGCGATCGGCGCAAAATCACTATTCTCACCTCCGATCTGCGCGGTTTCACCGCCACGTCCGAGCGTCTTGCGCCCGAAGCGGTCGTGGAGATTCTCAATTTATATCTATCGGCGATGACGGATGTGATCGAGACCTACGGCGGGACCATTGACAGCTTCATTGGCGATGGCATTTTGGTTTTGTTTGGTGCACCGACCGGAGCCCCAGATGACGCCAGCCGAGCCGTCGCCTGTGCCGTGGCTATGCAGCAGGCCATTCCCCCAGTCAATCAGCAGGTACAACGGCTCAACGCCAGCATTGCCCTCGAAATGGGCATTGGCCTCAATACAGGCGAAGTGGTGTTGGGCAACATTGGGTCTGAAAAACACACCCAATACAGCGTCATCGGCAACCATGTCAATCTAGCCTTCCGCATCGAGGGGTTTACCGTCGGTGGGCAAATTTTGATTTCCGCTGCCACCCTGGCCGAAGCGGGTGAGGCGGTGCAGCTCGGAACCTCGACCCAGGTGCAAGCCAAGGGGGTGCGCGAACCGATTACCGTCCACGAAGTCTTGGGTATGGGCGAACCCTTCCAGCTCACGGTGCCGCAAACGGACGTGGGGTGGGTTGAACTTTCGCCACCGCTGCCGGTTCAGTACGTCGTGGTGGAGGGCAAGCAAGTTGCGCCAGAGCCAGTTCAAGCCATCCTAACGGCGCTTTCTTCCCAGGGGGCTTGGCTGGTCTGTGCAGCAGAGCAAAGCCAGCCGCTCAATCTGCTCGACAACGTCAAACTCCGTTTCACAGGGCTCCCAGCAGTGATCGGCGAGTCCGAGGATCGGGAGGAGCTTGAAGAGCTGTATGCCAAGGTGGTTGAGCGTCAGGTTGACCGAACGGGCGATCGCTCCGGCTGCGATTCACGAACCCGCCCACCCGCCTCAAGCATTGGCTCGAAAGCTACGAGGGGTTGGGTTGAGGGCGATCGCGCAACACCAGCCCTTGATCCGGCCCAGGCAAAAGCCGACCCGGATAGGCCAGAACTTCTGTAATTTGGGTCGGCAACAAAGCGGCATTGGCCCAGTCCCCCAGCCCAGCAGAGTCGAGAAATTGTTGCCATTGGGCTACGGTCTGTTGTTTTGATTCAACATTGGTCTGGCCCAGGTGTTCCTGGAGACGCATTTGGGTCATCAAGGCATCTTGCCAAATGCCAGATGCGGCTAGGAGCCGAGCCTGATTCACGAGATTTGCATCCTGCAACTGTTCGGCCAGGGCTGCCGTTGGCATCACCCGTTTGACCCAGCCGGAGAGGTGAACTTGGCTGTCGAGGGAGAGGCGATCGCAGTCAAAGCTTAAAAACCATTCGTATTGGCGATTGGGCTGCAACGCAGTCACCGTGGTCGGCAAATCCAGCCGAATAATCCCAGAGGTACTCGGCAAATCAAGCTCAGCTTCGTACATCAAACGATGCTGCTGGCCCTGGGGTTGGCTTTGATCCCGTTCAATCAACAGAAAATTCGCGGTCTCCCCAGCGGTCTTGGGATGGACATGCCAGAAAAAGCTAGGGCGTTCCTGGAAGGTGAGGCTTAGCCCAGGGGTCGCCCGCTCAGAGGACTCAGATGTTGCTGACAAGGCAGCCTTGGGTATGAGCGGCGTCACGATCGTCGAATTTGCCCGATTCAGCTGGCAATAGGCCCCGCTCCGGCTCGCGCCCGCTGTCGTACTCGGGGGAGCTCCAGAACCAGGGGGTGGCGTAAAGGACTGGCTGAGCAGAATCGGCCCTCGTTGTCCCTCTGACGGCTGGAGCGCGGGCAGTGCTGCCGCCGAAGACGTCCAGATGAGGGCCAAAGCCGGGCCAATCGCTGCGTAACTCTTAGCCATAGAATTCTTCATTGCTGTTGTCCGCCGTTTAATCTACTCGCTGGTAAAACTCCCGTATGAAGTCAGTGTAGTCGCTGAATTTTTGGTATTCACAATTACATCTGTCATCGGAGAATAAAGTTCGCAATCCGATGAAAACCCGATGAAGGCCATCCCGGCCCTTTGCGATAGGGATGATGGCGATATGGCGGCGATACCGCAGTGACGACCGCTAGGGCTGGTGCAATATCGCCAATACCCAAAAATGACAAACCCGTGGAGTTGAGTCGCTTAAGCGACCCCCACGGGTTGGTTAAAAGGCTACGTATAATGCGATCCGTATAACTATATTTTGGCTACAACCTAGACTAAGCGACTTCAGGATAATTCCTGAGCTTTGAGACATGCTTCGAAAAACCTTTAAGAAAATTCCGCAGCGTCAACACCGCATCTTCACAACTCGAGGGTGCGTCCCGAGGGCGGACGCTGAGTCACATCCATTCGGGAGCAGTTCAGGGGGCACCGCGGAACCGACGAGCCCACCGAATGATCTGCTGGCTGAGGCGTTTGGATCGAACCAAAGCTCTAAGCCAAGTTGACGCGGTATACCCAGTCCTGAAACTCGGGGTAACGGCCTTCCGTGATGGTGGTCATCGCTTCCTTGAGTTGATCGGTGATGGGCCGGGTGGTGGGAAGCGCATAATTCTCGATTTGCTTCACTGGGGTTATCTTGGCTGCGGTGCCACAGAGAAAAACTTCATCCGCAATGAGGAGTTCGGTTTTGTCGATGGGGCGCTCGATGACTTTGAGGCCCAAACTGCGCGCCACTTGGATAATGCTGTCGCGGGTAATGCCTTCTAGGATGTCTTGCTCGACGCCGGGGGCCAACAGCTCGTGATTACGCACCACAAAAATATTCATGCCCGTGGCTTCGCAAACTTTGCCCTGGGAGTTGAGCAAAATTGCTTCATCAAAGCCAGACTCTACCGCCTCGGTTTTGGCCAGGGATGAGGTGATATAGGCTCCACTGATTTTGCCCCGGAGTGGGAAGCTTCGGTCTTCTTGGCGACACCAGGAGCTGATGCGGCAGCTGACACCCTCGGCAGAAAGGTAATCTCCCAGTTCTAGGCCATAGACGAAAAAGTCCTTTTCGATTTTGTGGAGTCGGGGGGCGATGCCCAGGTCTGAGGTGTAGACAAAGGGGCGGATGTAGAACGATTGCTGGGGCTGGTTTTTTTGAATGAATTCTGTGATCACAAACTGGATTTTTTCGGCAGAGAGATCGTACTTGAGAAAGCGGGCGCTGTTGCTTAGGCGTTGGCAGTGGCGATCGAGCCGAAAGAGCAGGATTTGCTGCGGGTTCTCGGGGTTGGGTAGGCCGCGCAGGCCGCCGAAGGCCCCGGTACCGTAGTGGAGGGCGTGGGTGGCGATCGAGAGGTTGGCGTCCGCGAAGGGAACGAATTGGCCTTGAAAGTAAGCAGTGGGCAGAAAATTGTGCATGTGAATCGCGTTTTGGTGAATGTCTCTGGGGTGAGTGCCTCTGGGATGAGTGCCTCCGGGCAAGCGCTTAAACATTCTCACCCCCAACATTCTCGCATTCTCGCAACAGCCCCACGTCAGGGCGATCGCGAGAATCTAAGTTCTGCCCCTCCCAAGTTCAGCGTTTCTGCTTCTAGACCCACGGCCTCTATCCAACCCACCACCTCTGCACAGCACCGGTTCTCAGGACTCAATCTCGCTGCGCATCCGTTCCAGGGTTTGATTCATTTGATCGAACATCTGCTGGGGAGTCATGCCAAACTGACCTAGCTGGGTCTTGAGTTGTTCGACCGTCATCTGGGCCATAAAGTCCTCGGAGAGCTCAAACCGCTTCATAAAAATCCGGTAGCGCTCCATGACCCCTTCCATTTGTTCGATGAAGAGCTTTTTGCCTTCGCGATCGAAGGTGCCATAGCGGCTACCCAGTTGCATCAGGGACTGATAGTCCTCGAAGAGCTTCTTAGCCTCCTGCTGAACGATATCAGAATCAAAAAATCCCATAGTGGTGAGTTTCTCCGTACTTTTCTGTCGGAGTGGGTGGCAGTACTAACATATTCATTGTAAGCGAGGGACAACCGAGGCTCAATCACAAAATCATCCCTGGGCTGGGGTGGTATCCGAACGGTTGACGCGGATGCACGGGTGACTATGATGGTGGGTCGGCGATGACGTCGGCACCGATCGTTCCCGAAAGATCGGAAACGACTCTTTTGAGAGATCGGTGGCAAGACAAGTTTAACGTCAGCTTTCGCTCCAGGTTTCGCTTCAGATTTAGGCTCAGATTTAGGCTCAGAGGCAATTTCCAATGGTTCAAAGCAGTACATTCAGACTAAAAAGCCGCAAGCTGGCGGCGGCTTTTGCACTGCTGGGAGTGGTGACACTGCCAGGAATTCATCGGTTTTATTTGGGGCAACCACGCTGGGGTCTGGTCTATGTGCTGCTGGCCTGGAAAACGCCGGTCTCTCGCGTGGCCAGTGCTCTAGAGGCGATCTGGTATCTTTTTCTTGAGGATGAGGAATTCGATCGCGCCTTTAACCAACTGGACGGGGTGCCCCTGGAAAGTGCGCCCACATGGGTCAATCCGTTTCGGCGTAAGCTGGTTACCCTTGGGGTTGACCCGGAGCGGGTGAGCGCGATCGCCGAGGCCCTACGCAATCTAGAGCAGTTGCGCCAGGAGGGGCTCATGACAGATGCAGAGTTTGAACAAAAGCGGCGCACAATGCTCAATCAGATCGACTAACACTTCTATACTTTCTCTTTCCCATCCTCCTTTTTCCCATCCTCCTTTTTCCATCCCCTGATGACGTTCCGAGAATGGCTTAGCACCTGGCTTGCCCAGGCTCAGACCGCTCAAAAGCTTGGCTCCGCTGGCCCAAGACTCCAGCGTCAGGCTCTGCGGGAGCAATTACGACTGCGGCTTCAGCAGAACCCAGGCCTGCGCTTTGACACCCTGAGCGAGGTGAGTTTGGCAGCAGATTTAGGTGTTCGCATTGATGCCAACCAAGCCAGTGTAGAGGATTGGCTGCGGCTGCCAGGACTGTCAATTCATCAGGCGCGATCGCTCACGCAGCTCAGCCGCTCTGGGGTTCAGTTTCACTGCCTCGAAGATCTGGCGGCGGGCCTGGGGATCTCGGTGGGTCAGCTCACCGGATGGGAGCCGGTGGTGCAATTTTGTTTTTATGACCCGGAGGGATTGAGCGCGATCGCGCTCAATCCCAATCAGGCTTCGGTGGCGGCGCTGATGGAGCTTCCAGCAATGACCAGGGAGCTGGCGGAGGCGATCGTCCAGCAGCGACAGGAGCGACCCTTCCAGGATTTATTGGAGTTTAAGACGAGGCTCCAGCTTCCCGCAGACATGATCGAAGCTTGGATGCATTTTCTCAGTTTTTAGCATTTGTCTAAGCTGATTCGGGCAGACAAGCTCGAGCCGCCACATTCGAACAAAGTTTCGAACAAAGTAATGTCAATTTTATAAAATCTGCATCCTTTAATCAGGTTTCGTAGCCTAAGCATCAATCTCCAAGATCCACCCGGACTACTTTAGGGAAAGCAAATAGGGAAAGCAAATTGGGGTAACGCCTGAACCCAGTGACCCGGAATCTCTTGCGACAGCGTCAATCTCTTGCGACAGTGTCAAGGTCTTGTGACCGGATCAAGGCCTTGTAACCGGTTCAAGGCCTTGTGACAGCAGCAAGTAACAGTATCAAGTGCTACGTTCTCATTCAACTCACAGCTAGGGGTGCCATCCTTGACCTTTCAAACCTACGATCCAGGTGACTTTTTTGATGAGCTATTTATCGCAGAGGGGCAGCCTCGAGGAGCAGCTTCCCAGCAGCTTGTAGAGACAATGAACAGGTTGACCCCCACAGAGTTGGTGCACCGTCGAGAGGTCGCCCAGCGGCTGATGCTCAAACAGGGTGCAACCTTTATGGTCTATGGCGATGACGAAGGTACGGAGCGGGTTTTACCCTTTGACGTGATCCCTCGGGTTGTTTCGAGCCAGGAATGGTCTGTTTTGGAGGCCGGTCTAAAGCAACGCATCCATGCCATTAATCTATTTTTATCCGATATTTATGGCGAACAACAAATTATTCGAGACGGCGTGATCCCTCGGGAGCTGATCGAATCGGCAACGGGCTTTCTTACACCCTGCCTGGGGCTCAAGCCCAGCAAGGGGATTTGGTGCCATATTACAGGGACAGATTTGGTGCGCGATCGCGAGGGCCTCTGGTACGTCTTGGAAGACAACGTGCGCTGCCCTTCTGGAGTTTCCTACGTCCTCGAGAATCGCCGAGTCATGAAAACAACTTTTCCCCAGTTGTTTCATCAGATGCAGGTACAACCTGTCGCCAACTATCCAGGCCGTCTGCTAGAAACCTTGCTCAATATTGCCCCGGATGGCGTTCACGAGCCGACGGTGGCCGTGCTCACACCGGGTGGCTTTAATTCAGCCTATTTCGAACATTCCTATTTGGCTCAGCAAATGGGCGTAGAGCTGGTAGAAGGGCGCGATTTGGTCGTTAGCGATGGTCAGCTGAAAATGCGAACCACCCGAGGACTGAAGCGATTGGATGTCCTCTATCGCCGCATTGACGATACCTTTTTAGACCCTAAAGCATTCCGTCCTGATTCGATGCTCGGCATTCCTGGCATTATGGACGTCTATCGTCAGGGGAATTTGGGCTTGGCGAATGCACCGGGAACCGGGGTTGCGGATGATAAGGTGATCTATGCCTACGTGCCCGAAATGATTCGTTATTATTTGGATGAAGAACCTAAGCTGAATAATGTTCCAACCTATTTGTGTTGGGAACCAAAGCAGCAGAATTATGTGCTGAATAATCTGGACAAACTGGTGGTCAAAGCAGCGGATGAGTCGGGAGGATATGGAATGTTGATTGGCCCCCATGCAAGTGAGGCAGAGCGAGCGGAATTTAGCGATCGAATCCAAGCCCACCCTCGCAAATACATCGCCCAGCCGACACTTTGTCTTTCCCGCGTTCCCACCTTGATCCAAGACGGAGCTGATGGATATCAAGTGGAGGGCTGTCACGTCGATTTACGGCCCTACATCCTTTACGGTGAAGATATCTATGTCAATCCGGGCGGCTTGACGCGGGTGGCGATGCGCCGAGGGTCTTTGGTTGTCAATTCCTCTCAAGGGGGCGGCAGTAAGGATACCTGGGTCGTGGGGAATGGTGAGATTGATTGAAGGGCAAGTCAACAGCCCTGGCTTTGACGGCATTCTCACTCGAAACATCCAATCAGGTGCTGAGGCAAGGAAGGCCACCAGCGAGTTGGCGGTCTTCTTTTCGCCAGAGCATGTGCGGCGCTATAGATTTTGGACTGTGACTCATAAACGCGACCCTCTAGATCGCTAAATTCGACTTCAAGTGCTGCACCATCTGCTAAGACCTCCACCACGGTTCCAACCTGACCGCGCCACAAATTATCCTGCAGCAGACCAACAGTCCGTGCAACGACATCCAGGGTAGTGCCTTTTAGTAAAGGATAGAGAAAACGTCGCTGGGTCCATTTCCTGCAATCTTTTCTCTGATTAAGCGATTGTACTCATGAATGAAATTCCAGATTGCACCGACAAACTGGCGGTTGCAGTCTCGGCATTTGTAGTTTTGCTTACCTCGGCGCGTTGTTTCGTTCTTAGAAATGTCGTGGGAACCACAGGTCGGGCAAGTGAGTTCTGGGGTCATCTTTTCCTTAGGGTTACAACAGCGATTCCTAGAGGTCTTCTATCTTGCTCTGCTACAGCAGCTACGTTGAATTTTCTTTATCCTTCCAATAACAACTGGTTTCCCTTATTTCTCTTTATCCTTTACATAAATGCACTACCAGTTCTTGCACCATGGCAGCAGCGATTTGGGGTTTGCTGCGGTAGCTTTCTCCCTCTTTCAACCACCCTTTTGGTTTGTATACTTCAAAACTCAGAGGGAAAGTGATGTTGTCTAGAACACCATAAGCATCCACAGAAACGATGCCGTTCTCTACTTTTCCCAGGTTGCCGATATATTGTCGCTTTACATAGTCTGTCGTATGGCCTCTTTTTGCGGTCTCCTGTTTCATCAATGACCAAAACCAACTTTCGACTTTCTAGCTGGAGAAGTATCAGCTCTAGTCGTCTTTTCCTCAATTGACTCATACTCCAGGGGGAGTTGACTAGAGATTGCTGCAATGACTGAGCATTGGGCAAACCTACTACCTTCGCAATCGCGGGCAACGATTTACGTTTTGCCTCTGGTATCATTCCTGCATGTAAATGCTTGAAGGCCTCGAAGCTTCTCACCTCAGAAAATAAATCTCGGTAACTTTCGCAATAGTCATCCGAGTTATAACTATTTCTGGTGTATGGCTTAGGAGCAAAAAAAAGGCGTACCCTTCTGGAAAGTAAAAAAACACCAGAGCCGGAATACACCATCCCGGATATCTCACGAGTAAAGAGGAATCGGGGTCAAAAACCAGCGAGAATGTAATAACCACAAGACATTCAGCGGTTTGTAAGCATGACCCCGACCCAAACAGAGTGTAACTCAGCCAGCTAC
>JAAUOP010000133.1 GCA_012034805.1 Synechococcales cyanobacterium CRU_2_2 | reverse complement strand
GATCGCCATAGGTTCGCTCCAAACCCGCCACCGTGGGAGCCATGGCCTGACAGCTCGTACACCAGTCGGCGTAGAACTCGACTAGGGTCGGTTTGGCGTTGGTCAGGGCTGTTTCCAGCGGCATGGCCGCTTGGGCCAAGCTGGCCAGGGTCGGCACTGCCGTTTGGGCACGCAGTCCAAAAAACAGCAGCACACTGAGGGCGATCGCCGTCAGCGCAACCAGACCATTGCGGAGTTGGATGCCGGTGGTGGCATTGCCCCCAGATTTTTGCCCAGATGGAGAGGTTGTCTGCGTGGAAGGAGAATGGGCAGCCATGGCGATGTTGTGAGGAATGGGAGACGAGGGATGGGAGGCGAAGCGTGGGAGTTGAAGAATTTGGAGTAACCTTAGTTTAGCGAAGCAAAGGGTTAAACCCGGTGGTCGATGAAAAAGCGAGTCACGCTCACCTTCCCCCGGCGGACGGTGCAAATGCCGATCACGTACATTCTGGCCAAGGATTTTAATGTCGCGGCCAATATTATCCGCGCCCAAGTGGCTCCCAATCGCACGGGTAAAATTGTCCTAGAGCTGTCGGGAGACATCGACGAACTGGATGCCTGCTTAGACTGGGTGCGATCGCGCGATATCCAAGTCTCCCTGGCCAACCCGGAGATTGTCGTCGATGAGGAGGCCTGCGTTCACTGTGGGCTCTGTACTGGCGTTTGTCCGACGGAGGCGCTGACCTTAGATCCAAAAAGTTTTAAGCTGAGTTTTGTTCGATCGCGCTGTATTGTCTGCGAACAGTGCATTCCCACTTGTCCAGTGCAGGCGATTTCGACCAACCTGTGACAATCAAGCTAGCATTCTAAACACTGGAGCAAGCATTAAGAAATCCTAGGCCATGGGAAGGGGTCTTTGATGGGAACCGGAGAGATAACATTTTACCGCAAGCCTCGAAACTTTCTCGCCATTTCGCTGTTGTTGCTGTTTGTCACCTGTGTTTTGTTTGGCTGGCAGTGGGCAGGGCTGTGCGATCGCCGCTCAGTGGTCTGGCCACTCAACGTGTATCCACAACTAGCATGGCCCACCGGCATGACCATCGTCCTGGCGGTGACCGGATTGTTTACCAAGCCCTCGGCAGGTTTGCACGAATGGGTCAATCGGTTGCTAGAGTCTGACGCTCGCATGTTTTTTGCCGTGACTGGTGCGACTTCGATCGCGCTGTTGCTGTTGGTTCATACGGCGGTGCTAACGGAAGCGATGCTGGCCATCGGTGTGATCTTTCTAGCACGGTTTGATTTGCGCCGACTACGCATCCGAGGCTGGCGGCAGTTTGCGGTTTTGAGCGGGGTGTCGTTGATAGGGTTTCTGGGCGGCGGCTGGCTCTACTGGAGCTGGACACAGGTGGAGTGGCTGGGATTGGGCTAAAATGAAGCTCCGCAGTTTCGTCGATCGCCCGAGTCAGTCTACTCAGCCAACCGCCGACCCACCGACCCACTCTGAATGAATACCACTCAATGAATGCCACTGAATGAATACCATTTTTCGTTACTTTTTTGATGCCTGTGTGGGGTCTTGGCAGACCGAGAGAACCTATCATGATTTGGCTTACCAATCCGTGGAGCGATCGCGCACCGAGTTCACCATTGCGCCGATCGCCACTGATCTCAAAATCAAAGTGCTCAAGGATAATCACTATCCCATTCCTGATCTGGTTGATGAACTGTTGGGGTTTCAACTGGGCTTTCACACGGTCTCAGAAACCGGTGAGGAAGTCAGCCAAGAATTGCGGATGCTATTTGTGATTCGAGAGGAAGAAAACGGGGTATTGGTTGGGGATTATTTGCGCGATCGCGCCTACGAAGAGGCCAGACCAATTGTGTCTCAATTTCAGTTTGACATCGCCCAGCGAGAATTGCTCATGACGACTCGCTACACCAGAACCGTCTCGATCGATTCGATCACGCTGATCAACCCCGAGCTGCGTATCCGTAAAATTCTCAATTACCGTCGCCCCCCCGAAGGCGAAGCCCTCAAGCAGGTTAGCCTCGTGGGGTTTGGCGTTGAGCAGAAGGTGATCTCAAACTAGGCTTTTCGGCGGCATGACTACACGGGTTGCCAGACCGATGCGCTGGAGTAGGGCGATCGCCCACCAGGTCACATCCACCTCCCACCAAGCCCAACCGGCCTTGGCCACTTTGGGGAAAGCATGGTGGTTGTTGTGCCAACCTTCACCATAAGTCAACAGCGCCGCCCACCAGAGATTGCGAGAAGAATCCTGGGTGTAGTGGCTGCGGTAGCCGCGCATGTGGGAGGCAGAGTTGATCAGCCAAGTAGAATGCCACAACAGCACCGAACGCACAAAAATACCGTAAATCACGTAGGCCCAACCGCCTAAGGCGTAGAGCAGCAATGCAAGCGGTATTTGCAAGGCGAGATAATTGCGATCGAGCCAGCTGTAGTAGCGATCGCGGGCCAGATCCGGTGCATACTGTGAATAGTTATTGCTATCGAAAAACTTGGCTTCAGGGTAAATCAGCCACAACACGTGACTCCACCAAAAGCCTCGACGGGCGGAGTAGGGATCTTTTTCAATATCTTCAGTAAAGGCGTGGTGCTGTCGGTGTCCGCCTACCCAGAATGTAGGCCCACCCTGGAGCGCCAGTGCGCCAAGGGTCGCGAAGATGTATTCCAATCCACGAGGTACTTTGAAGCTGCGGTGGGATAGTAAACGGTGATAACCCAGGCAAATGCCAATGCTACCGAAAAGCCAGTGGAGGGCGATCGCAATTCCCAGGGCAGACCAGGAAAAAAAACAGGGCGCAAGGCAGGCTAAGCCATGGAACGCAGCGAAGAACAACAACGTCGGCCAACTGAGCGCGGCGCGTTTTTCCCGTGCTGTCGCGGGTAGAGCGGTGTGGGTCATCACAAAATCCTGCTGTATGCAAGTGTTGTACGAATTTCGCATGGAGCGACTTGCAAGTGTCGCTTGCATTTACATGCTAGCGTGCTCTTCCTAGAATGTGCAAGTGTTACTTTCTTTTTTGAATTTTCCTTGTCCAGGTCTTGTCTTGGATCATCAGGAGTCGGACAAACCGCAGTCCAGTAGTCCGTCCCCACGGCAAACAGTTCTTCAATCAACAACGCCGTACTAAGGCCTAGAAGGATGGCTGGGGCGATCGCCGAATCCACTCCGTTCTCACCCAAGGCCCCGCAGGATTGAAATAGCCACCGACAGTAATCAAATCCGTGCTCTGGGAAGGCTGCATGGATCGCGATCGACTCCCCCCAGCTTTGAAGGATCGGAGCACTGCCTCCACCTCTGGCCGCAGCGTAATCAGGGGCAGCCCCTGGGGAAAATCAGGATGAGCCAAGCGGTAGCCCTGGTCATCGGCTTGCACCAATTTGCCGGAATGCTCAAAGGGCAAGCCTTGGGGTGTCGGCAATATCTCCAAATCCAAGCCTGGGTGCTCACCACTAGCGGGATATTGCTCGGGATGATCCAGGTAATGCTGCTGCAACCGTCGCCAGTCTGGGTGATCGGGCGTCAGATTGTAGAGCGGAATGAGGGCACTGGGCGCTTGGGGATCATGGAGTAAGGCCACTTGGAGGATGCGAATGGGGAGCGATCGCGGTTGACAGCCCAACTCCACACACAGCGCCGCCGCCATTCCCGCTGCCTGACCGATGCCCAACACGGTCGGCTGGAGCCGGGTGGCTCCATTGGCGATGTGGGAGACCGAAATGTTTTTGTCGCAGGCCAAAAAACCATCTATCGATATCGGTACCAGAGCACCGTAGGGAATCGTAAACGGCGTCCCCGTCCAGCGACCGCCCCAACGACGAGACTTGGGCGCGAGGGCAATGTCTCGCTCCGGGTAGTGGTGATCGTTCGGATAGTTCCCGATCGCAATACTGGTCACCTGACCCTGGGAATCCCTTGGCAGTGCCGCCACAAAACCACCCGTCTGGGGAAAAATATCCTGCTCAATCACGGTACTCACACCCTGAATCCGGCGACTTTCCCGAAAATAGGCCTGTAGGGCGTAAGCTCCGCCCCCTAGCGGCTGACCAGAATGCTCACTAGGTTGCTCATCAGGGCGGTCACCGAACTGGCCGACTGGAAAAACATCAGCCGCAAGCCCGTAGCGACGGCCTAGTTTTTGCTGAATGTAGTGAGCAAAGGCTTGGGAATGAGCGATCGCCTCCTCGGCCCAAGCCCGCCTCGCCTCATCCCCAGCCACCAGCCGCGATAAACCCACACCATAGTCATTGCCATGAATCGGCCAATTGAGCATGAATCGATCGCCGGGCAGCCGCCCATAGTCCAAAAACTTCTCCGGCCCATAGCGCTCCCAGGCTCTGCCAAAGGCACCCTCCAACTCAAGCCCTGAGGGGCCCAGGGACTCTGGTCTGGGGATCAGCGGCGCTGTTGCGCCTTTGCCAAAGTCCTGCAAGATCACGACCCAGGTGGGTGACTGCACGGGGTAGCGATCGAAAAATCATCAGAACCCAAGGCTGATTGCGTTGGCGCACTCGGTTCACCCCACAATTCTTGCGGCTCCCAGCCCCAGCGATCTGGAAGCTTGGCCAGAGAAATCAGATCACCCAGTTCGGTGCCATCTACGACAATTGTGGCTTCGATGCGATAGTCCGGGAATTGGACAGCGGTGAGGCAAGAATTAACGATTTCGACGGCGAGCGCCCGCTGCCCAACCACCCAAGACAAATTCGGTAAGGCAGCCACCCAATCCGCAAAGATTTTTGCTCCCAAACAGGGCTCGTAGCAAAAGCAACTGACCCAGCTTTGGTCGAGACCGCCGGATTGATGGGATTGGAGCGATCGTAAAAACTGCCCCCAAATGCCCGTCTGAAATGCCGCCAGTTCATTCCCATCCGGCACACAGACCCCAGCACTGGTCAGCATCCCCCCCAGCCAAGGCCCCTCACTCACCATCAGTGTCTGGGCACCCCGCCGAGCCGCCTGCAGCGCCGCCGCCACGCCGCCAGTGCCGCCTCCCACCACTAGTACGTCTGCTTTTAGATGTTTCACGAAATCTTTACTTTCAATCGCCACCAATCTAGACAATCATAGGTTGCTTTTGTGGGTTACTTGTGGATTACCTATGGATTTGCTCACATCTTGGTTGACGATTCGATTTATCCTTCAGCCATCTCTGTATTTACTTCTAGGATTTATCGCTAGAAGTTAGGTCTTTATTTTGGTCTTTATGGGCTTCCCAATATTAATTGTAAAAACTTAAATGAGTTGAAGTTTTTAACGAAAAATTGACACAAAACCCTACCGAAAACCAGAAAAATTTGCTAGAGTTTTATCACGCATCCAAAGCAAAGCATTGGCCAAACGATTCGCCTTCGAATTCGCGTTTTTTCATTTGCATCTACCCATTCATTCGCTTTATACTGAGACAGCCTGTGGTTTTTTGGCCTGCTGATTTCACGAGAAGGGATAGTACCTCCTCCCAGCAAAGCGATGCTTGATCGGTTTCGTAACCCCCACATTTACGGTTTGTTCCTGGGAAATCCTTGACTCCGATTGCGAGGGTCTATGGTTTAACATCCCTTGCCAAGCTCGGCGGCCCGTGTCAGGGTCGGTCGCGAATGGCTCTCTGTGATGACAATTGACTGCTCAACTTGTCCTGTGTGAGATTTTTCAATTTCTTCCTGTGCGAGTCTTTTGGGTTGTGAATCTTCTGGGGATTGCCTGCTTTGATGCGATCGCAAACCTATATTGAGTTTTCTTATGAATTTGACAAAACGCTGCATCGCAGAACTGATGGGAACCTTCTGGCTGGTTCTCGGGGGTTGTGGTAGCGCAGTTTTAGCCGCCAATTTTCCGAATGCTGAATCCAACACCTTGGGCATTGGCTTAGTCGGTGTTTCCCTTGCCTTCGGTCTGACCGTCATGACCATGGCCTACGCCATCGGCCACATTTCCGGCTGTCACCTCAATCCAGCAGTTTCCTTCGGTCTCTGGGCCGGGAAGCGGTTTCCGGGTTCCGAGCTGCTCCCCTACATTGGATCTCAGGTTGTAGGCGCAATCTTGGGTGGGGGACTGGTTTTTCTGGTCGCCAACGGTCGTCCTGGCTTTGAGCTATCGGGTTCTAATCCCCTTGCAACCAATGGCTATGGGGTTCATTCCCCCGGTGGATATAGCCTGATGGCTTGCCTGCTGGTGGAAGTTGTCTTGACCTTTGCCTTTTTGATGGTGATTTTGGGCGCGACCGATCGCCGTGCTCCGGCGGGTATGGCTCCGGTAGCGATCGGCCTTTGCCTGACCCTGATTCACCTGATCAGCATTCCCGTCACCAACACCTCCGTCAACCCTGCGCGTAGCACTGGTGTTGCGCTTTGGGCAGGTGCAGAGTTGTTTAGTCAAGTGTGGTTGTTCTGGCTGGCCCCAATTGTCGGTGCTTTGTTGGCAGGCGTCTTCTACAACACAGTATTTGAAGCCACTCCCGAATCAGCGCGCCGTACAGAACAAATGCCTAGCGTCTAGACTTTGGGTAACTTTGGCTGGTTTGGGTAACTTTGGGTAGATCGTGATGAGCAACTATCATCCTGAAAAAACCAAAAAATACACGGCCACATCAATAAAGAAGGTCTGGATTTGATAGTCCAGACCTTCTTTGCTTGCAACGGAAATATCCTGCGAAACCGTTTGGTTTGGGCTCGCTAGGGCCAGGAGTTAGTACAGCTCTTCTTCCATGTGAGTGGTAATGGTGCAGTCAGACGTGGGGTAGGCCACACAGGTGAGCACAAAACCACCTTCGATTTGGTCGTCATCCAGGAAAGATTGATCCGATTGGTCAACGGTGCCAGCCGTGATCTTGCCAGCGCAGGTCGAGCAAGCGCCCGCACGACAGGAGTAGGGCAGGTCAATACCTTGCTCTTCTGCGGCATCCAGGATGTACTGATCTTCGGGAACCTCGATCGTGGTGTTGAGACCCTCAGCCTCGCTAACCAGCGTTACTTTATAGCTTGCCATTCTCGATTCTCTCCAAAAAAGTTGGCATTTGCCTTTATCCAGACCAAAGGACAGGGAGCAGCGCTCAATGACTTATGGCACGGATTCCATTTTCGATACTAAGCAAAAATCTTCAACTGGATCATCCGCATTAAGAATGACGTTGTTGCAAGGCCAATAAATAAGTTTTGATTATGTTTCGGCAACGGGTTCCTATGGGTTCAGTTGATTCCTCTCTATGGGTTAATGGGAACCCACTTCTGCTATTTCTATGATTTGTTAAGCTTATCGCTCCGGCATTATTCTTCAATTTTTAACAAGTCTATCGATTCCGTATTCTCTGCAGCTTGCGCGATTGGAGTTTTACCCGCCCTGGGTTAACAGCTCTGGGTCATCAGCTCTGGGTTCGCCAGCCGTGGGTTCATGGGCTCTGGATCCGTGGGTTTGGGTTCAGCGGTTGCTATCAGCGTGTCTCGAATTTGCTGGACGCTGAGGTTTGGGTTGGCGCTGAGCATCAGGGCGATGACACCGCTGACAAAGGGGGTGGCCATGGACGTGCCGCTACGCTTGCGGTAGTCGCCGCCGGGCTGGGTTGAGTAAATGCGCTGGCCGGGGGCGAGGACGTGGCAGAGCTTGGGGTCGTCTCCGGCGCGGTTCGAGAAACGAACCAAGTTGCCGCTGCGATCGCTCGCTCCCACGGATACTCCCCAGCGATCGGCATAGCGAGCGGGCACTACGGGCAACGCTTGATTGCCGCTGTTGCCTGCGGCGGCCACGGTGATGACGTTGTACTGGGCTGCATAGGCAAGGGCGGTCTGGAGTGCGGGGGAATCGGTCCAGCCTAGGCTCAGATTGATGATTTTTGCACCATGGTCAACGGCGTAGTAGATGCCTTCGACTAGGCTGCCTGCGTTGCTGAAACTGCCGCGATCGGTGGCGTCTCCCAGGCGCAGCACCATTATTTTGGCGTCGTAGGCAACGCCAGTGTTGCCATGGTCGTCCAGCGCGGCGGTGATGATCCCAGCGACATGGGTGCCATGCCCCTGGTAGCTGGAGTCGGTGCCGGGGCGAATGTCACCGTTATTTTGCCCCAGACCCAGGTTCCAACCATGGATATCGTCGATGTAGCCGTTGTTGTCATTATCGATGCCGTCAGCGGGAATTTCGTTGGGGTTGCGCCACAGGCTGTCTTTGAGTTCGGGGTGGTCAATGTCGAGGCCAGAGTCGATCACAGCCACAACGACGCCTGCACCGGTTGTGCCCTGGGCCCAAGCTTCGGGAGCCCGGATGAGCGTCAGGGGTTCTAAGGCCTCAGTGGCGGGATCCGTCGGCTCGGGGTCTTGAGGGAAGGCTGTTTTGTATTCTGTGCCAGTCAAGACTTCGGTCGGGAGCTGGGCGATCGGGGGCTCGGCTGGGGGCTCGGTCAGGGGGGCCGGCGAGGGCTCGGCAGGTTGACAGGGGCGCAGCGCGATCGCCGCCGCTGTCGCTGCTGCCGCGTCGATCAGCCCGTATCCGGTCAGCGCGCTAAATTCGGTCAGCGCACTCAAATGGCCTGGGGATAGCTCTAGAGATCGGTTTGGGGACAAAGCGAGCTGTGAGTCTGGCTGTCCGCCCAGGGCCAAGTCCACGCCACAGACTCGACCATCTCCGGTGATGGGGTCTACAGGGAGATCGACTGAGCTCGCTAGTGGGTATTCGCTGCTCCAGTCGGGTGGGTGGGGCCAGGAGGTTGTCGCAAGGTCGGACGGGGCCAGGGTCAGGTCTTGGGGCGTGTCGTAAGGGAGAGCAAAGGCATCGGTGGGCGATGGCGTGATCAGGCCGGTTGGACTCCAGGGATCGGAGCTCGAATTCGCCCAGTTTAAGCTGCCCCGATCCGAACTCCCGCCCCGATCCGAACTCCCGCCCCGATCCGAACCACGGCCATCCCAATGGGTTCCAGCACCCTGAGCAAATTCCAGCATTGACATTACGCGATCGCCCCAATAAACAATCTCAAAACGGTTCTCATCGAGAACGGGTTCTACCCCGTCCCAGATCACTCAATCGTGTCGAGATAAGTCCCTCAGGGCATTCCCTGCAATTTGTGAAAGAAGTTAGGCAAACTTCCAGCGACCGACGAGGCCATCATCCAAATCGACATAGTAGAGGTTGCCATCTGGCCCCTCGGCGATTTGAACAACGACATTGGCCCCTCGGGTAAACTCCTGCACCGACGTGACGTTGCCTGCGGCGTCAAAGCTGACGTTGCGGACAATGCCTTGGCCGAGGTCATTAAAGAAGAGGTCGCCTTTGTACTCGCTGGGGAGACTGTCTCCGTTGTAAATATCACCCATCACAATGGCGTTAATCCCCGTGGAATGGTTGAATGCCAGCACCGAAGGCCGGGTCGTTTGGCCGCTGGCATAGAACGCCTGGGCTGCTGGCAAGTTCCGATAGTCAACGGTTTGGAGCGCAGTGCCGCTTCCACCTTCGTAGTAGGGCCAGCCGAAGTTGGCTCCGGCGGGTGCCGAGTTAATTTCCTCCCACTGGGTCCAACCCACGTCACCGACAAACACTTGGCCGTCGGTTTCGTCCACCGCAATACGGAAGGGATTGCGCAGGCCGTATTGATACACCTTGGAACGGTTGGCATCTCCATTGCCGTTGTAGAACGGATTGTCTATGAGACCCTGACCGGTGATCGGGTTGATGCGCAGAATTTTGCCAGAGAGGTTGTCAATGTCCTGAACCCTGACGGTGCGCGGATCGACCCGGTTGTAGGAGGTGCCATCGCCGTTGCTGACGTAGAGCGAGCCATCGGGACCAAACTCCACTGAGCCGATGGTGTGGGACTCGCTATCCGCCGCCAGGAAATCGATTAGATTGGTGCCATCGGGCAAAATTCCGGCAGGGCGCTCGTCAAAGTTGAAGGTGCTGTTGGCAAAGCCGTTGAAGTTGTTCCAGGTGCTGTTGTTGCCCAACAGAACTACTTCACTGCCCGGAACGGCTGTCGTAAAGTTGGTGGCGGCGTCGGCGGTGACCCGCACCAGACGTCCGGCCCGGTTGCCGTTGCCGTCGGGTTGGGCCAGGACATCGGTCAGATGATTGAACACCTCTGGGGGGTCGTAGGTGAACAGCAAGTAGATGTAGGGATTGGTGGCAAAGTCCGGATGAACGGCAATGTCGAGTAGGCCGCGATCGCGCGCACTATTCACCTGAGCCGAAATATCGATAAACGGCGTCTCCAGCAAGGCCCCGTTTTCGTAGACCTTGACCACACCGCCCTTTTCCGCCACGAATAGCTTGCTAGCATTCGGCGTCCAGTCGATCGCCGTCGGCAGGAAGAGATTCGAGACAATCGCTTCGCTCACCAACTCTGGATTGGGGTTTTGCACTGGCGCGGAATAGAGTTGGGACTCGGGAATAATCCCCAAGGTCTGGCTAGCACTCGACCAAGCCAGCTTGGCAGAAGCGGAGCCCGTGTTCTCGAAGTAATCGAGCCGGATATCGTAACGCTGACCTGCGTTAAGCGTGATGGTGCCGTTGTGGCTGGTGGTGCCCTGATTGACAAATTTATTGATAATCAGCTGATCGTTGACCCAGAGCCGAACGCCATCGTCGGAGGTGGTTTGGAAGGTGTAGGTTTCAGAATAGAGCGGCTGAACCTGGCCACTCCAGCGCACCGAGAAGGTGTCTGCACCGATGCGCGTGGAAGGTGTCCCGCCTTTCCAGTCGAAGTTGACGGTGGAATCGGTGCGGGTCAGCTTGGGGCTGGTGAAATCCTTGTTGTCAAAGTATTCGGCCTTGAGGCCGTTGCCCGTTCCGACCACAGGTTCGTTGCTGGGGATTTCGATAATGCCCCGGTAGCGCGATCGACCGTTGGCATCGTTCCACCGCTGGGTTTCTCGGAAGTTCAGCGTCCCATAGTCTTCGCCACCTGCAGGCTGATAGTCATCGGGCTGACCTGGTGCCCAGTTGGTGTAGGTGACGGCCTGACCACTAATCCACTGAAACTGGCCCTCCTGGGCTTGGTCGGTCAGGCCCGTCCAAAGGGTTTCGATAGTTCCGAAGGTTTGCTGGAGCCAGGTTTGTTCGTCGCTATCGTTGACGCTGATCAAGTTGCCACCCAAACTGACGGCCTCGGCTTGGGCTTCGGCCCAGGTTTTGGCTCCGCTGGTGAGGCGGTAGTTGCTGTTGCCATAGGTAAACACCGATTCGTCGTCGCGCAGGGTGACCTGAGCGGTACGAGGAGCCAACAAGGTTGCCCCACCCGTGACGTTGTCAATGGCAAAGCCAAAGGCTTCGCTGCCTTCGACCAAGGTGTCGTTGAGCAAGGCAATTTCCACGGACTTTCGCGTTTCGCCCGGCGCGAAGGTGAGTGTGCCGGATTTGGCGATGTAGTCTTGGTTGGCGATCGCGCCCCCGCCACCGTGCTGTAGTCCACCGTCACCGTCCCGGCTATGCCTTTGGTGCGTAGCACGGTGACAACGGCCTTTGGTTGTCCTTCATTGACGATAATATTGCTTGACTCTAGGCCAATGACGCCTGCTTGGGCACTCGGACTGAGCTCCACAATGCCGCGATACTTGGTCTGAGCACTAGCGTCGTTCCACTTTTGGGTGTCCCGAAAATTGAGCGATGCGTAGTCTTCGCCACCAACGGGCTGGTAGTTATCGGGTTGGCCTGGTGCCCAGTTGGTGTAGGTGACGGCTTCGCCATTGGCCCAGCGGAAGGTGCCTTCTTGAACACGATCGGTCAGACCAATCCAGAGGCTTTCGGTGGTGCCAAAGGTTTGTCGCAGCCAAGCTTCTTCGGCGGCGTCGTTGACGGTGACGAGGTTGCCGCCCAAACTAACGGCTTCTGCCTGGGCCTCTTCCCAAGTTTTGGCGGTGGTGAGTAAGTATTCTTTGCCGTTGTAGGTCGGCAGCATTTGAATGCCAGCCTGGGCGCTGGTCAGGGCGGCAAAGTTCTGGGCGGCAGGTAAAATTGGGCCGCTAAATACGCTGCTGTCTTGGAATGAATTCATAGGAGTCAATCGTGTCCCCGAGTTCTGGTGATGCCGTCGCGTGGAACGAAACGGCGATAAGCTCGGCAGATGCGACTCAATGCCAGCGTAAACTTGCTAAATGCGTTGATTCAGCCACTCAGCAATCGGACAATTTAGCTGGACTGGTTCAGAAACGTCCGTAAAAATCCGTAGGATGCATGGCCAGCAATCTAGCACTCTAAGCTGAAATGCTACCCGTCTTTTCTCGGATATTTATCGTGGTTTTGTCTGAACTTAAAGCAATCAATAATTTGTCCATCGCTCACAAAATAGAACTGTATTCTTAGTCGCGATCTAGCATTTTCCTCCCAGTCAAAGCCTAGGAGAAACTATTTAATTTGTCGAGAGCTTGATGGAAATTATTTTTGTCCTCAGAAGACAATTATGTCCTCGTATATTTATGGCGATCGCCCTCCTAATCAAAATCAAAATCCCCCACAAAAACACCAACGTCACAAGCATTTAAAAGAAAAAATAGTCAAATACACTGCTTTTGATAACTGCAAAAAAAGTGTTGATTTAAGCTCTGAGTAGAAAATGCGACAAGTTGGCAGTCAGCCAGCATAGA